>DASZSI010000216.1:0-7045 GCA_035548775.1 Hyphomonadaceae bacterium
CTTCACCGCGCTCGGCATCGTGCTGATCGTGGTGGGAATCTATTACGGGCTCTTTGTGGTCCCGCCGGATGCCGTGCAGGGCGACTCGGCCCGCATCATGTTTGTGCATGTGCCGGCGATGTGGCTCTCGCTGTTCGTCTACGCCTTCATGGCAGGCGCAAGCTTTATCTCCCTCGTCTGGCGCCATGCGCTAGCCGATGTCGCGGCGAAGTCGGCCGCGCCGATCGGCGCGTGCGTCACGGCCTTTGGTCTGATCACCGGATCGATCTGGGGGTATCCGACCTGGGGCACCTGGTGGGAGTGGGGCGATGCCCGCCTCGTCTCGGTGCTGGTCCTGTTCTTCATCTATCTCGGCTACATCGCGATCTGGGAAGCAATGGACACGCCGCAAAAGGCCGCGCGCGCCGCCGCCATCCTCTGTCTCTTCGGCGCGATCAACGTGCCGATCATCCACTGGTCGGTGAACTGGTTCGCCACGCTGCACCAGGTGCAGATGAAAGCGTCCGACGACTTCAAATATCCGATGTACATCGTGGCCCTGGGCTATCTTGCGCTGTTCGGCGGCCTCACCCTGCTCAACATGCGTTCGGAGATCATGCTGACCCGCGCCGAAATGCTGAACCAGCGCAAGCAGGCGGCCGCCTGATGTTCGACTACGGCCGCTACACGCCTTACGTTCTGTGGTGCTACGGCATTGCGATCGTCGTCCTCGGTTGCTTGATCGCCTGGACCATCTGGCGCGTCGGCCATGCCCGGCGAAAGCTCGAACGAGCCGAGGGCGCCTCGCCGGATACGGAGAAAAAGCCGTGAACCGCTGGCTTGCCTGGACGCCGCTGGCTTTGCTGCTGGTCCTGGTGATCGTGGCCTTCACCCAGCTCACCGGCAAGAATCCCGAACCGGCCAGCTTCACCTCGCCGGTGCGGCCGATGCCGGCGGTGCAGCTCGACACTTTGGATGGCGGCAAGGTCGATTTCGCGGCGATGAAAGGCCAGCCCTATCTGGTGAATGTGTGGGCGACCTGGTGCGGACCGTGCCAGGCCGAGCATCCCATGCTGCTGGAATTGCAGAAACAGGGCGTGCCGATCGTCGGCGTCGTGTTCGAAGACCCCAATCCCAAGATTCCCGTTGCTGACTGGCTTGCCAGCCATGGCGGCAATCCCTTCGTCCGTGTCGCGCTCGATCCCCAGGGCGATGCGGCGTTGGCGATCGGCATCAGCGGCGTGCCCGAAACCTTCCTGGTGGACGCCAGCGGTCATATCGTGAAAACGCTGCGCACGCTGATCAGCGATCAGGCGCATGTTGACGATTTTGTCGCCGCTTATCGTGCAGAGGTCGCCAAGGCCGGACCGGCGGCCATCGCGCCTGCGCCGAAGCCCGCCGACTAGCGTTTCTTCCGCTTCTGCTTCGCGCGGCGTCGGCCGCGAGCAACCGATTTTGCTTTCATCATTTTTTTCTTCGGTTTCGGTCGGGGTCTTGGCTTTCGGACCTCAACCGGCGTTTCGTCATGCGCGGCATCGACCGCCAGGGCCAGCGCAGCGAGGATCGCCTTGAAGGTCGCGCGCTTGTCCCGCGGCAGGGCGGCGATCAGCGCCTCATCCACCGCGCGCATGGCGGGAAGGGCGGCATCCAGTCGATGGCGGCCGGCATAGGTCAGATGCACTGATTTCGCGCGTCCGTCGTCGGCCGCAGCCGAGCGTTCGATCAGACCCCTTCTTTCCATCCGGGCCATCATTTCCGCGAGGGTCGACCGGTCGACGCCGGTCGCCCGCACAAGATCGGACTGGCTCGCGCCCTCGGCCTCGGCGATAGCTGCCAGCAGCACGGTCTGGCGCAGCGTGACGCCGTCCGAAAGCCCGGTTTTCTGGAAAGTCTCGGCGGCGAACTGTTCCGCGCGCCTCAAAAGGTGGGATGGCGATCCGGAAAGGCGAAACTCATCCCGCCGGCCTCCTGCCTCGCGTGCAGAAGTCCCTTCCGATCGCCTTCCGCCATCGGCCAGGGTCGTCATGGCCAGCCCCGTCTTCGAATCACAGCAAGCATAGGGAGCCCGACGAAGCCAGTTAGCCCCCACGCCATGAAATGTAGGGCGGCATCTTCCGATGTGCACAGCAATTCGTCATGCTGAGACAGTGAACAAGCCGACACTTCCAATCTCTTTCTCAAATGAGACACCGCCCGGCGAAGATCGTGAGCGCCGCGTCTGCCAGTCGTGCGGTTTCATAGATTACATAAATCCAAGAATCGTGACGGGCGTTGTTGCGCACGCAGGCGGACGAATTCTTCTGTGCAAGCGGGCGATCGAGCCCAGAAAAGGCTTCTGGACGCTGCCGGCCGGCTTCCTGGAACTCGGCGAAAGCGTCGAGGACGGGGCCAGACGCGAGGCCCAGGAAGAGGCAATGGCAGACCTCGAACTCGAGGCTTTGCTGGGCGTCTATTCCATCCCGCGGATCGGGCAGGTGCAGATCTTCTTCCGCGCCCGGCTGCTCAACGATCCTGCCCCCGGTCCGGAAAGCCAGGAGGTCATGCTGATCCGGTGGGAAGACGTTCCGTGGACGGAACTTGCGTTCCCGTCAGTTCGCTGGGCTCTGGATCACTATCGCGAGACGGAAGGCAGATCCGGGTTCCCGCCTTTTGGAAATCCTCCGGGAACCGATCATCTGACGCGTTAGGCTGCATCCTCGGTCTTCTTGGCGTCCTTCTCGCTCGGCGCCTGCTTGTCGCCCGGCGGTTCGATGGCGTGCTTCATCAAGAAGGGCAGGTTGAGCGCCATGAAGGCGATCGCCAGCGGGATCGACAGGAAGATCTTGGAATTCGCCCAGAACTCTTCAGGGAAATTGCGCCAGATGATCTCGTTGAGGATCGCCAGCAGGATGTAGAACCCGGCCCATCTCAAGGCGAACACGCGCCAGGCGCCGTCGGCCATCTGGAAGGCGTGCTCGAAGGCGGTCTTCCAGATGTTCCGCCCGATCGCGAGACTGCCGAGGATGGTGACGGCGAAAAGCGTGTTGATGATGGTCGGCTTGTAGAAGGCAAAGCGCTTGTCCTGCAGCCACAGGGTCAGCGTGCCGAACACCACCACAACGACGCCGGTAATGATCAGCATGGGCGGAAGCCTTCGCCCCTTCATCAGCGTCCAGCCTATGGCGGCGACAACGCCGGCCATGAAGACGCCGGTCGCCCAGAAGATCGCGTTCTCCTTCGAAAGGGGGCCGTTGTTCTCAGGGAATCGCTGGACGACGTTGTAGACGACGACAAACAGGAGAACCGGAACGATGTCGGTCCAGACGTTGCCGGCCCCCTGGGGAATGGACTTCGGCTTGGCGGCGGCGGGTTCGGTCATCGGCTGACTTAGCGGGCGAAGGGTGTCGGGTTCAAGCCTGACGCACACGCCGGGCGAGAAACTCCCGCAATGCGGCGCGTGCGCCGCCTGCGTCAAACGCGAGCGCTGCGGCTGCATAAGTCACCGCGCCTGCGCCGGCCTTGAGCACGAGTTCCGCTGGCCCTCCCGGCGCCGGCAGCAGCCGGACAACAATCGCCATGGCGGCGCAGGACCCCGCCACGCGCGCAAAGTCGAGCCACGGCCACGCCAGCGGCGCCAGCTTCCTGCCGGCGGCAGCAAGCAGGACAAGCGCCAGGGCATAGCTCGCCACCGTCGCATAGACCGCGCCCATCAGGCCGATACGCGGCAGCAGGATCACGTTGAGCACGATGTTTGCGACGGCCGGGATCACCATAAGCCCCGCGCGCAGGTCGGTGCGCCGCGACAGCTGGAAGGCTTCCGACAGATAGTGCAGCACAAAGCCGTTGATCAGGCCCGATAGCGCAATCCACGGCATGATGGTCGCCGCCTGCGTCCGCATCTCCTCGCCGATCATCACTTCAGATAGGGGATGGGCGACCAGCGCCAGGCCTGTTGCCGCGGGCGCGGCGATCAGCATCAGGGTGCGGGCCACATGAGCTGAGACGGCGCGGACGGCTTCGGGCCCTTCGCGCTCCCAAGCCGCCATCATCATCGGCGCGCCTGCAGCCGCCGCCCACGCGCAGAGCAGCCCGACCGATTTGTCGGCGATTCCATAGCCTGCCGCATAAACGCCAACGGAGTCCGGGCCGAGGAACAGCGCGATCAAAAGGCGATCACCGGTATCAAGTGCGATATTGAGCGCCAGCGCAAAGGCGACTGGAACGCCATAGGCGAAATACCGTTTCACCCGGTCGTGGCGGAAGACGCCGCCTCGCGACTCGCGCCAAAGCCTCGCACCCTCCGCGACGGCGAGGACCGCCAGCACGCTGGCAAGTCCGGCGAACGGCGCAGCTGCGCCCAGGCCGGTACGCCAGGCAAATAAAGTCCCCAGCAGGAACGCGCCGATGTCCTGTGTCATGCGAACGACGGAATAGCGGGCGACGCGCTGCTGCGCCCGGCTCATCTCCTGCGCTGAGTTGATCAGAGGCGCGAGCACCATCGTCGCCGTCGCGGCGGCCAGGGCCAGACGCAGGGCTGGCGAGACCGTGATCGCAATTGCGCCCAGCATCAGGCCAATGCCCAGCGCGGCGGACACCGCCAGCAGGCGCATCACCGTGCGGATGTGGTCCGGCATGGTGTTGGTCGCGGCCGCCTCGCCGGCGAAGCGGTAGGCCGCCGCCTCGGCCCACGTGATGGTAAGGGTGTAGATGCCGCCCATGATCGTGAGGGCGAGCGAATAGAAACCGTAATCCGTGGACGAAAGCAGGCGCGTCAACGCGTAAACCCCGCCAAAGCTGGCAAGGCCTCCCGCCAGGTTGGCGGGGAAGTAGCCAAGAAGTCGTCGCCAGATCATGCTTGGGTCTGACAGTGATTCACTGCCTGAAAAGGTACCCGGAGCTCGTTCATGAAGCGTTTCCGGAGCAATTCCCTCGGAAAAAGCTGGACCAGGCGGGCCACGCTGGTCTCAGTGGGGGCCGCGGTCTCTTCGCCGGCGTTCGCCCAACGGCCGTCCGGCATGGCGTTGTGGCCGGTCTCAGGTCCGCCCGTGCTACGCGGCGCCGTGATCGCCCAGCGCCGGCGGCGAGAGTCGGTCGACGGGCCTGATGCCGGCGGCGGCGAGGCCGTTCTGCCCAAATACACAACCGATGATTTCCGGAAGCTGGCGAACGCCGGCGCCAATCTCGTCGTGATGTCCTATCCGGAAGTCTGGACGGTCGCGAAACCCTGGAAGCGGGACGAGCCCGTGGCGGCGATCCTGTCGCGCCAGATCGCCCAGGCGACTAATGCAGGTCTTTATGTCGTCGTGGCGTTGCGCTCCGGCCCGGGCCGGTCGGACTTCGTCTTCCAGCGCGATGCCGCGGATACCTGGTTTCCCAAGGAGATGATCGTCGATTCGCTGTGGCGTGATGCTGACGCCCAGGCGGCGTGGGCGGCCATGTGCGTCGACGCAGCAAGGCTGGTCGCCGGCGCGCGGGGCGTCGCCGGTCTCAACATCATGGTCGAACCGGACGCCAACATGTCCGGCCTCGACCGGCAGGGTCGCAAGCTCGATGCCTGGACTGCCGACGAGTACGCCAGGCAGGTAGGCGCCGTGTCGGACTGGAAACGCTTCGCAGGGGACTGCGCGCGCGGCGTGCGCGCCGCGGCGCCGGACCTGCCGGTGCTGATCTCGCCGCCGGCCTTCGCAAGGCCCGACTTTCTTTCCGTGATGGGCGCGCCTCCGGTCTCCGGCACGGTGTGGTGCATCCATGACTACGAACCGCGCGGCTTTACCCACCAGGACAAGCGCGCACGCGGGAAGGCATTGTTTGTCGATCGCGACCGGAAGGATTTCGCCGCCAGGCTGGATGCCGCAAAGCACGCCGGCGCGCCGGTTTTTCTGGGCGAATTTGGCGCGGCGCGCTGGGGAGAGGGGGCGCCTGACTATTATTCGGCGCTGATCGCCGAATGTGAAACGCGCGGCGTTGGATGGGCGGCTTTCCGTTGGCCGACATCCGATCGCGAATACGAAAGACTGGACGACACCTTCAACGTGTCCTGGGGCGCGGGGATCGAGGACACGGAGGGCGCAGCCCTGCCGGCGCTCAAGGCCGGCTGGATCAAGAACCGCGCTCGGCCAGCCAGGGACGGGTTGCGCGGTCGCGCACCCACGCCCTAACCGAATTGCAGAACGCAAAGCCCTGCGGCCAGGACGATGGCGGCGACGGTCCTTCGCGCGCCGAAGCCCTCCTTGAGGAAGAACCAGCCCATGGCCGCGGCAAACACCACCGCCGTCTCGCGCAGGGCGGAGATATAGGCGACATGCGCGATCGAGAATCCATAGAGCGCCATGGTGAACGAGATCACGGTCATCACGCCTGCGGCGACGCCGGGTTTCCAGGTCTTGCGCGCGGCGGCAATAAAGGCTTTCGGGCCGCGTGTGATCAGGTTGATCGAGGTGATGCCGATCCAGTCCAGCACGAACAGCCAGACGATGAAGCTCCACTGCGTCGGGCCCGAGCGCACGCCTTGCGCGTCGATCACGTTATAGATTGCAACACCTGCTCCGGTCGCCATCGCCCACAGGATCGCTGAATTGCGCACGCGTCGCGATCCGCCGAAGTTCTTTTCAGGAAGAGCGAAGACGACGGTGGCGAGGCTCGCCAGCGCCAGCCCGGCAATCGAAATCGGCGACAGGTGCTCGCCGATGACGATGGAGGCCGACAGGGCGGTCAGCAGCGGCGCCGATCCCCGCATCACGGGAAACACCATCGACAGGTCGCCGCGAGAGAGCGCCTGCACCAGGGCGGTCTGATAGAGCCAGTGCGCCGGCAGAGAAAGGCCGAGGATCATCCAGGTCTGCGAAGTGGGCAGGGGCGTGATGAAGATCGCGGGGAACATGATGATCGAAGCGGTTATGGTCATCACTGCCCGGCCGCCGAGGATGTCTTTCGCCGCTTTGACGAAGGTGTTGGACGCCGCCAGCGTCACCGCCGATCCCATGCCGAGCAGGAAGGCGAGCAGGCCGGTGTCCATCACCTGCCGCATCCGGCTGGATGGCGTCTCTCGATTGCCCCGCCGTCCCCCGCCATTTCGCTAACTCTCCAG
>DASZSI010000217.1:0-3274 GCA_035548775.1 Hyphomonadaceae bacterium
GGCCGCCTTGTCCGGATTGGCCGCCACGATCTCGTCGACCGCCTTTTCGATGGCGCCGGTATCCGTCACCTGCTTCAGGCCGTGCTGTTCGACGATCTCGGCCGGCGTCATGATGCCCTTGCCGTCCCACATGTGCTCGAACACGGTCTTGGCGATCTTGCTTGAGATCACCCCCGTCTCGATCAGCTCGACCAGGCCGGCGATATGTTCGGGCGGCAGTGGCGATTCCGCGATCTCCAGCCCGTCCCTGGTCAGCCGTGCCAGCAGTTCGTTGGTCGTCCAGTTGGCGACCAGCTTGGCGTCGCGCCCTTTCGCAGCGGCTTCGAAATAATCTGCCCGCGCCTGCTCGCTGATCAGCACACCCGCATCATACGAACTCAGCCCGTACTGGCTGATGAACCGCGCCTTCTTGTCGTCGGGCAGCTCCACCAGGTGTTTGCGGATATCCGCGATCCACGCTTCCTCGATCTCCAGCGGCAGCAGGTCCGGGTCGGGGAAGTAGCGGTAGTCGTGCGCCTCCTCCTTCGACCGCATCGACCGCGTCTCCACCTTCACGGCGTCGAACAGCCGCGTCTCTTGGATGATCTTGCCCCCGTCCTCCAGGATCTCGATCTGCCGCCGCGCCTCGAATTCGATCGCCTGCTGCATAAAGCGGAAACTGTTGACGTTCTTGATCTCGCAGCGCGTGCCCAAAGGCTCGCCCGGCCGCCGCACGCTGACATTGCAGTCGGCGCGCATATTGCCCTTTTCCATGTCGCCGTCGCACGTCCCCAGATACACCAGGATCGTCCGCAGCTTCTTGAAATAGGCCACCGCCTCGTCTGAAGACCGCATGTCGGGCTTCGACACGATTTCCATCAGCGCCGTCCCTGCGCGATTGAGGTCGACATAGGTCGCATTGGGGTCCAGGTCGTGGATCGACTTGCCGGCGTCCTGCTCCAGGTGCAGCCGCTCGATGCGCACGGTAAAGCTCGTCCCGTCGTCACGCTCCACCAGCACCTCGCCCTCGCCGACGATGGGATGGAAAAGCTGGCTGATCTGATAGCCCTGCGGCAGGTCGGGATAGAAATAGTTCTTGCGGTCGAAGCGCGAGGTCCTATTGATCTGCGCCTTCAGGCCAAGGCCGGTCTTCACCGCCTGCTCGACGCAGAACCGGTTCAGCACCGGCAGCATGCCCGGCATGGCGGCGTCGACCAGCGACACCTGCTCGTTCGGCCCCGCCCCGAAGCCGACCCGGGCCCCGGAAAACAGCTTGGTATTGGAGGCCACCTGCGCGTGCACCTCCAGCCCGATGATAAGTTCCCACGGACCGGTCCGGCCCTTGATGAATTTCGCCGGCTCAGCGGGACGGATATCGAGATTGCTCATGTTACGCCTATAGCCGAAGGCACAAGGCGTTGTGAAGGGCGAAGAACAGAATCTTGCACAGTTCCCCGCCCCCGCGCCCCGTCACTCCCGGAACAGCAGCGGCGCCAGTTCATGCAGGCTGCGCCGCCACGACAGGAATTCGTGCGCCGTATTGGGCGAAACATAGAACACATTGTTGAAGCCCGAGGCCTTGAGTTCCGCCGCATCCTTGACCGGGTCCTGCGGCGGCGCGCCCGGAGGCCCGACGTGCCCGCTTTCCAATTCGCGGCTGCCGAAGCTGACAAAGGCCAGCTTCACCTTGTCGCGGAATCCCGGCGTCTTGGCGACATCATCCACCGAGATCGTCCCGCCGCTTAGCAGGCCGATATAGGCGAACTTGTCGATATTGGCGAAGGTGATCAGCTTGGTTTCGAACCCGCCCATCGAAAGCCCGGCCATGGCGCGGTGCGGCTGGTCGGCGATCGTGCGGAAGTGGCTGTCCACATAGGGGATCAGCTCGTCGATCAGCACCGTCTGGAAAGGCTTGATATCGAAGCTGAACAGCCCGCCGGGCTTTACGTCATTGGTCATGCCGTAGGTCATCACGATGATAAAGGGCTTCGACTGGCCGGCGGCGATCAGGTTGTCCATGATCAGATTGGCATGGCCCTGGTTGGTCCACGCCGTTTCGTCCTCGCCCCATCCGTGCTGCAGGTACAGCACCGGATAGCGCTGGCTCGAATTGGCGTCATAGCCCGGCGGCGTATAGACGAAGGCGCGGCGCTCGGTGCCGGTGCTGGGCGAAGGGAACAGGATCTGCTGCACATTGCCGTGCGGCACGTCTTTCAGCGCGTAGAAATCGGCGTCGTGCGCCGGGATTTCGATTCCGCTTTCCCACCGCGTCGAGCCGTAGAAGTTCAGCGTCCCCGGATCGTTGAAGGTCCCGCCGTCGATATTGAGGTGATAATAGTGAAACCCTTCGTCGAGCGGCCCTTCGGTCGTGCCGGTCCACGTCCCGTCCGCCGCCTTGCTCAGGGTGGTGCCGCCGCGGCCGCCCAGCCCCAGGCTCACCTTTACCGCCTGAGCATCGGGCGCCGTGATGCGGAAACGGACATAGCCCTGCGAATTGACCTGCGGGTAGTCCTGTCCCGGCTGGTTCAGCGACGACGGCTTGAAGTCCTCGAGCACGGTGGGCACCGCCGCCGGCGTCGATGGTGCGGTCGTCGTCGTGGCGGGCGTGGTCTGCGCCGAAGCCTGACCGGCAAGGGCAATCGCAGCCGCGGCTGCGGCGAGAAGGTATTTCATCGGGGTCTCCCTGGCATATGTCCGCCGCTTGCGTGTCCAGCGGCCTTATCTATTACTCAGACATAATGCCGGAATTAACGATTTCGGCAACCACCTTTGCCGCCCGGCCACCGGATTGTGATGCCGGTGGACATGGATAACCAGTACGGCCTGGTCGTCAGGATCGCCTGCGGTCAATTCGACATGACCACCCTGCCCAAACGCGACGACGTCATGGTGGATCAGGTGATCGAGACCGACATCGCCGCCTGTGATACCCAGAACGGCGGCACCTACGCCTACTGAGCAGGAATCCGCCCGGCCTCCGCGCCGGCGCCGCGACTTGCCCGCGCATGGCGGAAAACAGGTTGGCGCTGGAGGCGACCTGCGCTGGCCGCTACAGCTCGATGATCAGTTCCTTCGGACCGGTCCGGCCCTCGATAAATCTTGCCGGCTCCGCCGGACGCATGTCGAGATCGTTGGTCATAAGGGGGATATTGCGGGAGCTGAAGTTAGTTTAAAGGGCTTTGGCACTCGATTTCTGTCAATTGCGATTCACAGAGAAGTAGGCATATTTGCCGTCTTGAATTCTAGCGAATCGGGGGCAGCGTCTATGCGAGCTTTCTTTGCATATCCAGAATCA
>DASZSI010000218.1:0-11174 GCA_035548775.1 Hyphomonadaceae bacterium
CGCCTTCCTGAAGGTAGTGGCGCAGCGCCTGCGCGACTGCGTCGGTCCGTCGGCTTTCCTGGCGCGGCTGGGCGGCGACGAATTCGCTGTCATGCAACGCAACACCTCCCGCGATGAGGCCCAGGACCTCGCCGACCTGATCGTCGATTCACTGCTCGCGCCCGTCAGCCTCAACGGCAAGGAAATCCTCGCTGGCGGCAGCGTGGGCGTGGCTATCTCGCCGGACGACGGCTCGGATCCGGCCGTGCTGATGAAGAACGCCGAGCTCGCACTCTATCGCGCCAAGGCCCAGGGCCGCGGCTGCGCCCGCTTCTTCGAGCCGGGCATGGACGAGGACGCGCGCCTGCGCGCCGACCTCGAGGCCGACCTGCGCAACGCGCTCGCCGCCGAAACCATGGATGTCTACTTCCAGCCGCTGGTCAACACGCGGACGCGGAAGGTGGCGGGTTACGAAACGCTGTTGCGTTGGAACCGTCCGGGCCATGGCCTGGTGTCGCCGGCGGTGTTCATCACCTGCGCCGAGGAAACCGGCGTGATCGTGCCGCTGGGCGAATGGGTCATTCGCAAGGCGATCGAAGAAGCGGCGCAGTGGAAGGACGATGTGTCGGTCGCGATCAACCTGTCGCCGGCGCAGATGAAGAACCCGTCGCTGGTGGCGACCGTGGTCGGCGCCTTGGCGGCTTCGCAGCTTGAGCCCAGCCGGCTCGAGATCGAGATCACCGAAAGTGTGCTGATGCACGAGACCGACCAGAACATCCGCACGCTGCACGCGTTGCGCGAGCTTGGCGTGAAGATAGCCCTGGACGACTTCGGCACCGGCTATTCCTCGCTCAGCTATCTGCGCGCCTTCCCGTTCGACAAACTGAAGATCGACCAGCGCTTCGTGCGCGACATCGACACCAGCCTGGAAAACCAGTCGATCGTGCGCGCCGTGATATCGCTCGCCCGCGACCTCGGCATGCGCGTGACCGCCGAGGGCGTGGAAAACGAACAGCAAGCCACGATCCTTGCTGGCCTCGGCTGCACGGAGGTGCAGGGCTTCCTTTACAGCAGGCCGCTGCCGTCGACCGAGCTGGAGAAAAAAGACCCGGCCACGCGGCCGACGGCCAAGGTCCACAACTTCCGCCGCCGCGCCTAGGACTCGGCTTTGGCGGCCTACCTGGGCTAGGCTCCGCCGTCATCTAGGACGGGGAGCGTCATGGCCGATCTTTCCGACATTCGCGTGCTGGCGTTCGACGTTTTCGGCACCACGGTCGACTGGAACGCCGGCATTGCCCGCGAGGCGAAGGCGCTGCTGGCGCCGAAAGGCCACAAGCTCGACTGGGTCGCGTTCGCCAACGACTATCGCAAGCAATACCAGCCGGCGATGGAGGCGGTGCGGTCCGGCAAGCGGGGCTATGTTTGGATGGACATGCTCCATCGAGAGATGCTGGACCCGGTTCTGGCGGAATATGGCGTCAGCGACGTGTCCGATGCCGAGAGGATGCATCTCGCCCTGGGCTGGCGGCGGCTGGATCCGTGGCCGGATGTCGTGGAAGGCATGCTTCGCCTCAAGAAGAAATTCGTGCTCGCTGCCTGTTCCAACGCCAACATCGCGTTGGCGACCGAAATGGCGAAGCGCGGGGGCTTGCCGTGGGACGTAATCCTGGGGGCCGAGCTGGTGAAGATGTACAAGCCACGGCCCGAAGTCTACGACAGCGTGGGCCAGGTGTTCGGCATCAAGCCCGCGCAGGTGATGATGGTCGCCTGCCACGACTGGGACCTCAAAGGCGCGATGGCGCGAGGTTTGCGCTCGGCCTACGTGCGGCGAGCGGACGAGTACGGGAAGGGCAACGCGTTGCCGGAGCCCAAGCCGGGAACGCACGACGTCCATTGCAACAGCTTCATCGAACTGGCCTCGGCGTTGGGCGCCTGACTGCTCGAACTAAGAAGGCCGGAGCAATGCTCCGGCCTTCCGTCTAGTGGCTAACGGGACTTTAGGTCCGGCCTAAAGGTCCGGGTTGTCCTGTTGTTGGCGGGCCGCCGCGCGCGACACGTTGCCGGCCGCGAGTTCTTTGGCGTCGAGACCGCCATTGTGGTCGAGGTCGAGCTGTTCGAACCGGGCCTTCAGCGAAGCCATGGTGCCTTTCAGTTCGTCCTTCTGGACCAGGCCGTCGACGTTGTCGTCGAGCGCGCCGATCGTACGGGACTCCATCAGCTTGGCCTGCAGGTCGTTGCGGACGTTGTCGACCGTTTCGTCAGCCCAGCGATAGTTGACGCGGAAGTACATCATCTCCTGCCAGGACTGTTCGCCCCAGGTGACGTTGATCTTCGGGTCCGGGTTCGCCTTGTTGTGGTCCGAGTTGTCGTAGACCCAGGTGGCGATCAGCTTGGTGCCGGCTTTGACCAGGATCGGTTCGACCGGATCGTAGTCGCGCTGCCAGTTGAAGTCGTACTTCGGCAGCGAGATCAGCAGCTTCTCCTTGCCGTCCGGCGTCTTCTCCTTCAGCTCGACATGCCAGCCGCGATAGTGGGCGTGCGGGTAGAGCGTGTAGAGATAGGCGTCGGCCGGGAATTCGAGATAGGCCGTTTCCTGGTGACGGGCTTCGCCAGCCGGGATGTACATCGAGAAGTCGGAGATCACCGTCGAACGCTTGATGTATTTCGGCGGCGTCTTCAGCGTGTAGTAGCCGATCTGCGTCTGGTCGACCGTGGCCTTGCCCGTGGTCGTGTAGTGCATCGAGAAGGACAGCTTGCCGCCGGCCGGGACCGGAGCGCCAGCCTCGTCCGCGATCACCTGTGGTTCCGCGCCTGGCGTATAGGAGCCGACCGATCCGCCGGGGATCCTGGGCGCGGGCGCGCCGCGATCCGGCGAGTGGTTCGAGGTAACGTGGTGCAGGACCGTGCGGTCGCCCGGCTTGATCGCGATCGCCTTCAGCCAGGTGTCGGTCTTGAACGGGTTGTCGACCCGCATGTTCTGGTACTCGATCACGCCGGAGGCCGGCACGTTGAACGCCGGCAGGGTGACGATCACGTCCGGCTTGCCGAGCGCGACCGGCCATTCCGGCGCTTCGCCCGCCTGGGTCTTGAGGATGTCCTCGCCGGTGCCGCGCGGCGCGCCGGCATCAAGCCAGTGGATCAGCGTCTTGCGGTCGTCCGAGCTCAGCGAGTTGTCGTTCTTGAAGTGGCCGATGTGCGGATCGGGGAAATAGGGGGGCATCCGCTGGGACATGACGGCTTCGGTCATGGTCGGCGCGAAGGCTTTCACTTTCTCGTAGCTGTCGAACGCGAAGGGGGCGATGCCGCCTTTCTCGTGGCAGGCCACGCACTTGGCCTGGATGATCGGCGCAACCGTCTTCGAGTACGAGATGTTGGCGTGTTCGGCCGTCTTGCCGGCTTCCGGGAAAGAGATGGTCTGGCCCTGCGTGATGTCGACCCGCGGCTTGGAGACCGGCTTGCCGGCCAGGACCGCATCGATCGCGTTCGACGTGTAGGCATCCTTCGCGGCGGATTTCAGGTTGGGCGAGCCTTTGGCGAAACGGTCGTCCAGCGGGCCGTGATAGGCGATCTTGAAGTTGGCTTTCGGGTCGAGGACGTAGACTTCAGCCTCGCGCTTCACGCCGAGCTGTTCGCCGACGAGCTGCTGCTCGTCCATCAGCACCGGAACGGTGAACTTGGCTTTCGCCACCTCGGCCGCCGCATCCTCGCGCGACTGGGTGAGGTTCGAGTTGATCATGTAGAACAGGACGCCCTTGTCCTTGTAGGCGGCCTGGAGCTTGCCGAGTTCGGCGCCGGCGTCGCGGGAGAGTTTCGATCCGTCGGTTTGCGACATCAGCACGATCGCGGGCGCGTAGCGGAAGTAATAGAGCTCGTGCGCCAGACGGGTCGTGTCCGTCAGCTGGAAATCGCGCGCCGTTTCCGGCACAGCCGATGTCGTCGGCGCGGCCATGACGGCCGATGCGCCAATGACGGTTGCCAGGACGCCAGCGGCTGCCGCCGCCATCAGAACAGACTTCATTCCAGCTCTCCCATGGATGCCGCCGGTGGGCCACGGCGGGGTCTGTTTACAAGACAAAATCTCACCTTCGACTATCTGGGGCTTCCCGAAAAACGTCAATGTTCACCGGGGGTTTTGCCGGTCCCAAACCGTCGGCGCGGGGTCACAATCGCGCTAGGGGCGACATCCAATGAGCGGATTCGTCGGGAGTCGATGCGGATGGTCCGCAATGACGCTCGGGGAAGGCCGGATACAAAACGGCCCGGACGAGACATCGTCCGGGCCGTCGAGACGTCGTCAGGAGCGCCGGATCAGGTCCAGCGCAGGTCGGCTGTATTAACCGGCAGTGTACGGATGCGCTTGCCGGTAGCCGCCGCGATCGCGTTGGCCACGGCAGGCAGCACCGGCGGCAGCGCCGGCTCGCCCAGCCCCGTCGGAGAGTTGTCGGTGATGTTGAAATGGACGTCGACTTGCGGCGCCTTGTCGAGGTGCAGCAGCGGCATGTCGTAGAAGTTGGTCTGTTCGACGTGGCCGTCCTTGAAGGTGATCTTCTGGAACAGCTGCGAGACGCCGTCGACCACCGAGCCCTGCGCCTGGTTATAGGCGTTGGTCGGGTTGATGACCTGGCTGCCGATGTCGCCGACGACCCAGACCTTGAGCACGCGGAACTGGCCGTTGGGCTCGACCTTCACCTTCGCGACGTGGGCGAAGTGGCCCTGGTGCGAGTAGTAGAAGGCGCAGCCCATGCCCGTGCCCTTCGGCAGCGAGGCGCGAGTGGCCCAGCCGGACCGGTCGCGCACGGTGGTCAGCACGTCGGTCATACGCTTGGCGTTCATCGCTGCGCCCGGGCGGGCGCCGGCGGCCGGCGGCGGCGCGTTGGCAAGCAAGTCCAGCCGGAATTGCAGCGGGTCCTTGCCGGCGGCGCTCGCCACCTCGTCCAGGAAGGACTGGTAGACGAAGCACACCGCGTTGGAGACCGGCGCGCGCATCGGACCGGTGGGCATGTTGCCCGCGATCAGCGACTGGTCGTAGCTGTGGTTCGGGATGTAGCCGGCGGGGAATTCCGTCGCCGGCAGGTTGGCGTTGCCAAGCACGCGGCCATTAGCGCCGAACGACACGAAGTGGTTGGTCAGCGAAACCAGCTTGCCGTCCTTGTCGATGCCCGCCTTGAAGTTGTGGTAGGCGCCGGGGCGGAACGGGTCGTGCTGGACGTCGTCCTCGCGGGTCCAGAGCAGCTTGATCGGGATGTTGCCCGCCTGCTTGGAAATCGCCGCAGCTTCCGCGATGAAGTCCGACGACAGGCGCCGGCCGAAGCCGCCGCCCGCGCGCACCATGTGAAGCTTGATCTTCGCCTTGTCGACGCCGAGCGCGGTGGCGACAAGGTTGATGCCCGATCCCGGGTTCTGGGTTGGCGACCAGATCTCCACCGATCCGTCGGCCTTAACGTGGGCCGTGGTGTTCTGCGGCTCAAGCGGGGCGTGGACGAGGAAGGGGTAGGAGTAGGACGCCTCGATGACCTTGGCCGCGCCGGACATTGCGGCCGCAGCATCGCCCGCTTTCGCGAGGTTGGACTGCGGCGCGCCCTTGGCGAGCGTCTTGGCCTGCTCGTCATAGCTGGCGGTCGAGAATTTGGACGTGTCGCCCGTATCCCACTGAACCTTCAGCGACTCGCGCGCTTTCTTGGCGGTCCACCAGTCGTCGGCGACGATGGCGACGCCGTCGACGAGGCCCATGAGGTCCGCGCCCACGCCCTTGACGATGAAAGCATCATGGATGCCAGGCATCGCCTTGATCTCATCCAGGTTGGCCGAGACCACCTTGCCGCCGAAGGCCGGGCACTTGGTGAACACCGCGTGCTTCATGCCCGGGACGGTCACGTCGATGCCGAAGATCGGTTCGCCGCGAACAATACGGGGCGAGTCCCAGTTCTTTATGGACTTGCCGATGATCCGGTAGTCCTTGGCGTCCTTGAGCTTGAGCTTGGTCGCGTCCGGCGCCGGCAGGGTCGCCGCGACAGTCGCCAGCTCACCGTAAGTCGCCGACTTCTTCGAAGCGGCGTGCTTCACGACGCTCGGGCCCGTGGTCAGCTCTTCAACCGGCACGCTCCATTTCTGGGCGGCGGCGGCGAGAAGCATCGCGCGGGCGGCGGCGCCGACCTGGCGGTGCGGCGTCCAGTGGTTCGGCGTGGCGAACGAGCCGCCGGCAATCTGCGAGCCGTATTTGGAATCGGCGTCGGCCTGCTCGAGCTTCACATCTTTCCAGTCGGCGTCGAGTTCCTCGGCGATCAGCATGGGAAGCATCGTCTTGATGCCCTGACCGATCTCGGGGTTCTTCGCCATGATGCGGATCGTGCCGTCGGGCGAGATCGCGACGAAGGTGTTGATGTCGACCACCGGTTGCGAGGGTTTCGCCGGGGTCGCCGCGGCAACCGCGCCGCCTTCGGTGGCGCTCGGCGTGACGCAGCCGGAGAGGACAAGGCCGCCGCCGGCGGCGGCAGAGGCCATCAGGAAGAAACGGCGCGACGGGCTGGTCGGTTCTTCAGCGGTTTCGATCATGTCGAGAGCCATGGATCAGACCTCCCGGGTGTCTTTGGTGTCGATGCCCGCGGCCGTCTTGATGGCTTCGCGGATGCGCACGTAGGTGCCGCACCGGCAGATGTTGGTCATTGCCGCGTCGATCTGCTGATCGCTCGGCTTGGGCGTTTCGGCGAGCAGGGCGGTCGCGGCCATGATCTGGCCGGCCTGGCAGTAGCCGCATTGCACGACATCTACGTCGAGCCAAGCTTTCTGAACTGCCTGGCCCAGTTTCGAGTCTCCGATGCCCTCAATCGTCGTGACGCGCTTGGCGCCGACGGCCGAGATCGGCGTGACGCAGGCGCGGGTGATCTTGCCATCGAGGTGGACCGAGCAGGCCCCGCATGCGGCTACGCCGCAGCCGAACTTCGGCCCCTTCACATTGAGCTTGTCGCGCAGGACCCAGAGCAGCGGCATGTCCGGTTGGGCATCGACCGTCTGGGTCTTTCCATTCACGTTGATTGTGTAGCTTGCCATTCTTGAGCTCCGCGGGCGTGTTCCGGAACGATGTTCCGGCCTCTCCGCCCAGTTTCCTAACCCGCGTTGCACGCACTTCTTTTATGAAGAAGCGCGCATTGGGAGAATCCATATCGCGGGAAACGCTCAGCGCCAATGCGAACACAGCGCGTCGCGTCCGGATTCTATTTCCCGACGAAACACGCTTGCGCGAGGCAAGCCGACAGTTTGTTGCGAACGGTTCGCAGAACCACCCGACGACTGCATCTTAGTCGTTATAGTTCAACAAGTATAGCGACGATTTTCTGGACACATTTCCGGCTGGTCTCTTAGCTTGGCGCAGCGGTCGCAATGAATTTGCCGTCGCGGTATTGGGCCCCGAAATAGACATCCACGCTCGCGATCTGGCCATTGCTGAAGGTCATGAATTCCGTGTTGCGGAACGATCGGCCCGATGTGGTGGTGCAAAGGTAAGTGACATAGGCGCTGTCCCCTTCGATCACGATGCGCTCGACCTTCTGGGCCGCGATCGTGTGGTGGTTGGGCCAGCATCGCTGGAAATAGCCTTCGCGGTCGATCGCGTCGTCGTAAGGGCTGGTGAAGGTGAAGTCGGCTCCGATCGCCGACTCGAGAGCGTTGCGGTCGCCGGTCACGTAGGCGTCGAAGGCCGTCGCGATCAGCCGGCGCATATGTTCCGCGGTCATGGCTGGCATTTCGTCGGCGGAGAGGATTTCGGTTCTCATCCCCCATCAACGCCGCAGGCCGGGCATGGCTCCCCGCCGGTACAGATGAACCAGGTCAGCGCAGTTTGGGGCCCCAGTCCGGCTGGGCGGCGTTGGTCGCCGTCGGCAGCTCGCGCAGGTTCCGGCCTGAGACCTCGATGGTCCAGAGTTTCGAGGAGGAACCATCCCTGCGCGCGAAGACCAGCACACGGCCGTTGGGCGACCAGGAAGGCGAAGAGTCGGACGGGCCCTGTGTCAGCAGCCGTTTGGCGCTGCCATCGCTTTTCATCACACCGATCTTGCCGCCTTCCTCGAAGGCGATCCAGCCACCCGCCGGCGACCAGGTCGGACTGCGATAGGCGCCGGTGGAGATCGACGTGGCTTGCTGGCCATCGGCGCGTGCGACCGAGACGCCGGAGGCAGTCGCGAACGCGACATACCTTCCGTCGGGAGAAAAGGTCGGGCCGGACTCGGCTCCAGGTGTCTTGGTCAACTGCACGTCGGTGCGCTTGGCGGCGTCGAGCAGGAAAAGATCGGCATTGCCATTTTCGTTGCGCGAATAGGCGATGCTCCTTCCATCCGGCGAAAAGCGCGCGTCGGGATTTGGCTGCGGCGAGCCGATAACCAGTTGTTCGCGGCGGCCGCTTGCCAGGGTGAAGAGGCCGGTCGTCAGCTGGCTGGCGCCGGATTTGTTCGGCGCATCGGCGGAGTAGACGACAAACTCTCCCGACCGCGCGAAGCGCGGCGCCTGAAGCGATGGGACATCGGTAAGAGGAAGGGATGCATTGGCGCCGTCCTGGTCCATCAGTCCCAGCTTCGCCTTGGGCCCCGGGTCGGCGACGAAGACGATGCGGCTGTCGAAATAGCCGGCCTCGCCAGTCGTCTTCTCGTAGATGTCGTCCGCGATCTTGTGGGCAAGCCGCGCCCAGGCTTCGGCGACCGGCATGGAGTATTCCGTGCCAACCAGCTGCTTGCCGGTTGCGGTGTCGAAGACGCGGAACTGGATCCTGACGCTGCCGGTCGGATTGATGATCACCTTGCCGACCACCAGCGCCTGCGCGCCCAGGCCGGCCCAGTTGGCGTAGGCAGGCGCGACGCTGACATCCACGGTCTCGGCGGCGAAGGTCGCGGGATCAAGCGATTTGAAGTCGCCGGAGTTGGTCAGGTCCTTGTTGAGCAGATCGACGATCTTCGTCGCCAGCTGTTTTTCCGCGTCGGTCGAGGCCGCAAAGGCGGGCACGGCGATGGCCAGCGGCTGGAAGTCCGGGGCGTCGAGATTGAGAAGGGCGCCGTTGCTGGCGGGCGCGGTTATGCCTGTGATCGCGGGAGACGGCGTCGGGGCGTTGGGGTCGTCGACCTGCTTGCCGCCGAGAACGATCTGCGCAGACGCCGGCCCGGCGGCGCAGGCCAGGACGGCGCAAAGCAGGCTGGCGCCGAAAAGGGCGTGTGTCGGAAAGCGAAGCATGACGTCTCCCAAGCTTGGGGCAGTGCCTAGCGCGCCTCCGACAGCCGCGCCACTTCAGTGTGCAGTCTGGCTCTATCTTCCTTTAAAGACAGGCGCGCGCTTCTCCACGAAGGCGCGGGACGCCTCGGCATGATCCTCGGTCTGGGCGCAACGCGAGTGGTTGAGCGCCTCGGTGTCGAAGGACAGCATCAGGTCGCCGCGCTCGGCGGTGTTCATGTTCTTCTTGATATGGCCGAGCGTGATGCGCGGGCCCGACGCGATGCGTTTCGCCCAGGCCATCGTCTCGCCTTCGAGTTCCGAGGCCTCCACCGCGCGCGTCACCAGGCCAAGACGCGCTGCCTCCTCGCCGAGGACAATGTCCGACAGGAGATAAAGCTCGCGAGCCTTCGCAGCGCCGACAAGTTGGGTCAGGAAGTAGGTGCCGCCAAAGTCGCCGGACAGCCCAACTTTTGCAAAAGCGGTTGTGATCTTCGCCGACTTGGCGGCGATCCGGAAATCGCAGGCCATGGCGATCGAAAGTCCTGCGCCCGCCGCCGCGCCCGGGATCGAAGCAATCGTGATCTTGGGCATCTCGTGCAGCCAGCGTGACACTTCCATGCGCTGGCGCAGCGAGTAGGCGGCTTGCTCAGGCGACCTGCCATGGTTGGCGCCGCCCTTGTCGGAGGCAAAGCCTTTGACGTCTCCGCCGGCGCAGAAGGCGCCCGCCGCGCCGGTCACTACGATGCAACCGACTTCTGGATCGTTCGCCAGGCGAGGCAGCGCCTCGAGGAAGCCTTGCAGCATCGCCTCCGAAAGTGCGTTGCGCGCCTCGGGCCGGTTCATGGTGAGGATAGCGACGCCGTCCTTCTTGGTTTCCAACAGGTCGGCCATTGCGTTCTCCCTTGATGTTTCCCGACGAATAGGACCGGCGGCTGGCGTGGGCAAGCGCCGGCCCCGGACGGCGGCGCGAGCTTGCATTTTATTCGGCGCGGACGCCTGATGGCGTCCGGACAGGCCATGCCTGCGGGTGCATGATGAGGGGAATCCGGTTTCCGGTTCTGGCGGCGGCGGTTCTGGCGCTGGCAAGCGCGCCGGTTCGCGCACAGGACGTTTTTTCATCCGGCGACCGCTGCAAGCCGGCGGGCCTTGGCGATGATCCATCGGTCTGCGGCGACAGCCAGCGCATCGCGCAGACGGAAGCCCAGACCGGATCGGTGGCGCGGGTGTTCGATGGATACGCGTCGCAAAGCCCGCAGGGCGAACTCGGCCGCTATCTCGAGACGCACGGCTACACGGCGCATTCCGGAAGCTGTCTCAAACAGCCCAGCCGCGTGGTCCTGTTTGTGCTCAATGGAAAGGTCTGCGAGGCGAACAGGGTCGGCGATGCGTTTGCCGCCTCCGACAATCCGAACCCCGGCGGTGCGTCCGGCGGCGGCGGGCAGAGCCGCCCTGTTCCAATTCCCACTCCCGTGCCGGGGCCGGGACCCCGCTACATTCCAGGTCCGTCTCCGAACGCCAGCTTTGGCCAGCCCAAGGTGGCGGGCGCCGATCCCTGCCGGCCGTTCGGCAAGGGCGGCTATGACTTCTGCCAGAATCCGAAAGGCACGCGCCTGCCTGCCGGCTGTTCGTGTTCGAACGGAGGCGGACCGTCAAACGACCCGGGCGGAAAGGGCATAATCGTCGACCGTAAACGTGACCGGGATCCGCCGACCCTCATGAAGAACCCGCCGAGCGACGGCGCGCTGTTCAACGCGATCAACGACTGCCTCAGCTTCATCCCGCTCAACAAGCGCGAGTTCTATTACTATGATCGTCCGCCCATTCAGGCCCGCGCCAGAAAGCATCCGGGCGATCCGCCCGTGAACTATCAGTACGGCGTCATCTATTACGATCAGGACTTCATGGCGCAGCAGACGCCGGCGACCCGCGCGACGCTCTACGCCGACGCCTTCGCCCGGCATGCTCAGGCGCTGCACGACAAACGCTTCGGCCGGCCCGAGGAC
>DASZSI010000219.1:0-3517 GCA_035548775.1 Hyphomonadaceae bacterium
GCCAGCCGCGTCTGCGGCAGCCTTCTCAAGGCCCACGGCATGGGCGACATGGTCTGCGAGACGCAGGAGGAGTTCGTCTCCCGTGCGATCCACTACGCGACCAAGGGCAGGGGCGAGATCGAGATCCTGAAGGCCCGCGCACTTGCCAACCGCGACGTGTCCGACCTGTTCGACGTCGCCAAGCTCTCACGCGGCCTGGAAGGCCTCTACCGTCAAATGTGCGAGGAATATCGCGCCGGGAATCTGCCGCAGCCGAACCTCGCCAACCTCGACAGCTATTTCGAGATCGGCGTCGCGCTCGATCACGAAATGCGCGAAATGGCCGCCGTCAGCGACTACGACGAATTCTACCGGTCTCTGCTCGCCCGCCGGCACTACCAGCAGCCCATGCAGGCCGACGGCCGCCTCTGGTCAGGCGCGGAGCAGCCGGAAGTGAGGCCGGTCGCCAAAGCCAGAAGGCAGGCGGCTTAGCCTAACTGTTCTCCCGCCGGGCCAGGAACGCCAGGCGTTCGAATAGCTGGACGTCCTGCTCGTTCTTGAGCAGGGCGCCGTGAAGCGGCGGGACCAGCTTGTTCGGATTCTTCTCGCGCAAGGTCTCGATGTCGATGTCTTCCGACATCAGCAGTTTCAGCCAGTCGAGCAGTTCCGAGGTTGACGGCTTCTTCTTGAGGCCGGGCACGTCTCGCATGCGGTAGAAGGTCGATAGCGCCTCCGACACCAGCTTCTTCTTGATACCCGGGAAGTGGACGTCGATGATCTGCGCCATCGTCTCGTTGTCCGGAAACTTGATGTAGTGGAAGAAACAGCGGCGCAGGAAAGCGTCCGGCAGTTCCTTCTCGTTGTTTGAGGTGATGATCACAACCGGCCGCACCTTCGCCTTGATCGTCTCGTCGAGCTCGTAGCAATAGAACTCCATGCGATCGAGCTCCTGCAGGAGATCGTTCGGAAACTCGATGTCGGCCTTGTCGATCTCGTCGATCAGCAGCACCGGGCGCTTGGGCGCCGTGAACGCCTCCCACAGCTTACCCTTCTTGATGTAGTTGCGGATGTCGCGGGCGCGTTCCTCGCCAAGCTGGCCGTCGCGCAGGCGGGCGACCGCATCGTACTCATAAAGGCCCTGGTGCGCCTTGGTGGTCGACTTGATGTGCCATTCGATGATGGGCATGCCGAGCGCTTGGGCGACTTCCAGCGCCAGCATCGTCTTGCCGGTGCCGGGCTCGCCTTTGACGAGCAGGGGGCGCTCCAGCGCGACGGCGGCGTTCACCGCGACCCGAAGATCGTCGGTGGCGACATAATTGTCGGTGCCCTCGAAACGCTTGACGTCGGACATCGGCGAAACCCCGCTTACAGTTACCAAGTCGTTAGAGCGGATTTCCGCGCACGTGAAAAGCGGCAGTGGGTCGCGGAGGAGCGCTGGGACAGCGGAATACGCTGCATTTCCCGCCACCTAGGACGTTACTAGGGGGCAAGCAAACTTTAAGGAACGGCGGCTAGACCGGCTATTCGGCCACGTCCAGACTCCGGACACGAATCCGGGGCAAGGCGCCCGGCCGGGAGACCTAGATGCCCCTTAAACTCTCGCTCAAACCGGGTGAGCGCTTCGTCGTCAACGGAGCGGTGCTGCAGAACGGCGACCGCCGGGCGGTGTTGCTGCTGCAGAACAAGGCGTCGATCCTCCGCGAGAAGGACATCATCCAGCCCGAGGACGTGAACACGCCGGGCCGTCGGATCTATTTCCCGATCATGATGATGTATCTCGAGCCGGGGGAGGCGAACCGGTACTACGACGAGTTTGTCCTGCGCCTTAACGAATTCATGGGCGCCATCCGGTCGACGGAAATTCTAAAGGAATGTGTCTCCCTCTCGAGGGAGGTCATGGCGGCCGACTACTACAAGGCGCTCACTAGGTGCCGGAAACTGCTGGCGTACGAACAAGGATTACTGGGCAATGTCGATCCAGGCCTACCAGAACACGGCAAAGAGGACTGAATCGCCTCGCCAGACCGAGTATCGCGCCTTTGCGGTCGCGACCCGGGCCCTGATCGATGCGGCGTCCCTGCCTCCGACCGAGCTTGGACGGCGTGGCGAGGCGCTGGCCCAGAACCGTCGGCTGTGGAGCCTCCTGGCCGTGGACTGCGCCGCGGAGGGCAACCAGCTGCCCCAAGGCCTGCGGGCCCAGATCATCTCGCTGTCCATGTTTGTCGATCGTCATTCCAGCAAGGTCCTGCGGGAAGGGGCCCCGATCGAGGTACTCATCGAGATCAACCGCACGATCATGCAGGGCCTTTCGCCCGCGGTCGCCGGTGCTGCCGCGCCCTAATCGTGAAGATCGCGGTAATCATTAGTGCTCCGCGGGCAATTTCCTTTCCGTCCTCACACCTCTAATTAAGACGTTTCCGGCAGTCTGGCGTGATGTCGGCGCAAAATGCGCTGGCGGCCGATCAAAACGATCGGTCTTCGACCCAGAACGGAGACTGTTGTCATGCTTAGCGTGAACTCGAACTATGGCGCGTCCATCGCGCTCCAGAACCTCAACTCCACCAACAAAGAACTGACCGAAGTCCAGAACGCGATCAACACCGGCTACAAGGTGTCGAGCGCCAAGGACAACGGCGCCGTGTTCGCGATCGCTGAATCCCAGCGCGCGCGCATCACATCGATCTCCGCCGTGAAAGACGGCATCGACCGCGCCTCTTCGGCGATCGACGTTGCTCTCGCCGCCGGCGACGGCATCGGCAAGATCCTGAAAGAGATGAAAACCAAGGCGGTTGCGGCGCAAGCCGACGACCTCACCTCGGACCAGCGCGCGGCCATCCAGGCCGACTACGACGAGCTGCGCAACAACATCAACCAGATCGCCAACGGCGCCCAGTTCAACGGGCTCAACCTGGTGGCGGCTGGCGGCTCGAACCTGTCGGTTCTGATGTCCGACCTCGCGACCGGCACCAAAGGCACGATGATCACGGCTGATGGCGTTTCGGGCAACGTTCCGGGTCTCTCCGGCGTGCTGGCCGATACGTTCGGCTTCGCTGGCTCGGAAACCGTTGAATTCGACCTTGGCGGCAACGCTGTCGGCACGGTGAACATCACCTCGTCGATGACGGTCCAGGACTATCTGGACGGCGTCCAGACCGCCACCGGCGGCCGGATCGCGGCCTCCTACGACCAGTCGAGCGGCAAGATCTCCTACCGCGCCCAGGAAGGCGTGCTGACCACCAACGATCTCACGGTCGTCGGCACCGGCACGGCGGGCGATGAAGTCGATTTCCTCGGCATTGGCAAAACCAACGTCGCGGCGACCGGCACTTCGGTCACGACCACGATCACCAACCTCGACTTCACGGTCGGCGGTGCGGGCGCTCTCAGCGGCATCTCTTCGGCCGCCAACACGCTGTCGACTTCGTCGTCGGCGACCACGGTCTCTTCCTCGATCGACACGGCTCTTGAAACCCTGAACCGCCAGCTGGCGACGATGGGTTCGCAGTCCAAGGCTCTCGAAATCCAGAACGAGTTCCTC
>DASZSI010000220.1:0-3962 GCA_035548775.1 Hyphomonadaceae bacterium
CGCAACAAGGGGCCGGGCGGTTATCGATTGCTCCGCCAGGTCTTCGCTCGCCCGCAGCGCGGACAGGCGTTGCATGTCAGCCCTGGGCTTCATTCGTGACATCTGCCGCTCGCCCTTCAGCGCTCCGCGAGCCTTACTTGACCAGCACAGCCATGTTGCCGCGCACCTGCTCGGTGGAATGAGCGGCCTGGCTCATCGAGCCGGCCATCGTGCTCACGCCCTTGTCGATCGCCGACACCGAGGACGACGCCGCCTGCATGGTGGCGGAGATTTCGCCGGTGGCCGAGGTCTGTTGCGCCACCGCCGCCGCGACTTCCGCGATGCTGCCGGAGATGGTCGAAACCGAGCCCTGGATCGCCTTCAGCGAGGAAACGACTTCCGCTGAAACCGACTGGACGCCGTGGATTTCGGTCGAGATGGTCTTGGTCGCCGCCGAAACCTGCGCCGCCAGCTGCTTCACCTCTGCCGCAACCACGGCAAAGCCGCGGCCTGCTTCTCCGGCGCGCGCCGATTCGATGGTGGCGTTGAGGGCCAGCAGGTTGATCTGCGAGGCGATGTCGTCGATTAGTTCGACGATCCCGGTCATCTGCTCGGCCGTCTTGGTCAGCGCCGCCGTCGAAGCGTCCGCCGACTGCGTCAGCTTGGACGCTTCCTCGGCCGACCGCTTGGACGCAGAGACGCTCGAGGAAATCTCGTTGATCGACGCGGTCAGCTCTTCCGCCGCAGCCGCGACGTTCTGGATCGTCTCCGAGGTTTCGGTGACAGCCTGTGAAACGTCGCTGGCCTGGCGCGATACGGCGGAGATGTTGTCTGCGATGCCCGACAGGTCGCTTTCGATCTCGGCAGCCAGTTTCTCGTTGCGCATCCGCTTTTCGACCATTGCGGTGATGTCGGTCGCGTATTTCACCACTTTCATCGGGACGCCGTCGGCGTTGCGGATCGGGTTGTAGGTGGCCTGGATCCAGATCGGCCGGCCGCCATTGGCGAAACGCTTGTACTCCGCCGCCTGGAATTCGCCGCGGCGCAGGCTTTCCCAGAAGTGCTGGTATTCCAGCGAGGAAGCGTAGGCCGGCTCTACGAACATGCGGTGATGCCGGCCCTTGATGTCGGCCAGCTGATAGCCCATCGCCGCGCAGAAGTTCGGGTTGGCGTTGATGATCGTGCCGTCGAGGTTGAATTCGATCACCGCCTGGCTGCGGTTGATCGCCTCCAGCTGTCCGGTGGCGTCCGTCGTGCGCATCTTCTGTTCGGTGATGTCCGTCGCGAACTTTACCACGCGGGCAACGCGGCCCGAGGCGTCGAGGATCGGGTTATAGCTCGCCTGCAGCCAGATTTCGCGATTGCCCTTGGCGAACCGCTTGAACTCGCCGCTCACGAACTCCCCGCGGGTGAGGCCCTCCCAGAACCGCCGATAGGCGTCGCTCGCCGCATAGGCCGGGTCTGCGAACATGCGGTGATGCCGGCCCTGGATCTCGTCCAGCGCATAACCCATGGCCGAGGAGAAGTTGGCGTTGGCCGTGATGATCGTGCCGTCGGGATTGAACTCGATCACCGCCATGACGCGGTCGAGCGCCTTCACCATTCCGTGGAGGTCGCGCCCTTCTTCCGGCGCGGGCAGGACGGCATGCAAGGGCAGGACAGAAGCGGTCGGTCGGGCTTTAAGGGCTGAAAACATGGCTGCGGCATCCTTGATATATGCTAGTAGCATAATTGCCGCAGCCGGATTAACGAGCGGTTGATGGCGTTGGCGCTTCCCCCTAAGGACTCCGCACGGAGACCCCCATGCCCAAGCCCGCCGCCGTTGCGAAGCGCGAGATCGTGAAACCGAAGAGCTTCCAGGACATCATCCTGCAGCTGTCGGCATATTGGTCCTCGAAGGGCTGCGCGATCCTGCAACCCTATGACATGGAGGTCGGCGCCGGCACGCTTCACCCGGCCACCACGCTGCGCGCGTTGGGACCCAAGCCCTGGTACGCCGCCTATCCGCAGCCCAGCCGCCGACCGAAGGACGGCCGCTATGGCGAGAACCCCAACCGGCTGCAGCACTATTACCAGTACCAGGTGATCCTGAAGCCGAACCCGCCGGACATCCAGGATCTCTACCTCGAAAGCCTTTACACCATCGGCATCGATCCCTCGGTCCACGACATCCGCTTCGTCGAGGACGACTGGGAGAACCCCACCGTCGGCGCCTGGGGTCTCGGCTGGGAAGTCTGGTGCGACGGCATGGAGGTTTCGCAGTTCACCTATTTCCAGCAGGTCGGCGGCCTCGACGTGCGGCCGGTGTCGGGCGAGCTCACCTACGGCCTCGAACGGCTTGCGATGTACGTGTTCGGTCTCGACCGCGTCTACGACCTGCCGTTCAACGATCCGCAGAGCCAGTACCCGCTGAAGTACGGCGACGTGTATCTCGCCAATGAGCAGCAGCAGTCGGCCTACAATTTCGAGCACGCCGACACCGAAGTGCTGCAGCGCTGGTTCAGCGATTGCGAGAAGGTCTGCAAGAAGCTGCTCGGCCTGCCCAAGCCGCTGCCGTTGCCCGCCTACGAACAGGCGCTGAAGGCATCGCACATCTTCAACCTGCTCGACGCCCGCGGCGTCATTTCTCCGACGGAACGTCAATCCTTCATCGCCCGCGTCCGCGACCTCGCGAAGGGAAGCGCCGAGGCGTGGGAGAAATCGCAGAGCGCCTGACATCACACCGTCAAAGGGGGACGACGATGAAACTGCTCAAGACACTTCTGGTTGCCGCGACCTTTCTCGCGCCGGCGTCGCCGGCCGCGCTGGCCCAGCAGGGCAAGGGCGATCCTGTCGTCGACTTCAGCAGCAGCGACAAGGAAATGAATGCCGCGATCGCGGATGCTCGCGCGCATCTTCCATATTTCTGGCAACGGCAGGCCTCGCCAGCGCGAACCGAGTCCGACTTCGGCCTCAAGGTGGCCTTTCCGGTCAAGGGCGAACAGGGCGAGACCCGCGAACATATCTGGGTCTCCGACGTGCACAGAACGGCGGGCGGTTACGCCGGCAAGCTTGCCAACGAGCCGGACTGGATGCCCGGCAAGCACCTCGGCGATCAGGTCGCCTTCTCCGACGATATGATCAGCGATTGGGGCTTCTATCGCGACGACATGATGATCGGTTTCTACACCATTCGCGTCATGATCCGCACGCTGGAGCCCGCCGAGGCGGCGAGGATTCGCGATCATCTGGGCGACAATCCGCGCTAGGCGTCGCGCTCATGCCGTCACCGGCGGCGGCGGCCTGGGCGAAGGCGGCGGATCGATCACCGGATCGGGCGGCATCTCTTCCGGCGGCGGCTTGGGCGCCTCCGGACCCGGATCGGGCGCGGGGCCGGGTTTGGGCGGCGATGGATCAGGTTCGTCAGGCGGCAGCGGGCTAGGGCTCATTCGATAGAAACGCTCTCTTGTCTTCGCGGCTCCCAGCGCGAGACTGAGAAACTCAGGACGGAGCCTCCAATGACGCCCAGACCCGTCTCCATCGCCGAAAAGTTCGCGCTGTTCTCGGAAGCCTGGCAGCCCAAGCGGATCGGCAGGATCGACGGCTATGACGTGCGCATCGCGCGGCTCAAGGGCGAGTTCGTCTGGCACTCCCACGCCGATGCGGACGAATTCTTCCTCGTGGTCGAAGGCGTCCTCCGCATGCACTTCCGCGACCGGTTCGAAGACGTGCCCGCCGGCTCGCTGATCATCGTGTCCAAGGGCACGGAGCATAAGCCCGAAGCCTTGACGCCCGAGACCAAGGTGATGCTGGTCGAGAAATCCGAAACCGTGAACACCGGCGACGGCGCGGCGAACGAGCGGACAGTGGCGGATCCGGAGTATATCTAGCTGTCGTGAGCCCGCCCTCGTGGTTCGACGGACGTTCGCTCGCGCTCACTGCTCACCACGAGGGCGTGCTCGCCGGCCCGCTGGTGGCAACTCAACCCACCCGTCCCACGCCCA
>DASZSI010000221.1:0-7325 GCA_035548775.1 Hyphomonadaceae bacterium
GCATCGGCACGATCGATGGTATCGAGAATATCAGCGTGGCCAGCCCAAACGCGCGGTTGTCGAGCGCATCAAGAATTTCGCCTACCGAGACACGCTCGCTTTCGCCACGCAGCGCGCGAAGCAGCAGCTCCGACGTTCTGGGACCCACTTCTTTGCGGGAATGGGCCGGCGCAGCTGACGACATGGTCTCCCAGGTTCCCGCCCGCGGCAAAGCCGCGAGATCGCAAATCCAGCCCGGTTTTCAGGGCAAACCCCCGCGTCCACTCGGGGGCGGCATTTCGTACGTTGCGTTCACGACCCCCCAAGTCCATATGCCCGAGCACATATTTTTACCGTGGCGCTTTTCAGCCTCAACTGGTAGCGCAGGGGCTAATCGGCCGGCCTTGATTTCGGGTTTGGATTCAGGGCCGTTTCCGCAACAGGACGTGACGAGAGGCCATCATGTGGTGGGACAAGCCGGGCACTAAAAAGGCCGCTGCCGAAGCCGCGCCCTTTCCCTTTATGAAGTTCCGCTGGGTCGGGTTCATTGTAACCGGGATCATTGCGATCTCGACTACGGTGTCCCTGGCGACGCAGGGCCTCAACCTGGGTCTCGACTTCACTGGCGGCGTCCAGGTGGAGGCAACAACTCAACAGGTTTTCGACACGGCCGTTGTTCGGGCCGAAATGGAGAAAGCCGGCTTTGGCGAGGACGTTGGCATCACTCCGACGGATGCCGGCAAAACGGTGTTGATCCGGCTTCCGCTGCACGAGGGCGCCACCGACGTCAGCGCAATCACCAACAAGGTCACCCAGGCGCTGGGCCCGACCGCCACGGTGCGAAAGACCGATTCAGTTGGGGCGAAAGTCTCCGGCGAACTTTTCCAGGGCGGCGTGATCGCGAGCTTGATCGCCGTCGGCATGATCGGTCTCTACGTCTGGTTCCGTTTTGAATCCAAGTTCGGGTGGGGCGCCTTCATCACCACGCTGCACGACGTCTACGCAGTCGTCGGGCTGTTCTCGATCACACGATGGACATTTGACCTTACGATCGTCGCCGGCGTGCTGACCGTCGCCGGCTACTCAATCAACGACACTGTCGTCGTCTTCGATCGCATTCGAGAGATGTTGAAGAAGTACAAGAAGATGCCGCTCTCGCGTATCATCGACATCTCGATCACGTCGACGCTGTCGCGAACCCTGATCACCTCGCTGGCGACGATGATTGCCGCCGTGTCGATGCTGTTGCTGGGCGGACCGGTCCTGAGAGGCTTTGCTGCCTCGATCGTGTTTGGCATCCTGATCGGAACCTATTCGTCGATCTTTGTCGCAGCGCCGATGCTGATCTATTTGCCGGGTCGGACGACGGGCTCGCGCTTCCAGAAGGCTGCCGAAGGCAAAGAGGCCGAGGCGGCTACCTAACCTCGTAAGTCGGGAAATTTCTGCTCAGAAAAGGCTGGCGCCTTGCCGCAGCGGAACTAATACTGCCGCCGAAATCGATGCGCCCGGCCACGACCTTGCGCACGAAGCGGGGAGAGCAGGATCATGGCCGTCATCGACGCCGGGGCCGAAGCCCAGCGCCGCAGGGGACCCTTCTACACCGGCATCTTTTTCCAGGTGATTGTCGCCATCCTGATCGGCGGCTTCCTCGGCTGGTATTACAAGGGCCAGCCCTGGATCAACGACTACATGAAGCCGCTGGGCGACGCGTTCGTGAACGTCGTCAAGATGATCATTGCACCGGTCATTTTCTTCACCGTCTCGATCGGCATCGCCAACATGCGCGACATGGGCAAATTCGGCCGCGTCGTGTTCAAGGCGCTGGGCTATTTCCTGGTTATCTCGTCACTGGCGCTGGTGATCGGCCTCGTCGTCGCCAATGCGTGGCCGACAGGCGCCGGCATGAATGTCGATCCCTCCCACTACGATCCCAAGGATGTCGCGAAAGCAGCCGATCTTGCCACCAAGGCGCATGACAGCTCGGTGGTGAAGTTCCTGATGGACATCATCCCGAGCACGCTGGTCTCGGCATTTACGGGCTCCAACATCCTTCAAGTCGTGTTTGTGTCGATCATGTTTGGCGTCGGCCTGGCTTTGTTCGGCGATCGCGCCCAGCCGGCCATCGACATCATGAATTCGATCTCCGGCGGCATCTTCAAGATGGTGTCGGTCCTGATGCGCGCAGCTCCGTTGGGCGCGCTGGGAGCGTTCGCCTTTCTCGTGTCGGACGTCGGGATCGACAAGTTGATCTATCTCGTCCAGCTCATCGTCGCCGTCTACGCGACTTCGTTTGTCTTCATCTTCATTGTGCTTGGTCTGGTGTGCATGGCCGCGGGGTTCTCGCTGCTGAAGCTGCTGGCTTACCTGAAGGAAGAACTCTTCCTGGTTATCGCCACGTCCTCGTCAGAGTCCGCGCTGCCAGCGCTGATGGACAAGATGGAGCGGGCAGGGTGCGCGCGGACTGTTGTCGGCCTGGTGGTGCCGACCGGATATTCATTCAACCTTGACGGCACGAACATCTACATGACGCTGGCTGCGCTGTTCCTGGCCCAGGCGACGAACACGCCGCTGACGCTGGAACAGCAACTGATCCTGCTTGCGATCGCGATGCTTAGCTCCAAGGGCGCGGCCGGTGTGACCGGCGGCGGCATCATCGCGCTGGCCGCGACGCTGCAGCAGTTCCCGGCCGTGCCGATGGGTTCACTGGCGCTGATTGTCGGCATCGACCGTATCCTGTCGCAGTGCCGGTCGATCACCAACTTCATCGGGAATGCGGTTGCCACTGTCGTGGTAAGCCGGTGGGAAGGGGCCCTTGATCGCGGCCGGCTGAAGATGACGCTCAGCGGCAGGCCTGCCCCGCCGCTCGCTGCTGCGCCAATCGAGCAGGACCCAGACTAAGGGAAAAGCATCGCCGTCAATTCGCCCGCGATGCCGTCGCTGTGAGCAGGCGTGGCGGCATAAGGTGCGGTCAGCAGCGGCAGTCGAGTCCACCGCTCTAACTCGTCCACCAGTGGCGCCGCGAGGCCGGCATTCGGCAGCGTCTGCGTTACGACGATGGCCGCAACTCTCAGCCTCCTGGTCTTCAATGCCTCAAGCGCCGTCAGGGTATGGCTGACTGCGCCTAGATAGTTCGATGCAAGCAGAACCACAGGCAAGGCGAGGTCGGCCGCAAGATCGATATTGGTGTGCGTATCGGTCAGCGGCGACATCACGCCGCCAGCGCCTTCGACAAGCGCCGGTCCCGCATGCACTTTCAACTTGCCCCGGACAAAGCTGAGCAGCTTGCCATATTCCAGCGCCACGCCTTCATGTCGCGCCGCAACGTTTGGCGCCGACCACTCCGTAAAGCTCTTCCAACAGATTTCGCTGATGGTTGCGGCTGTGATCGGACGTCCCATCGCCTGCAGCAGGCGCCCAGCATCCGACTCCTCCAGCCTGCCGGCTGAAAACCCCGACATCAGCGGCTTGAGCCCGAGCGGCTTGCGGCCGGCAGCCGTCAATGTCCGCAGGATCGCAGCGGAGACATGTGTCTTGCCACAGTCCGTGCCGATCGCCGTGACGAAGACCGCGCTCATTCGGCAGCCGCCTGCGCAGGCAAGAGGGCGCGGACCAGATCCGCCAGCCGACGCACGTCTTGTTCCTGGTGACGGGCCGAGAACGTCACTCGCAGCCGCGCGGTTCCAGCTGGAACCGTTGGCGGCCGGATGGCTGTGACCAGAAACCCTTCCGCTTCCAACCGCTCCGAAGCCTCCAGCGCTTTCGCGCTGTCGCCAAGAATCACGGGCACGATTGCGCTGTCGACACTCGCGGGATCACGACCGATCAACGAAGCGAATAACCTGGCGTTTGTCACCGCCCTCGCGCCAAGTTCGGGCGCCGCTTCCATCACATCGAGTGCGGCGAGTGCAGCGGCAAGAACGCCCGGCGGCAGGCCGGTGGTATAGACAAAGCTTCGCGCCCTGCTGGTGATCAACTCGATCAGCTTTGATGGTCCGGCAATATATCCGCCATAGGCGCCCGCCGCCTTGGAGAGCGTGCCCATCTGGATTGGCGCTGGGTTCGTCCGCTTCAGCACGCCCAACCCATGCGCGTCGTCGGTCATCAGCCAGGCGCGGTGGGTTCGGCAAGCCGTCTGGATTTCGTCGAGGGGCGCAAGGTCTCCATCCATCGAGAACACGGTTTCAGTCAGCACGAGCGCCTTGAATCCCGGCGCCCTGTTAGCCAGCAATCGCGCAAGCGCCGCGACATCATTGTGAGGGAATACGGCAACCTCGGCGCCTGACAATTTCGCGCCAGAGAACATGCAGGCGTGAGACAGCTCATCGATAGCGATCAGATCACCGGGCGAGGCGAGCACCGGGATGACGCCGATATTGGCGAGATAGCCCGAGCCGAATACCCGCGCCGCCGGCAGGCCTTTGACCTGCGCCAGTCGCGTCTCGAGCTTCTGGTTCAGCGGATTGTCGCCCGTCACCAGCCGCGCCGCGCCAGCGCCAGCGCCGAACTCGCGCGTCGCCTCGATGCTCGCGCGAATAACTGCTGAATGCTGGCTGAGACCGAGATAGTCATTGTCGCAAAACGAGATGAGGCGCCGGTGGTTTCGCGTCACACCATCAGCATTTCGCGCCGCCGGAAGCAGGCTGCGCCGAATGCCCTTCGCTTCAAGTGTCGCCAGCCCGGCGGCCGCAAATGCCTCGATGTCTTCGAACTGTTGGCCGGTCATCACGCTCGTTCCATTTTGCCGCGAAAAGCCCTATCGGCTAGGCCGCGCAAATTCAACGCAACAAGGCGTGGTGGTAATGTCCGCTGTAGAACCCGATTGGCTTGCCGAAGGGCTCGATCATATCTGGCTGCCCTATTCGCAGATGAAGACCGCAGCGCGGCCCGTCGCCGTCCGCTCGACCCACGGCGCCCGCATCGTACTTCACGACGGTCGCGAACTTGTTGACGGCATCGGCAGCTGGTGGACCGCCGTCCATGGGTACAACAATCCCTACATCCTGGAAGCGATGCGGCGGCAGCTCGACCTCATGCCTCATGTCATGCTTGGCGGGCTTGGGCACGAACAGCCCTACCGACTTGCGGCAAGGTTGGCCGCCATGCTGCCCGGCGACCTTGATAAGGTCTTTTTTTGCGAGTCAGGTTCGGTTTCGGTCGAGGTGGCGCTCAAGATCGCCGTTCAATATTGGCGCAATACAACCGGCCAGGTGAGGCCGCGCTTTCTTGCGTTCCGGGGCGGCTATCATGGCGATACATTCGCCGCGATGTCCGTGTGCGATCCGGACGACTCGATGCACTCGCTTTTTGGTCCCGCCCTGGCGAAACAGGTCGTCGTCGATCTTCCGGAGGATGGGGCGAGGGCAGGGGAGCTCGACAAGGCGCTGGAGTTGGATCGCGGCATAGCCGCAGTAATCGTCGAACCGATGTTGCAGGGCGCCGCTGGCATGCGCATGCACGACGCAACGACCTTGAAACGCATCCGCGAAGCCTGCGATCGCCACGGCGTTCTGTTGATCTTCGATGAGATATTTACAGGCTTTGGCCGGCTCGGCGGCATGTTCGCGGCGAATGTCTCAGGCGTCACGCCTGATATCACGACGCTCGGCAAGGCGCTGACCGGCGGCGCGGCGCCGCTTGCTGCGACGATCGCCAGTTCAAAGGTCTACGCGGCGTTCCACTCAGACGATCCAACCCATGCCTTGATGCACGGGCCGACCTATACCGGCCACGCACTTGGCTGCGCCGCAGCCAATGCGTCCTTGGATCTATTCGAGCGCGAGCCACGCCTTCAGCAGGTCGCGGGGATCGAGACGCATCTGCGGGGCGCGCTGTCGGACCTCGCCAGTCTACCGCAGGTGGCGGACGTTCGCATCCGGGGCAGCGTTGCTGCGGTCGAGATGCGAAGCGCCTTCGACCTTCAAGCGATGCGCTCGCGCTTCATCGACATGGGCGTGTTCATCCGCCCGATCGGGAAGGTCATCTACCTTGCGCCGGCTTACACAATCCCGCTCAACGATCTCGCCACGCTCACGTCGGCCATCGTTGAGGTCGTCGAAAGCGCCGGTTGAGGCCGGAACAGAAACGCCCCCCAGGTCATGCGGGGCGTTTCCATTTAGACAAGAACGGCGACTAGAGCTTGCAGTCGTTGACCAGGAAGTCGTCGATCGCTTTCAACGCGTCGCGGATGTTGTCGCCCGTCCACTTGTCGAGCTGGTGACCCATGTTGGGCAAGACGACCAGCTTGGCTTTGCCCGTCGCTTTCACCGAGTTGTAGAAGTCGGTCGAGTGATAGAGCGGCACGCGTACATCGTGATCGCCGTGGAAGATCAGGATCGGCATGGCGAGTTTCGCCGTATTCTGCTGCGGATCCATGCCCTTCACGGTGCGGCCTTGCAGGGCGCGTTGCTGGCGGTTTTCGCCCCAGTTGTTGCTGATGCGCGTGAGGTTGGCGACGCCGGCGCCGGCGATGGCGCACTTGAACGGCCCGCCTGGACGCACCGACGCGGCGAAGGCGGCGAAGCCGCCATAGGAATAGCCGAAGATCGCGATGCGGTCTTTGTTCGCATAGCCTTCCTTCACCATCCAGTTGGCGCCGTCGTCCTTGTCGTCCTGCATCTTCTGGCCCCACTCGCCGTCGCCAGCGAGCCAGAGGTTGTGGCCCCAGCCCTCCGAGCCGCGGTATTGCGGCTGCAGGACTGCATAGCCGCGCGTGGCAAGAAACTCGGTCCAGCCCGTCGCATCCCAGCTGATCTCATCGCGAGCCCACGGGCCGCCATGGGGCAGCACGATGGCCGGCGGCGGGGCGTCGCCCTTCTTCCAGCCCGGGGGCAGGGTGAGGAAAGCCGGAATCTTCAGGCCGTCGCGCGCCGAATAATAGACCAGCGAGCGGTCGCCCAGCGTTTCGGGCTTGATCCAGGGGCGTTGGTTGCCAATGCCCAGAAGCTTCGTCTTGTTGACGAGCATGTAGTAGGCCGGCGGGTTGCGCGGGCCTTGGGTGACGAACAAGACCTTGTTCTGGTCATCCGTCATCGAAAGGATGCGGACGTTCTGGCCCTTGAAATTGGGAAGTTTGTCCAGCCCGTCCTGGATTGCCTTGATGCTCGGATCGACCCAGTAAACTTGGCGCTCGGCGCCATTGTAGGTGAACCCGAGAATCTTGCCGAAGTTCGATTTGTTTGAGCCGAGGATCGGCTCGCCAGCATCGAAGTCCTTGTGTGCGAACAACGGCTGGTCATCGAACTTATGAGTGCGGGCGTCGTAGAGATAGACGGCGGCGTGGTCGCTGAACTTGTCGGTGACGATCAGGTACTTGCCGCTGTCCTCGTCGTAGCCGGCGACATCAAGCT
>DASZSI010000222.1:0-2802 GCA_035548775.1 Hyphomonadaceae bacterium
GTTCATCTCGCCGTAGTTGTCCTTGCGGCCCAGCTGCGTCGCACGTTCAGGCGACATGGCAAGCTCCTGCTCGAACTGAGCATCGAGATAAGCTGTCAGCTTGGTCGTCTCGGCTTGCGCAGCAGCCGCAACATCCGCCGCGCTCGGCGCCTTGGGCTGCGCCGGTCCACACGCCGCCAACCCGCCCACCGCCAGAATCGCCAGCGCAGCCGCCGCCAGATGATGTCGCATGTTCCACTCCCCGGAAGCCCACCCTGAAGCTTCCGCCTAGCACGCTCTCACGGGCTTCCCCAAGCCCACGCGGCGCACTAGAGATTTCAGCCACAGAAACGCGAGAGGACGTCCATGGCCCGCTTCACCGGAAAATCCGTCATCGTCACCGGGGCCGCCTCCGGCATTGGCCGCGCCTCCGCCACGCTGTTCGCCGCCGAAGGCGCGAGCGTCATTGCCGCTGACAGGGCGGCCGGCGTCGTGGAGACAGTCGAAGCCATCAAGAAAGCAGGAAACCAAGCCTTCGCCATCGAGATGGATGCAGGCAACTCCGCCGACGTGAAGAAACTGATCGACCTTGCGCTCAAGCAGAACGGCAAGATCGATGTCATCTACGCCAACGCCGGCATCTCCGGCGGCACGCCGAACATCTTCGAGCAGACCGAAGACCAGTGGAAAAACATCCTGCAGGTCAACCTGATCGGCCCGATGCTCGCCATCCAGCTCGGCGCGCCGCACATGATCAAGCAGGGCAAGGGCGCAATCGTCTGCACCGCCAGCGTCGCTGGCATCCGCAACGGCGCGGGCTCACCCGCCTACTCCGCATCGAAAGCCGGCGTCATCTCGCTCGTCTCGCTCGCAGCCAACCAGCTCGCGGGCTCCGGCGTGCGCGTCAACGGCATCGCCCCCGGCCTCATCGAGACAGGCATGACCAAGCCGATCTTCGACCGCGCCCGCGAGAAAGGCACGGACGACAAGATCGGCCAGCTTAACGCCCTGCGCCGCGCCGGCCAGCCCGAAGAGATCGCTCGAGCCGCTCTCTTTCTCGCCAGCGACGACGCCAGCTACATCAACGGCCACGTCCTGCCGGTCGACGGCGGCCTCTCCTCGTCCCTCCCCGTCGTCCCGCCGAAGCGCTGATGCCCACGCTCGAACGGGTTCAGGCGTTCATCCAGCGCGTGGAGATGCACGACTTCTCCGGCGCCGTGGCGCACTTCTATCACGACGATGTGCTGGTGCAGGAGAACTTCGGCGATATCCGCCAGGGCCGCGACGCCCTGCTGGCCCATGAGGTCGACCTGATCGCTCGCTATGGCAAGACACCCGTGCGCAAGGTTGAAAACTTCGCCGTCAACGGCGATCTGGTTTTCATCAACTGGGTGTTCGACCTTTCCAAGGGCGGTGAGCCTCGCACCTTCGATGAAGTCACAATGCAGCGCTGGCGCGGTGATCGCGTCGCCTTCGAACGTTTCTACTACGACCCAGCCCAGCTGAGGTGACGCCCCAATTCCGCCGCGAACCGGGCCATGCTTGATCGTCGGCTGGGGACTTGGGTGGGGATTCACATGGCCGTTCGTCACGCAGGCATCATAGCTGCCGCCCTGCTTTCCGCCTCATGCGAGAATCCGCCACCGCAGCCGGCTCAGGCGAACATCGTAAACGACGTCACCCAGCTCAACCCCATCGCGGTCGAGCGCATCGCAACGCCACGCTCGATTGAAGACCTTTCATCGCTCATCGCCGGTCATGCTGGCCCCATCTCCATTGGTGGCGGCCGCTTCAGCCAAGGCGGCCAGACCGCCTGCACGGGCTGCCTCTTCATCGACATGCGCGGCCTCAATCACGTGCTTTCGCTCGACGAGAAAGCACACATCATCACGGTGCAAGGCGGCATCACCTGGCGCGAAATTCAGGAAGCCATCGATCCGAAAGACCTCTCGCCCAAGATCATGCAGAGCTTCTCCAACTTCACAGTCGGCGGCGCTCTCAGTGTTAACTGCCATGGCGACTATGTCGGCCTCGGCCCGGTCGTGGAGTCCGTGCGCTCGATCAAGCTGGTGCTGGCCGACGGTTCGGTCGTCACCGCCAGCCGCGACGAGCACCGCGACCTGTTCGACGCCGCTATCGGCGGCTATGGCGGCATCGGCGTCATCGCGGAGGCAACGCTCGATCTCGCCGACAATGTCAGGATGGACCGCGTCACCATCGATACCACGGTGAAGGACTATCCGGCCTGGCACGAGAAGAACATCGTCAACGGCAAGGACGTCATCCTCCACCATGGCGTCATCTATCCGCCCGCCTATACGCATGTCGCGGCCGAAACCTCGACCCTTACCGACAAGCCGGTGACGGTGAAAGATCGGCTTGTGCCCTTGGCCAAGCCCGGTAGCGCCTTTTCGCTCGGCGCGCTGGCGAACGTCGCCGCCCATATACCTTTCGGCGCGTTCATCCACGAGCGCATCTATGATCCGTTGACGTCGAGCACGCACGCCGTGGTTTGGCGCAACTTCGAAGCAGCGGAGGATGTCTACAGCCTGGAGCCGCCCTCGCGCGCCCAGTCCACCTATGCGCTGGAAGAGTATTTCGTGCCGGTCGACCGTTTCGAGGAGTTCGTCCCGAAGATGGGCGCGATCCTCAACAAACACCACGCCAACGTCCTCAACGTCGCCATCCGCCACGCCCGGGCGGACCATGAGGCGCTGCTCGCCTGGGCGAAGGCCGATGTCTATTCCTTCGTGCTCTACTACGAACAGGGGACCGATGAGAAAGCAAAGGCCGCGGTCGGCGAATGGACTCGCGCGCTGGTGC
>DASZSI010000223.1:0-10697 GCA_035548775.1 Hyphomonadaceae bacterium
GCTGCGCGCGCGGCTTTCGCAATGCGGGCTGGTGAACCGCGAGGACGGGCCGCGTCTGATGACGGAGCTGAGATCCGGCCAGCGACTGGTCAGCCGCGAGGGCGACCTGTGGCGCTGGGATGGGTTTGTACGGAAAGCGGAGGCGCCCCTGCCGGCGGCGGAGCGCCTGGAGCAGCAGGCGCGGCGACGGGCGCTGCATGGCGAGATCAATGCGGCGCGGGTTGCGCGTGATGCGGCGGCGGCGGAGCGGAACAAGGCGTCGTCGACGCTGACCAACGCTGAAGTGGCGCTGATGGCGGCGCGAAAATCCTCGCCCGAGCTGGCCTTGGCCGCAACGTCCGCCCATGACGCGGTGATCGCGGCCGAGCGCGAGCTCGAGCGGCTGAAGCTGCGCGGCGCGGCGCTGGAAGAAATGATCTCGCGGCTGGATGGGGATCGCGACCAGGCGGCGGCCGCGCTCGATTCAACGCGTGCGGCGATGGCTGTGGCGCCTTCGGATCGCGACAGAAGCATGGTGGCGACGTTGGCCGCATCGATCCGCGAAGCGCGGGACAAAGAACGCGCTGCTGCTGCCGCGCTGGACGCCTTCCTTGCCGAGACCGAGCGGGCGACGGCCCAGCGAGCCGCCCTTACGCGGGATCGCGACGAATGGCTGGCGCGAGCATCCGAAGCGGCGGGCCGCCTAGGCGCGATCGAGCACGATCTTGAAGAGACCCGCACGGCGCACGCGACGGCGAAGGATCAGCCGGCCGCGCTGCAGGCCAAACTCGACCAACTGGCGTCTGCTGCGACCACGGCGGAACAGTCGCGCCAGCAGGCGGCGGACACGCTTGCGGAAGCTGATGCTTCGCTGCGCGAGAGGGAGATCGCATCGCGGGCGGCGCGCGATGCAGGCTCGGCCGCGCGCGAACAACTGGCGCGTGCCGAAACGCGGCTGGAGGCGGCCCTGCGCCGGGAAACGGAGATCGCCGAACAGGTGCGTGCGGCATTCGACAAGAATCTCGAGGAACTCGAATCGGTGGTCGAAGCGGTGATCGCCGCTGCTCGCGCGGCGCGCAAGGAGCATGGCGATGCGGATACCGGCGAAGAGATCGACGCCACCGCGCGCGCCCACGCGCTCGACACCCGGCTTGCCCAGTTGCGCCGCGAGCGCGACCAGCTCGGCGCGGTCAACATGGAGGCCGACGAGCAACTGGTGGAAATCTCCGGCCGCATAGGACTGCAGATCGAGGAACGCGACGATCTTACCGCCGCCATCGCCCGGCTGCGCGAGGGGATTGATGCGTTGAACCATGATGGGCGGCAGAGACTGGTCGACGCCTTCCACCAGGTCGACGGGCATTTCCGGTCGCTGTTCTCCGCCCTGTTCGGGGGCGGACAGGCTGAGCTGCGTCTTACCGAAAGCGAAGACCCGCTGGATGCGGGGCTTGAGATCTACGCCTCGCCGCCGGGCAAGCGGCTGGGACAATTGTCGTTGATGTCGGGCGGCGAGCAGGCGCTGACAGCAACGGCGCTGATCTTTGCGGTGTTCCTGTCGCGGCCGGCGCCGATCTGCGTGCTGGACGAGGTGGATGCGCCGCTGGACGACGCCAACGTCGACCGCTTCTGCCGGCTGCTGGACGAGATGCGCAACCGCACGGACACGCGTTTTGTGGTGATCACCCACAACGCCGTGTCGATGTCGCGCATGGACCGGCTGTTCGGCGTCACCATGCAGGAGCGCGGCGTGTCGCGGCTGGTGTCGGTGGACCTGGAAGCGGCGGAGCGGCTGGCGGCGGCCTGAGGGTTTGCACAGGACCGCAGCCCGGCCTTAAAATCGCGGCCAAGGAGACCTGCCATGGATCTGCGCTCGCAACGCGTCACCAAGTCTGCCGGCGCGCGCGCCCTGTTCCGCGCGACGGGTGTTAAAACGTCCGAGTTCGGCAAGCCGATCATCGCGGTGGCAAACTCCTTCTCCGAGTTCGTGCCGGGACACGTGCACCTTGCGGGCGTCGGCCGCATGGTGAGCGAGGCGATCCGCGAGGCGGGCGGCGTGCCGCGCGAGTTCAACACCATCGCGATCGATGACGGCATCGCGATGGGCCATGATGGCATGCTGTATTCCCTGCCCAGCCGCGACCTGATTGCCGACTCGATCGAGTATGTCGTCAACGCGCATTGCGCCGACGCGCTGATCTGCCTGTCCAATTGCGACAAGATCACGCCCGGCATGCTGATGGCGGGTCTCAGGCTCAACATCCCAACCATCTATGTCTCGGGCGGGCCGATGGAGGCGGGACGCATCCATGTGAACGGCATGCTGCACCGGATGGATGCGACCGATCCGGCGATCTCGTCCTACAATGCGGAACATCTTGGCGGGCAGAAGCAGGCGGTCGAGGAAAATGCCTGCCCGACCTGCGGTTCCTGCTCGGGCATGTTCACGGCGAACTCGATGAACTGTCTTGCGGAAGCGCTGGGACTCGCCCTGCCCGGCAATGGTTCGCTGGTGGCGACGCACGCCGATCGCAAGCAGCTGTTCCTGAAGGCGGCGCGGCAGGTGGTGGACCTTGCTCGACAATACTACCAGCATGACGACGCAAGCATCCTGCCCCGTGCGATCGCCACGCGTCAGGCTTTCATGAATGCGATGGCTGTCGACATCGCGATGGGCGGATCGACCAACACGATCCTGCACCTGCTGGCGCTGGCCTATGAGGCTGAGGTCGATTTCACGATGGCGGATATCGACGCCTTGTCGAAGCGCATCCCGTTCCTTTGCAAGGTGGCGCCGGCGACGCCGGACTTCTTCATGGAGGACGTGCATAAGGCGGGCGGGATTGTCGGCATCATCGGCGAGCTGGAGCGGGCGGGACTGATCGATACCTCGGTGCGCACGCTGGCGGCGCCAGGGGGCACGCTGGCGGATGTGATCGCGGACTGGGACATAAGGCGCACAAAGGCGCCCGAGGTTCGCGCCTGGTATTCCGCCGATGCGAGCGGCAAGACGGGCATGGGAGCGCTGGCGCACGAGACGCGCGCCGAACTCGATCTCGACCGGGAGACGGGATGCATCCGCGACGTGGAGCACGCCTATTCGAAGGACGGCGGGCTTGCGGTGCTGTACGGCAATCTCGCAAGTGATGCATGTGTGGTGAAAACCGGATCGGTGAAGCCGCACATGCTGGTGTTCGAGGGCCCGGCGCGGGTGTTCGACGACCAGAAGACGGCGGGCGACGCCATCCGTCGCGGACGCATCCAGCCAGGCGACGTTGTGGTGATTCGCTATGAGGGACCGAAGGGCGGGCCCGGCATGCAGGAAATGCTGATGCCGACCCTGCTGCTGAAGGGCAAGGGCCTCGCGGATTCCTGCGCGCTGATCACCGACGGCCGGTTCTCGGGCGCTACGTCGGGACTCTCGATCGGCCATATCTCGCCGGAAGCAGCGGCGGGCGGGGCGCTGGGCCTGATCGAGGAAGGCGACACGATCCGGATCGACATTCCGAACCGGCGGCTGGAACTGGTGGTTGCGGAGGAGGCGCTGGCCGGGCGCCGCGAGCGGATGGAGGCATCGTCCAACCCGTGGTCTCCGGCTGAGACGCGGCCTCGCGCCATCTCTCGCGCGCTGCGCGGGTATGCGGCGTTCGCCGCCAGCGCCGACAAGGGCGGGGTAAGGGTGGTTTAGCGCCCGGATGCCGCATTCGCGCCAAAGCCCGGGTCTGCGGCGTAATCGCGCAGTAATCGGCCCACAAATTCAAGGCGCTAACCGGCCCGATTCGCCCAATACTTGCTTGACTGGAATCATCGCCCTTGTATGACTGCGCACGCGTTTTCCGGGGGAAATTCCGGTGGCGCGCACAGGCCGGACTTGTTTCCTTCCTTCTCGGCGTGGGCGGACATCCGATGGGCGACGATCTGAACGAAAGGATCGCCAAAGCCCAGGCGGAGCTTGATGCACAAGCGCGTCCTTCCAAGAAAGCCGCCGAAGGACCGGGAATGAGCCTGGGCTTCCGAATGGCGGCGGACTTCGTTGCTGCCGTCATCGTGGGGGCGGTCCTGGGCTTCGGCATCGATACGCTGGTTCACACCTCGCCGTGGGGCCTCGTTGTCTGCCTGATCCTGGGGTTCATCACCGGCGTGTGGAACATCGTACGGGCGGCGAACGCGGCAAGCGCCGCGGCGCAGAAGGACAAGGGTAAGGACACCGGAGCATGATGGCTCACATCGCCACCGATCCGATGCACCAATTCAAGATCGTGCGGCTGTTCGATCTGAACATCGGCGGCGTGGACGTTTCCTTCACCAATTCTTCGCTGTTCATGGTGATCGGCGTTCTTGGCATCATCGTGTTTTTCGCCTGGGCCCTGTCGCGCCCGAAGACGGTGCCCGACCGCAAGCAATCGCTCGCCGAGATCTGGTACGGCTTCGTCGCCGGCATTGTGAGAGACGTGAACCATGAGGACGGCAAGCCGTTCGTGCCGCTGGTGTTCACGATCTTCTCCTTCATTTTCGTCGCCAACGTGCTGGGCATGTTCTCGGTGCCGGGCGCCAACACGTTCACATCGACCAGTCACATCGTCGTCACGGGCACCATGGCGGTGTTCACCTTCCTGCTCGTCGTTGCGATCGGCATCTGGAAGAACGGCTTCAAATTCCTCAAGGTTTTCGTTCCCTCGGGCGTGCCATGGTACATTCTCTGGTTCGTCGTGATCATCGAGGTCTTCTCATTCCTCTCGCGACCGCTGAGCCTCGGCATGCGACTGTTCGCGAACATGCTGGGCGGCCACGTCGCGCTGAAAGTATTCGCCGGCTTCATCCCGCAGTTGGTCATCGGCCTGGGCCTCGTCGGCGTCGGCATGGCGGCTTTCCTGGTAATGCCACTGGTGATCGGCGTGACCGCGCTGGAGCTGCTGGTCGCCTTCCTGCAGGCCTATGTGTTCGCGATCCTGACCTGCGTCTACCTCAACGACTCCCTGCATCCGGGACACTGATAACAAGACTTCGGACTTCGCTTCTCAAGGAGAGACTAATGGACCACCTGAACCTCATCGCCGCGGGCCTCGCCTGCGTCGCCATGGCGGGCGCCGGCATCGGCGTCGGCACGATCTTCGGCAACTACCTGCAAGCCGCGATCCGTAACCCGTCGGCCGCCCAACAGCAGTTCGGCAACCTGATCTTCGGCTTCGCCGTGACGGAAGCGCTGGGCATCTTCGGCTTCGCCATTGCGCTGATCCTGATCTACGCGCCACCGGCCTGATCCGACGCGTCTGAACGCTTCCAGGAGTTAGCGTCGTGGAACCACACGAAGCAGCAGGCGCCGCTGGCGCCGCCCACGAGTCGAGCGGCTTTCCGCCGTTCAACCAGGTCGACACGTTCCCATCCCAGATCTTCTGGCTGGTGGTGACGTTCGGGCTGCTCTATTTCGCTGCAACTTTTTGGCTTCTGCCGAAACTGAAGCGGACGCTGGCCGACCGCGAGTCGTCCATTGCCAAGGACGTCGCCGAAGCGGCGGCGGCCAGCCAGAAGGCGGATGCCGCCATCAAGGCGCTGGAAACTCGCATTGCCGAAGCCAAGGCGCGGTCTCGTGACACAGCGGCAAAGGCTATGTCGGAAGCTGACAAACGCATCAGCGCCGAGACCGCGAAGCAGGAGGCCGAACTGGCTTCCAAGCTGGGCAAGGCAGAGGCCAGCATCGGCGAAATGCGCTCCAGGGCGATGACCAACGTCGCATCGGTGGCGGAAGAGGCGGCGGCTGCGATTACGCAGAAGCTGGCTGGCGCACCACCTTCGCCTGAGGCTGTGAAGAAGGCGGTCGCGGCCGCCATGAGGACCTGACATGGAGACCGAAGCCGCGACCGGCCTTGCTGGCAACGCCCTCTTCAACGATCCGGTTACCTGGACGGCCACCGGCCTTGTGATCTTCCTGCTCGCCGTCTTCGTCTTCATGAAGCCGCACAAGATGGTGGCCAAGAGCCTTGATGAGCGCGGCGCCAAGATCCGCTCGGAGCTCGACAACGCAGCGGCCCTCCGCAAGGAAGCCGAAGCCAAGTTGGCCGACGCCGAGAAGCGCCAGAAGGAAGCCGAGGCGCAGGCCAAGGAAATCGTCGAGATCGCGCACCGCGAAGCCGAAAAGTTTGCCGCCGACGCCAGCGCCGCGCTGACCGAGCGCCTCAAGCTGCGCGAGAAGCTGGCCGAGGAACGCATCGCCCGCGCTGAAACCGAAGCGGTGCGCGACGTTCGCCTGGCCGCCGCCGACGCTGCCTCGAAGGCCGCGGCGCAAATCCTCACCGAGCAGCTGACCGGCAAGGCCGCCGATGACAATTTCACAGCTTCGCTGGAAGCCGTTAAGAAGGCGCTGGCCTAGCCGCTCCGCCGAACGTTGAATTGAAAAAGGGCCGCCCTCGGGCGGCCCTTTTTCCTTTTTGCTTCGAAGATTTCAGCGCGTGGGCGTCGTGAGCGGGGCCCCGGTGTCTGCGACCCAGGTGACCAGCACGCTGGCGGTGATGACCCCGGGATTGGTGAAGCCGAGATGCTGGCTGCCGGGAGGCTCGAAAAAACTGTCGCCGGCCTTGTAGGGCTTGAGCGCCATGTCGCCGGTGACCTGCGAGCATACCGCGCCCTCGAGCACGTAGACGAAGACGGTGCCGGCATGGCTGTGCGGGTTCGCCTTTGCGCCGGGCGGCACGGTGAGCTTCACGGATGTCAGCGTCTTGCCTGGCGCGTTGTCCAGCGCGCGGCTGGCGACCGGCGCCGAGGTTATCTGGCCTGACGCGACCGGCATCGGTCCGGCACAGTCCGGCAGGTCGTTCTCGACCAGCTTCTTGTCGACCGACACCATCACGCAGCCGCCCATCACAAGCGGCAGGGCAAGCGCACACGCGCACATAATCGACTTCATCGCAGGTCTCCGTCCCCTCGCCCGCGCTTCGCTGGAAGCGCGGGTGTGTTGCGACCCCAGGTGTCGGCCGATGCCGGCGGCCGTCAGTCCGTGAGTTACTTCACCGGATGCAGATCGAGCCAGGCGCGGATTGTGCCGTTCACCAGCTCGGGCGCATCGTGTTGCACGAAATGGTTGGCGTCCGGCACCATCAGCAGCGTGGTGTCCTTGGCGATCTGGTCCCAGGTATCGTCGTGGCCCATCGACAAGAGCGCCTGATCCTTCATGCCGTGAATGACCAGCACCGGCACGTTGATCTTCGGATAGGTCGGCGCGGGCGCGTTCGGATCGGGCGCGGCCGGATAGTTGGCGCGGTAGTAGTTCATCATGCCAGCGAAGCTCGAGCGCTTGAACGCCTCGATGTATTTCTGCTTCTCGGCGGGATCCTTGACCCAGCCGGCCAGGCCTTCGGCGGTTAGCGAGTTCTCCGAGCCTTCCTTCTGAAAGTTGCGGGCGTAGTTGCTGTTCTGCGGCGCGGCTTTCAGCTGGCGGCCCATATTGGCCGGGTGAGGCACCGAGAGGATCACGAGGCGCTCAAGCATTTCCGGATGCGCGAACGCGAAGTTCCACGCCTGCGCGGCGCCCCAGTCGTGGCCCAGCACGGTGGCCTTCGAGTAGCCCTCGGCCTTGATCACCGCCTGGATGTCTTCGACCAGTTTCGGCATAGCGTAGTTGGCGACGCCGACCGGTTGACCAGAGAGGTTGTAGCCGCGCGTGTCCATCGCGACGGTGCGGTAGGCATCGTTGAGCTTGGGCGTCAGCAGGTCCCACGAGCCCGAGAAATCCGGATAGCCGTGGATCATCACCACCAGCGGGCCCTTGCCGCTGGCCAGGTAGTGGATCTTCGTGCCGTCGGCGCTGGTCGCGTATTTGTCGACGACGGGAATGGCGGCGTGGGTCGCATGAGCCGGATTGACGCCGCCGCCCTTGCCGTCCGGCATGGTGTCGCAAGCAGCGGCAAGTGTGAGCAGTGAAAGTCCGGCGAGAGCAGCGCGCAGCATGGGGAGGTCTCCTCGGTCTATTATCTTGACACTGTAAAGCTATCCCTCCGTGAGGGCCGCGGCAATCATGACTTTAAGGGAAGCGAGGAATGCCCACGGTCGGCCCGCGTGCAGGTTCACGCGTGACGACACTCAGTCTTGGATTACAGTGGATAGTTGGGCGGCCTCAGCCGTCCAGGTCTTCCTGGAGGATGGTCATTTCGAGCTGGTAGCTCGTCTCGCCTTCGTCCTCGATCAGGTAGACGAGACCGACATGTTCCCCGGCGATGATGACTTCGACGCTGTCGGTGACGCGGGGCCTGGCCTGCAGCATGACGCCGGGGTTGAGCTGACGCTTGAGATAGGCCTCGATCCGCTTGACGGTTTCGGGATTCATGCGCGCCTCCGGCTTCTCAAGCGCGCACCCTTAGCGGCATGCTTGCCCGGCGCCAACCCCGAACGGGGCTCGCGGAGGTCGTTACGGCCGTGAAAGCCTAAAGACCGACGTCAAACCGCTGATCCATCGTCTTGGAGGGTTCGCTGCAGGCGCCGCCCACGGGCTTGGCCGGCACGCCGGCCACCGAGCAGCGCGGCGCGACATCGGAGAGTACGACCGAGCCCGAACCGATCCGCGCCTCGTCTCCGACGGTGATGTTGCCGAGAACCTTGGCGCCGGCGCCGATCAGGACGCCGCGGCCGATCTTGGGGTGGCGATCGGTGAACACCTTGCCGGTGCCGCCCAGCGTCACGCCGTGCAGCATGGAGACGTCATCGCCGACGCGCGCCGTCTCGCCGATGACGATGCCGGTGGCATGGTCGACGAACACGCCCGAACCGATGGGCGCGGCGGGATGGATGTCCACCGCATAGAGTTCCGACATGCGCGACTGCAGGAAGAAGGCGAGCGTCTCGCGCCCTTCCTTCCACAGCCAGTGACCGACACGATGCGTCTGCAGTGCGAGGAATCCCTTGAAGAACAGGAAGGGCTGGAGCGTGGAGCGCGTCGCGGGGTCGCGCTCTAGCACGGCCTGCAGGTCGCGCTCGGCAGCCGCGACGATCGATGGATCGCTGGCGTAGGCGGCTTCGCAGATCTCGCGGACCTGCAGCGCGCTCATGTCCGGACCGCCGGCCTTCTGGGCGAGCTGGTAGCACAGCGCCTCGTCGAAACGGTCATGGTTGAGGACAGTGGCGGACAGATAGCTGGCAAGCGCTGGCTCCTGCTCCGCCGCGCGCTGGGCGTCGAAACGCAGCTTCGGCCAGATCGGCGCGGGCGCGCCGCCGCCAAGCGTGCGTGGAGACGGCGTCGACTCCAAGGGTCTACGGTCGGCCATGATGTCTCTCCCTGGGACCCGTCCGTCCCTTTGACGTCAGGCTTGCATCAGTCTCGCAAGCTCGTGGGGCAGCGCCCCGGTGCGTAGCAGATGGTCGGCTTTCAATAGCATCACAAGGGTAAAGCCATCCGTGATTTCGCCGGAGACCGCCATTCTTAGCGCTTCTGCGAAAGGAACTCTTCGAACGGATAGTTCTTCTGAACTGTCGCGGGCAAAACCGGGCTCCTGCGACAGGTTCCAGGCGATGAAGGCATGGGCCCGTTCGTCGGTCACCGAATTGGAAAAGTGGACATCCTCGAACAGGGGCAGCCAGTTGGCGGCCTTGAGGCCTGCTTCCTCCGCCAGTTCTTTCTGGGCGCCCATCAGCGGCGGCTGGCCTTCGGGGCCGCCCCCTTCCGGCAGCTCCCACGAATAACGGCCGAAGCAGAACCGCTCCTGCCCGATCAGGATGGTCTGGCCTTGGTCGTCAATCGGCACGACGCCCAATGCGAGGTTGTGCATGTGGACCAGGCCGTATTGCGCATCGGCGCCCGTGGGCGCGACCGTTTCGTATTCCCGCACCATGATCCAGCGATTGTTGTAGACCGTGCGCGCGGACTTGATGGTCCATCGGTTAGGGGCATTGCTCATGCGCCAGCGAATAGCCATGAGCCCTGAAAGGACGCAAGCCATGGGCTTTGTGCCTGGATGACAGCCCGCCCAACAATCGACTAGGTTCCCGGCACACCTGCCCTGCATCAGGGGCCCCTGGAGTTTCGTGCATGTCGTTCAAAGCTTTCGGCGCGGTCCTGGCCGCCCTTGCCCTTGCCGCCTGCGGTGGACAGACCCGCGCGAGCCTGACCCCGGTGCAGGGCGACAGCTTCCTCGGCAATCCCAGTGCGGCGCTGACGGTCTATGAATACGGCGCGCCGACCTGCCCGGGTTGCAAGGCGTGGCACGACCAGTACTGGGCCAAGCTGAAGGCGGCCTACATCGACACCAACAAGATCAAGTTCGTCTTCCGCGAATTCCCCTCGCACAACCCGCCGGTCGATGCGGCGATCTTCGCGATCGCGCGCTGTTCGGGGACTGCCGATTATTTCCCGGTGCTGGATGAAGCCTTCGCCCGCCAGCAGAAGATCGACAACGCCTCGCGTTCGGCTACCGGCCCGATGGGGGAACTGGAATCGCTGGGCGCGGCGTTCAAGCTGAGCGCGGAGCAGGTGCATTCGTGCATCGACGATCCCAAGATGCACCAGCGCATTTTCGACGTGCAGGCGATGGGCGCGGCGCAAGGCGTCGAATACACGCCGACCTTCGTCATCAACGGCAAGATCGTCGAAGATGCGACGTACGATTCCCTGTCGGCGCAGATCGTGGCGGCGCTGGCCGTGCCGGCTTCGCCCGCAAGCACGCCGGCGCCGGCCGCAACGGCGCCTGCGGCAGCAGCTCCCGCCCCGGCGCCTGCCTCACCAGCCCCCGCCGCTCCTG
>DASZSI010000224.1:0-14138 GCA_035548775.1 Hyphomonadaceae bacterium
AGTCGCGAATGTATCGAAGGCCTCATGGTGAGCAGCCGCGAAGCGGCGACCGTCGAACCATGGGGCGGGCTCACCGGCAGCAGGTTCATTCTCAGGCAGTGCGCTCGCACCGCCCGTAGGTGCATTACGGCCTTTGGCCTAATGCACCCTACAGCACCTGACTTTCAGCAAGCGTCGGCGCGACTGCATCGATGCGACGCGACAGCTCCACGAGCCGAAAAGTCGGCACGCTTGGAAACAGGTGGTGTTCCGCGTGCAGGAACATCGAATAGCTGATCCGGTTCTTGAACCAGCCGCGCTGGGTGCGCGCGGGATAAATGTGATCCTCGGTCCCATGATGAACGATCCAGACCGCGAACAGCGCTGTCAGGCATTCGCCGCCGGTCATCGCCGCGACATGGTAGACCAGCACCGGCCAATGCGTGGCGAACGCCGCGATCCATACGCCGAGGATCAGCACTGCCTCGATGACGATCCAGCGTCGGATGTGCGCGCCACCCTCGCGCCAGGCTGCGCCGAGAATCTCGATCGGAAATTTCGGGCCGTAGGCCACTACGCCCCAGAACGATTTGCGGCCGGCCTTGCCCTCGATATCGCCGGGGCCGAGGCAATGGCTGTGGTGGCCCAGGTGCGTGACCTTTACCGCGTGCAGCGGGATCATCATCAGGGGCGACATCAGCGCCAGCGCCACATCGGTCGCCCAGCGCGGAATGCCGAGCGCATTGTGGTAGCCGTTGTGCGCCACCCGCAGGAGCGTGAGGAACAGGAAGAAGGTGCACGGCAGAGCGGCAAGGAATTCGCCGTGCGCGGAAAACCACACGGCGCCGGCAAGCCAGGGCGCAGGCAGCAAGAGTTCGATGGCGGTATCGAGCGGGCGGTAACGGATGAGATCGCGCCAGGCGACTTGTCGTCTCAGCGCGACTTCATCGAGCGGCGCTTCAACGCCTGCCGCCGCATCGACAACGATCGTCCCGTTGAGTCCCGCCATCGCGGCCCTCCCCCCTGTCCGACGACAGGCGTCCGATAGATAAAAGCTGGTGTGCGTTCGCGCGCGGGGGAGTGCGGCGAATTGGCATCCGGTGAGCACGCCCTCGTGGTTCGACGGACGCGCACTTCGTGCGCTGCTCACCATGAGGGCTAAGATGGGGTCGCTGACGTGGCGAAGGCCTCATGGTGAGCAGCCGCCGACAGGCGGCGACCGTCGAACCACGAGGCCGTGCTTGCAGGCCTAGCCCGCCAGCGCCTTCTTCACCGCCGCGATCGCATCCGCCGCTTTCGAGCCGTCCGGGCCGCCGCCCTGGGCCATGTCGGGGCGGCCGCCGCCCTTGGCGCCGCCGACGGCCTGCACGGCCTTGGTGACGAGATCGCCGGCGGGGAAGCGCTTGGTGAGGTCATCGGTGACGCCGACAACGACCGTCGCCTTGCCCTCTGCGGTCGCCACGAACACCACGACGCCGGAGCCCACGGATTTCTTGGCCTCGTCGGCAAGGCCCTTGAGGTCCTTCGCCGGCACATCGACGACCTTGCCGATGAACTTGACGCCGTTGACTTCTTCCGGACCCGATGCCGCGCCGCCGCCGGATACTCCCAGGGCAAGTTTCTTGCGGGCGTCGGCGAGTTCCGCCTCGAGCTTCTTCCGCGCATCGGCCAGCGCAGCGACCCGGGCGGGCGCATCCGCGATCGGCGCCTTGAACTGATCGGCGATCTCGCGCGCGATGGCGACGCGGGACTTGAGAAAGTTGAGCGCGGCTTCGCCGGTCTGCGCCTCGATGCGGCGGATGCCCTGCGCCACGCCGCCTTCCGACGTGATGACGAACAAGGCGATGTCGCCGGTGCGCGCGACATGCGTGCCGCCGCAGAGTTCGACCGAATAGGGCGCATTGGCCTGGGCGATGGAATTGCCGAGGCGCAGCACGCGAACGATGTCGCCATACTTTTCGCCGAACAGCGCCATGGCGCCGGCATTGATCGCCGCTTCCGGCGGCATCTCCTTCACCTGCGCTTCGGCATTCTGGCGGATGATGGCGTTCACTTCAGCTTCCACCGCCTCGATATCGTCACGGGTGAGCGGGGCGTTGTGGGAGAAGTCGAAGCGGAAATAATCAGCCTCGACCAGCGAACCCTTCTGCGTGACGTGCTTGCCGAGCCGGTTGCGCAGGGCCGCGTGAGCCAGGTGCGTCGCCGAATGGTTGGCGCGGATTTTCGCGCGGCGCACGCGGTCGATCTTGAGTTCGGCCAGGTCGCCGGCTTTCGCCGAGCCCTGCACCATTTCGCCCACGTGCGCGAACACGTCGCCCGCGCGTTTCTGGACGTCGTCAACGCGGAACCGGGCGCCGCCAGTGAAGAAGATCTCGCCCTTGTCCCCGGCCTGGCCGCCGCTTTCGGCATAGAACGGCGTCTGGTCGAACACGAGTTCGGCCTTGTCACCCTGCTTGAGCGATTTGGTTTCGGCGCCGCCGACGATGGCGCTGACCAGGCGGGCCGAGGATTCCTCGAACTCATAGCCCTGGAACGAGGTGGCGCCGGAGGCATCGCGCACGGAGTGCCAGACCGCGTCGGAGCCGTCGCCAGCATTGAACTTCGAATGTTCCTGGCTGCGCTTGCGCTGCTCTTCCATCGCAGCGTTGTAGCCGGCCTCGTCGACCGACATTTCCCTGCCACGGAGAATGTCCTGCGTGAGGTCGAGCGGGAAGCCGTAGGTGTCGTAGAGCTTGAACGCGACTTCGCCGGAAAGCACGCCGCCCTTTTTGAGGTTCGCCGTTTCCTTGTCGAGCAAGGTGAGGCCGTTGCCGAGCGTGCGCTGGAACGCGGCTTCTTCCTGCGACAAGGCGGATTCAATCGCAGCCTGCGCGCGGCCGAGTTGCGGATAGGCCTCGCCCATCTCCTTGACCAGCGCGGGCACGAGGCGATGCATCGAGGGTTCGCGCGCGCCGAGGATGTGCGCATGACGCCCGGCGCGGCGCAGGATGCGGCGGAGCACATAGCCGCGGCCCTCGTTTGACGGTGTGACGCCATCGGCGATGAGGAAGCAGGCGGAACGGAGGTGGTCCGAGATCACGCGGAACGACGCCGTCTGGTCGCCCTGCGCCTTCACCTTGTAGAGGTCTTCCTCGGCCGCGATGAGGGTGCGGAAGAGGTCGGTCTCGAACACCGACTCCACGCCCTGCATGATGGCGGAGATGCGCTCGAGGCCCATGCCGGTGTCGATCGACGGCTTGGGCAGCGGCACGCGCTCGCGCCCGTCGTTGAATTGCTCGAACTGCATGAAGACGAGGTTCCAGAATTCCAGGAACCGGTCACCATCCTGATCGGCGGATCCCGGAGGACCGCCGAAGATGTGGTCGCCGCGGTCGATGAAGATTTCCGAGCACGGACCACACGGGCCGGTGTCGCCCATCATCCAGAAATTGTCGTTGGTCGGGATGCCGATGATCTTGGACTCAGAAAGTCCCGCGATCTTCTTCCAGTACCCGGCCGCCTCGTCGTCGGTGTGGTAGACGGTGACGAGCAGCTTGTCCTTCGGCAGGCCGAGATCGCGCGTGACCAGCGTCCACGCATGCTCGATCGCCTGCTCCTTGAAGTAGTCGCCGAACGAGAAGTTACCGAGCATCTCGAAGAAGGTGAGGTGGCGCGCGGTGTAGCCGACATTGTCGAGGTCGTTGTGCTTGCCGCCGGCGCGCACGCATTTCTGCGAGGTCGCGGCCCGGGGAGCGAAGGGCTTCTCGACGCCGGTGAAGATGTTCTTGAACTGCACCATTCCCGCGTTGGTGAAGAGCAGCGTGGCGTCGCCCTGCGGCACGAGCGAGGAGGACGGCTTGATCGTGTGGCCGGCCGCCTTGAAATAGTCGAGGAAGGCCGAACGGATGGCGTTGACGCTCTCCGGCTTGTTGGACTTCGGGGAAGGCGGGGTCGTCATCAGGCGGCTCCAGCGGCGGCAAGTCTTCGTCAGGCAATCCGGGCGATGGGCGGGGACGCCGCGCCGGGCGGCCGCCCTTCCCCACTTGCCCGGATATCTGGGGTTTCCGCGCCAATCATCCCAGCCCGGAGACCCCGAGGCGGTATAGGGCGTGGGGAAGCATGGGGCAACGGCGGGAACCGACGCGCCATCTCACCAAGCGCTGCGCTTCCCGGGAACCGGCGTTGGGCGGCGCGAACGGCGCCGAAGCACGGGCGTATCGCAAGCAGAGCCTGTTTTGCAGCCTCAGGCGGCGGCGGAGCCGAGTTTCAGGGCAAGCCGCTCAATGCCGCGCCGGATCATGCGGCCATAGGGATCGTCGGGGAGGTCGCCCAGAAAGCTGCGCGCGGTGGCAAGGTGGTCCCGGCTGCGGGTGAAGTCGCCCAGCTTGAAATAGTCCTCCGCCAGATTGGTGTGCAGGGACGGCATGAAGGCGGCAATGGTCGAAAGGGGACTGTGGGTCTGAACGTCCGCATCGGTGCAGCGGAGAGCGGCGGCGAGTGCGCGAAGATCCCAGGCCAGTTCGTCCGCCGGATCGTCCTGCATATCGGCCATGGCGTGCGACAGGGCGCACTCATGCATCGGATGTGCGTTGGCGGCGATGCGCGACCAGACACTTTCCAGCTGCGCACGCGCAAGGACCCGATCGCCCGTGAAGGACGTGGCAGCGGCGGCCTGGATGTCTGCGATTATCGGATCGGTCATGGAAGACCCGTTGCCGGAATGTGCGTGATGGATGACGCCTGGAGGCAAGCCCCAGGAGTGGCCGGATGGGAGCGACCCCACCCGGCCGGCCTGAACAGGCCTTATGCTTTTGAAGACCGGAGAGGGACGATCAGCCTTCGGCTGCTTCGTCGTCATCCTCGTCACGTTCATCGGTGAGCATGTTGTCGCCGATGATGCCGGCATTCTTGCGGATTGCGTCCTCGATCTCCGCGGCGACGGCAGGGTTGTCCTTCAGGAACTTCCGCGCGTTTTCGCGGCCCTGGCCGATGCGCTGCGAGCCATAGGAGAACCAGGAGCCCGATTTTTCGACCACGTTGGCCTTGACGCCGAGATCGAGCAATTCGCCCGTCTTGGAGATGCCTTCGCCGTAGATGATGTCGAATTCGACCTGCCGGAACGGAGGGGCGACCTTGTTCTTGACCACTTTCACGCGGGTCTGGTTGCCGATGACTTCGTCGCGTTCCTTGATCTGGCCGATGCGGCGGATGTCGAGGCGCACGGACGCGTAGAACTTCAGCGCGTTGCCGCCGGTGGTGGTTTCCGGCGAGCCGTACATGACGCCGATCTTCATGCGGATCTGGTTGATGAAGATCACCATGGTCTTCGACTTCGAGACCGAGGCGGTGAGCTTGCGCAGCGCCTGCGACATCAGGCGGGCCTGCAGGCCGGGGAGGCTTTCGCCCATTTCGCCTTCGAGTTCGGCGCGCGGCGTGAGAGCCGCAACCGAGTCGATCACCAACACATCGACAGCGCCGGAGCGGACCAGCGTGTCGGCGATTTCGAGCGCCTGTTCGCCGGTATCGGGCTGCGAAACCAGGAGATCATCGAGATCGACGCCGAGCTTGCCGGCATAGACGGGATCGAGCGCGTGTTCGGCGTCCACGAAGGCGCCGACGCCGCCATTCTTCTGGGCTTCCGCAATGACATGGAGGGCGAGGGTCGTCTTGCCGGAGCTTTCCGGCCCGTAGATCTCGATGATGCGGCCGCGCGGCAGGCCGCCAATGCCCAAGGCGACGTCGAGGCTGAGCGAGCCGGTCGACAGGGCCTCGATGTCCATGGCCTTCTGTTCGCCAAGGCGCATGATCGAGCCCTTGCCGAAGTTGGTCTCGATGTTCTTGAGAGCCGTTTCCAGGGCTTTTTGCTTGTCCATGCCGCCCTTGTCTTCCACCAGCTTCAGCGACGCCGCCATGTTCGTCTCCTCATCCTCTGCCATGCTGGCCCGGAGCGGGCAAATGCCGCCGATTCCCAGCCCGTGTTGCGAGTTATGTACTACAAATGTTCTCGTGAACAAAGCATGAAAACAGGAACGGGGTGAAATAGTTTTGTCGCCCAATTGGTGGGGTGTTTTTGGGTTAAAGGCCTACTAGCCGTGGCCCGGCACGTTCTCGGGTGGTTTGATATGCGGAACGAATGGCCGGAAAGACCAGAACCAACTCATGAACCCGTCGCCCGACCGCATTCCCGTCATCGCTGGCGTTGGCGAGATCATCGACCGGCCGAGGGATGTGAGCCAATCGCTGGAGCCCGTGGCCTTGATGGCGGAGGCGGCGAGGCGGGCGGATGGCGAAGCGCGTGGCCTTCTGAAGGATGCGGACTCGCTCGACATCATCGCATTGGTGAGCTGGCGCTATGAGGATGTGGCGGCGCGGCTGACGGAGGCGCTGGGCATCGCGCCGAAGCGCGCTTTCTACGGCACGGTCGGCGGGGAAAGCCCGGTGCGCTATCTGCACGAGGCGGCGCAGAGGATCGCGCGCGGCGAAAGCGTGGTTGGGCTGATCACCGGGGCCGAGGCGCAGTATGCGGTGAACCACGCCAAGCGGGCCGGCATCGACCTGCCCTGGACGCCCTATGCGGTGAGCGCGCCGAAGATGAAGCGGGCGGCGGACTATGTGCATCCGCTGGGTCATAGGCTGGGCGTGGCCTGGCCGATCAGCGTCTATCCCTTCTACGACGCGGCGACGGCGCATGCCTGGGGCCAGACGCCGGCTCAGGCGCAACAGGAATCGGGCGAGCTGTGGTCACGCTATTCGCAAGCGGCAGCGCGCAATCCCTTCGCCTGGTCGAAGACTGCGCTCTCAGCTGAAGACATCACGCGCGTAACGCCGGACAACCGGATGATCTCGTGGCCCTATGTGAAGCGCATGGTGGCCAACCCCAATGTGAACCAGGGCGCGGCGATCATCGTGACCTCGCTTGCGAAAGCTCGGGCGGCAGGCATTCCCGAACACCAGCTTGTCTTCATCGGCGCCGGCAGCCACGCCAACGAGCCGCGCGACTGGCTCGCGCGCGACGTCTACTGGCGCAACGCTGCGCAGTCGGCGGTGTTCGACGACATGCTCGCCTGGGTCGATGGCGATCCCATGCGGTTCGAGGCGCTGGAGCTCTATTCCTGCTTCCCAGTGGTGCCCAAGATGGCTCAGCGCAACCTGCAGCTTCCGGAGGGCATCGAGCCGAGCGTGACGGGCGGGCTCAGCTTTTTCGGCGGGCCGCTCAACGTCTACATGGCGCATGCGGCCTGCGCGATGGCGCGGGCAGTGCGTGAGGGGGCGAAGCTGGGATTGCTCTACGGCCAGGGCGAGTTCGTGACCAAGCACCACGCCCTGATCCTCGCCCGTGAACCGCAAGGCGACGCGGCGTTGCGGGTGGAGAACACGCAATTGGAGGCCGACCAGAATCGTGGCCCCGTTCCGCCGACGGACGAGACGCCGGATGGGCTGGGTGCGATCGAGAGCTTCACCGTAACGCATGACACCCAGGGCCAGCCGGTTCAGGGCGTGGTGATCGTGCGGATGGACACGGGCGCACGGACGCTGGCTCGTATTCCGTCGGCGCACGAGGAAGAGCTCGCCATGCTGATGTCGCCGGACCGCTATCCGATTGGGGCGCGAGGCAAGGTGACCACCGGCGGAGACGGGATTCCGGACTGGCGCACCCTTTAGGGAGGCCGCATTCCGCCCTCGCCTGCCGCGCGACCTGTGTTATCAAGCAGCGATGGACTTGAGGGGAGAGAAACCAATGCGCCTGGTAAATGTGATTGCAGTTTCCGTGTTTGCCGCCGGACTGCTTGCGGCCTGCAACGAGAAACCCGCGACGCCGGCGGGGCCCGATCCGGCCGCCCTGGCCAAAGCGACAACCGACGCGGTTAACGCGGCGCTGGGCGCCCGCGATGCCGACGACACCAAGATCCACTCGGACCCCGGGCCGGCGGTCTATTTCGTCAACCTGCGGGATGGCGAAACGGTTACCTCGCCCTTCCGCGTGGTGTTCGGGATGTACGGCATGGGCGTCGCCCCGGCAGGAACCGAGAAGGAAGGCGCGGTGACGGGCCACCATCACCTGCTGATCGATACCGAACTCAGCGATGAAGAGATGAAGTCGGCGATCCCGAACGACGCCCAGCACCAGCATTTCGGGGGCGGCCAGACCGAGACCGTGCTGCAGCTGCCTGCCGGAACCCACACGCTTCAGCTGGTGGTCGGCAACAAGGGACATGAACAGCTGAAGCCGCCTGTCATGTCGAAGAAGATCACCATCACGGTCAAATAAGAGGCGGCGTCTGACAGGCGATTAACCTTGAGCCGCCTGCCGCGATAACTCCGCTCTGTCATGTTCGCCCAGTCGGGGAAGGCCATTGCGCCGGGATGCCCGGCGCGGGAGCGGTATGCGTTTTGCTGAGTAGCGCCGTCTGGAAGAGTGTTCCCGGACGCTGCTTTACCTCGAGTTGTTGTGTTGAAGCTCGGTCGCCGCATAGACTTCGACTGGCTCCGCATTATTGCGCTGGGCCTGCTGATCGTTACGCACACCACCTACGTTTACCGTACTTTCGACTGGCGCGTGAACAGCCTGCACGAGGGGCTGTGGGCCAATCTGGTGGTCGAGGCCATGGCGCCGTGGCGGATCAGCCTTGTCTTCTTCATCGGCGGCGCGGCGACGCGCTTCATGCTTGAAGCGCACGATTTCGGCGGCTTCCTGCGCAATCGCGCGATGCGCCTGATTGTGCCATTTGCGATGGCGCTGGTCGTTCTTGTGCCGACGATGACCTATATGGCCGATCCGTCCGCGCGGGCTCACCAAGACTATCTCCACTTCCTGATGGGGGACGCCTTGCGCCTCCATACCGTGTACGGCCTTCGCGTACCCGATTTCGGCCACGTCTGGTTCCTGCCCTATCTGTTCCTTTATGCGATGATGGCCGGCCTGGCCTGGCGGTTTGCCCGCGACAAGTTCATGGCGGTGAATGCGAGGATCGCCGAAGCACCCGTTTTCCTGATCGTAGCAGGGCTCGCCGGCTTCTTCATTATCGCGAACGCCCTGCTGGCGCCGACCTTTGGCCGGTCGAACATGCTGGTCAACGATCCTGCCAGCCATGTCGCCGGCATTCCGCCTTTCCTTCTCGGCCTGATGCTGGCCCGAGCGCCGCAGTTCTGGACAGAGCTGCGCCGCGTCCGGCCAATTCTTCTGGCGGTGACGATCGGGATGCTGCCGGTCGTCATGTCCCTTGCCGTGATACAGGCCCAACCGAACGCCGCGCAAATTCACGGGCTGGCAAGGTTCGTGGGTCTGGGCGATGGCGTCTATGGCGCGGTTGCGCTGTTTACGATCGTGGGATTTGCCAGCACGGCGCTGAATCGCCGCGCGCCGGGACTGCAGTATTTCGGTGACGCGATCATGCCGGTCTACCTGTTGCACCAGCCGGTAATCGTCGCGGCAGGCCTGGCTCTGCCCAATGCCGGGCTGCCGGTGTGGATCGAATATCCAGTCATGCTGGTAATAGCGGGCGGCATCCCGTTGATCGTCTATCACGTCCTGATCAGGCCGTTCGCTCCGATGCGAATCCTGTTCGGAGTAAAGGCGCACGCTGGTGGAAAAACCGCGCCCACCGCGGCTGGCGATGCGCCGCACACGGCCTGACTCGGTCAAGCTGCTGCCTGCCCGCACGGTTGAGATCTAACCCCTAGGGCTTGCCAGGACGTCGGTGATCGCCGCCGCGAGCGCCGTGTCGCCATAGGGCTTGCGGACGATCGGCACGTTCTTGAGCGATTCAGGGATCATCACCGTATCGCCATAGCCGGTGGCGAAGATGAAGGGCACGCCCAGCGTACGCAGCGCTTCAGCGACCGGCGCGGAGGTATGATCGCCGAGGTTGACGTCGAGCACGGCAAGATCGGGTCGGGCCTGGCTGATCTGCTTGATTGCGTGTTCGGATGTAGGCGCGATCACTACCTGGGCGGCGCCCAGGCCGCGCAGGCAGCTTTCGGCGTCAAGCGCGATCAGCACCTGGTCCTCGACCAGGAGGACGCGCTTGCCTGACAGGCTCGGGCCGGCGACAGCGGCGGGCGCGGCGCCGCGACCGGCGGAGGCTTCGGCGCCATCAGCGGCCTTTGCAGCCTCGACATGGCGCGCCGGAATGACGAAGCGAGCGGTCACGCCTTCGGACGGAAAGTCGATCTCCGCTTCGCCGGCAAGGTCGAACGGAATGACGCGACCGATCAGCGTCGATCCGAAGCCGGCCCGAGTGGGCCGTTCCACCGGCTTCCCGCCGCGCTCCGTCCAGGTGAGTTCGAGATCGCCGCCAGGCAGAACGCGCCATGACACGAGCACTGTGCCGGTGTCGTTGGCGAGGCTGCCGTACTTGGCTGCGTTGGTGGAGAGTTCGTGCACCACCAGCGCAAGGCTGGAATAGGCTCGGGCGCTGAGGCGGATCGGCGGACCGCTGAGGCCGGTGCGGCCGCCGCCGTTGACGCCGCCATAGGCGGCAACTTCCGACTCGATCAGGCGACGCAAATCGCCTCCCCCGCCTTCACGCGTGATCTGGTCATGGGCGAAGGACAGCGCCTGGAGCCGGCCGGTCACGGCGGTGGAATAATCCTCGATACTGGAGACGCCCGCCCGCGATTGCTCGACGATCGACTTGGTAAGGGCGAGGATGTTCTTGACCCGGTGGTTCAGCTCCTCGTTCACCAGCTTGCGGCGAACCTCGGTGCGCTTACGCTCCTCGGCCGTGGCTTCGGAGTGGCGAAGGACAACGTCGCGCAGATAGGCCTGCACCGCATCGGCGATGGCGAAATCTGCTTCGGTCCAGGGTGTCGCCTGCCCGCGCACTTCCTCGCGCCAGAGATCGAAGCTTTTGCGCGGGGTAAGGCGGTCGCCAAGCGGCCCCACCGCCTTTTCGGGCTCGCCCGCCCATTCGACAAAGCGGCTTTCTTCGGAGCGGAAGAAGATCAGGTAGTCGCGCGGCGTGTGGGAGATCGGGACAGCCAGCATTCCGGCGACGTTCTGGACGTTCGCCTCGGCCCCCGGCACGAATTTGGTGATCTGGTTCGAAGCCCACACCCGACCGTCGGCGGCCCCATTGAGAAAGCCGGTGATCGGCTTGATCAGCTCTTCCGGCGGAACGGCGCCGTGAGTGATCCATGCCTTGTTGATCCATAGCGCGGCGCCATCACACGGCAACAGCTTGGCGATGTCGGCGATGCGGGGGCTTAGCGACTCGTGGAGGTCCTGTTCCGGCGAGAGTTCCGACACGATCCGGTCGAGGCGGGCGCGGGCTTCCTGGGCGATGTCGAACCGCTCGCGCCGCTCCAGCGCCTCGACCTGGAGGGAAAGGTATTGGCCGAAAAGCTCAGCGCCGATGCGCTGGGGCAATGGCACGACCTTTGGCGAGTAGTGGTGGCAGGCGATGAGGCCCCACAGCTCGCCCTCGACCAGGATCGAGATCGACATCGAGGCGCCGACGCCCATGTTCTGCAGGTACTCGCAGTGTACCGGCGAGACGGAGCGCAGCTGGGCGTAGGACATATCAAGCGGCGGCTGGCTTTGCGGGATAGCCGGCATCACCGGAGAAGGCGTGTAGCGCACATCCGAGATCATGCGAATCCAGTTGCGTTTGTAGAGTTCGCGCGCCTGGACCGGGATGTCGGATGCCGGGAAGTGAAGGCCGAGGAAGCTGTTGAGGTCGGCGCGCTTGGTTTCGGCGATGACGCGGCCGGCGCCATTGTGCAGCATCTTGTAGATCATCACCCGGTCATAGCCGAGCATCAGGTGGACCATGCGCGCAGCCGAGTGAGACAGGTCCGCGATGGACTTTTCGTCGGCAAGGCGCCGGACCAGAGCGCGGGTGAGTTCTAGCGGGCCGTAGCCGTCGACATCCTCTCCCGACGGCTGCAGCTCGATGAAGGTGCGTTTCTGGTGGGTGTGGGCTGCGATGTCGAAACGCCTGTCGGAGTTTTCGACGTTGACGCCAAACAGAAGGCCGGGAGCGCTGGAGGCAACCGACTTGGCGGCCGCGTTGCGGGCCGAATGCGCAGCCTTGAGGCCGAGGACGCCCTCGAGCGGTTGGCCGGTGATATAGTCCTTGTCGGCGCCGAGCATGTCCGCGGCGTTGGCCGAGGCGTGGGTAATGATCTGTTCGGCCGGATCATAGACCAGCATCACGCCATGCGGCTGGATCGAGCCGGGGATATGGATCGGCTCGCGGTCACAATTGGTGAGGTCGGCCTTGCCGAATTCCGGCCCCGCCTGGAGCGCGGTCTGGCTATACCGGCTGGTGTCGGGAGGAGCGGTCATCCGAGGACTGCCTCGGCGGCGTAGGCGTTGGCAAACATATCGAAGACTGAATTGGCGGCGCTGGCGCTGGGCGTCTCGTCGGAAGCGGTCAACACGGCCAGGAATTCGGCCCACGCTGCGCGGTCGCCAGCCTGCGCATCCAGATGGCGCGCCCCAAAGGCGCCAGACAGACCGAGATCGGCAGCGTTTCGCACAAGCACCCTCGCCCCCAGCGATGAACCTTCAAGAACGTAAAGAACGCCCAGAAGTTCCGAAGGTGAAAACAGGCGGGGTGGATTGACGACAGGGCTTGGCAGGGAACCGCCAAGGTCGGCCACGTCCGCGGCTATGAGAGGAGCGATACGGCGCCGTGGCCAGGCGGGGAAAAGCTGCTCTGCGCCGGATGCATCAAGAGCTTGCTCCAGCTCGATGCGGACGCGCCAGGTGGCTTCGAGATAGCGCCGATAGCCCGCGATCGAGCCGAACATTCCGGCTTGCTGTATGATGCCTTCGACACGTGCGTGCGCGACTTCAGTTGCGCGTTTGAGGCCGCCGCGGCGGTCTTCCCGTGTGTCTTCCAGAGCCATCCAGGCCTGATCCCGTCCTGCAGCGAAGCGCTCGAAATAACGCTCCAAGGCCCGCCGACGTCCGGAAGGATCGGCAGAAATTCTGCCGCGGACAGGACGGGTCCCTACGCCCGGAGGGGTAGATAGGTCCGGTGGGTTTGGCGGCGAGTCTGGCCAGACAAGCCTGAGTTAGGTGCGGCTCCTAAGCGGCGTCCTTCAGTTCCTGCTTCACGCGCTCGGCCAACTGGCGGAGGGTGAAGGGCTTGGGCAGGAAGGAGATCGAACGCTCCTCCTCCAGGGTCTTGGCGAGATCGCGCTCGGCGTAGCCCGAGATGAACATGACGCGCGTCTTGGCGAGCCAGGGACGCGCTTCCTTGAGCAGGGCCGGACCGTCCATGCCGGGCATCACCACGTCGGAGATGAGGAGGTCGATGCCACCCGAATTCTCCTTGATGATGCCGAGGGCCTGTTCGCCGTCGCCGGCTTCCATGACCTGATAGCCGCACGAGGCGAGCAGCTGGGCGGCAATGCCGCGCACGCCTTCCTCGTCTTCGACGAGGAGGATGCGGCCACGGCCGGCAAGGTCTGCGCCCTTGGAGGACGAGCTCTCGACCGGTTGCGGCGCCTCGAACACCTGGTCGGCGGGCATGGCTTCTTCCTGGCCGGTGTAAGCGGGAAGGAAAATCTTGAACGTGGTGCCGCGTCCGACTTTCGAGACGGGATAGATGTAGCCGCCCGATTGCTTGACGATGCCGTAGACGGTGGCGAGGCCGAAGCCCGTGCCCTTGCCTTCCTGCTTGGTCGTGTAGAAGGGCTGGAAGATCTTCTCCATGATCTCCGGCGGGATGCCGACGCCGTTGTCGATCACCTCGATCAGTACGTATTCGCCCTCGGTGACCAGCGTGAAGCCGTCCTTGCGGGCGGCGGCCGCGTCAGCGCGGGACGTGCGGATGGTGAGCTGTCCGCCGCCGGATCTTTCCAGCATGGCGTCGCGGGCGTTGGTGCAGAGGTTGGTGATCGCGGTTTCAAGCTGGCCCTTGTCGGCCTTGATGCGCGGCAGGTCGCGGCCGTGCACGATGTCGAGCTTGATGCGCTGGTCGATGATGTCGCGCAGGAGGACGTAGTAGTCCGAGAGGGCGTCGGCGACGTCGAACACTTCCTGGCGGAACACCTGTTTGCGCGCGTAGGCGAGCAAAGTACGGACCAGTTGGGCGCCGCGGGCCGCGAACTCGTTGATGGATTTGAGCTCGTAGAAGGTGGGATCGCCGGGCGGGTGGCGCACCTGCAGCTTGTTGACGTTGAGGATGACGCCCTGCAGCAGGTTGTTGAAATCGTGCGCGAGGCCG
>DASZSI010000225.1:0-3953 GCA_035548775.1 Hyphomonadaceae bacterium
CGCCAGCTCTGGCGACACCAAGATCACGCATCCGGACGGCACGATCGACGCCTCCAACTCGAAACAGCCCACGCGCACAGGCGATACCTACACATACTCGGATGGAACGCAGGTCCGCGCAGTCGATCCTTCGGGCAAGGCCGGCGTCGTCCAGAAGGACGGCTCGATCGTCTACTCCGACGGCACGCACGCCAGCCACGACACCGTCTCGGGCGACACCAAGTTCGTCGGCCCCGATGGCTCGGTCCGCCTCATCAACGTGGCTGCCGGAACCGACAAGACATTCGGCCCGGGTCAGAACGGCCAGAACGGCCAGAACGGCGTCACCGGCGATCCCACCGGCAAGTTCGGCGTGGGCGGCAACAACAATAACAATGGTGGCCTGGACAAGACCGGGTCCGGCAAATTCGGTCTTCCGACTGGCGGCAACAACAACAATGGCGGCGCGGATAAAAGCGGCGCGGGCAAGTTCGGCATTCCGACCGGCGGCAACAACAACCCGGGAAAATTCACCGACCTGACCAAGCCCGGCGGCGGAAACTCGGGTGGCAACAACAACGGCGGGAACAACAACAACGCCGGCAAGACGCCCACCAATAACCAGCAGCCGGTGAAGGATACTTCGAAGCCCGCTGACAACACCTCCAAGGGAAATAACAACAACGGCGGCGGCAGCAGCGACACCGGGAAGGACAAGGAAAAGGAAAAACCGGAAAAGGAACCGGGCGGCAAGGACAAGGACAAAGGCTTCAACACCCTCGACAACGACAGCTCGAGCGGCATCGCCAAGCCCGGCCAGCGCGTCACTCCGATCGGAACCACGGGCGATCCCGCCTCGGACGGCGGCGGCGGAAGCAAGGGCACGTCGACCTTTGCAACGCCAGGCGGCCTCAAGGGCGTTGGCCCCGGCGCGCGCACGGCTGATGGCGGCGGCGGCGCCAAGGGCGCCGGCAGCATGGTCCGGCTTCCCGCGATCAGCCTGGTGGTGAACCCCAACCCCGTCGCCAGCGGCGGAGGCGGCGGCCACACCATCGATCCCTATGGCGGGCGTCGCTAGGCCAAAATCAGAGAAGAAGGTGAGGGGGCTTCGGCCCCCTCACTTGTTTCGGCGCCCGATTTCAGTGTCCGGTTATTTCGCGTCGCAATCGCCGACGCGTTCCGACTTCACCGTGATGTCGGAGGCAGGCTTGCCCGGAACCACCGGCGGGTCGGACACGGTGTGCATCTCTGTCGTGTAGGACGATTTGAAATCGCCGGTGACCTTGATGTCGCTCACCGTCTTGCGGCCGCCGGCCAGCGTGCAGGCGGAATGAACCGTCAGCACATCGCCCTCGCGATGCTGGGTCACCTCGCTGCAAGTCGTGCCTGCCTGCTGCTGCAGTTTCTGCGCTTCGGAAAAATCGACCAGCTTGTCGACGCACACTTCAGCCGACGGCATGGCCCGGCCATTCACCATCACCGTCGTCTTCCATTTGCCGGTCGCCGGCCCGTCGATCGCAGCCATTGCGGCAGGCGCAGCAGGCGCCGCGGGAGGCGTCGCCGCCGCTGACGCGTCCGGCGTCGTCGCCGCGGGTGCAGCCTTGGCCCCGTCGGTTGAACCTGTCGTCGAATTTCCGCTGCAGGCCGCCAGGCCAAGCGCAGCAATCAGGGCAAGCGTAATCCGCATCCACGTCTCCTGTCCCAAACCATGCCCGGCAAGCTAGGCTGATTCCGCGGCGCGTCGACCGGGCGCAGCAGGCATCCAGCCGACCGATTGTTCACGCGGTCGGCGTGGCGTTGAAACTGAACCGGTGTTTCTGGCCGTTGATCGTTATGGTGATGTCCACCACTCCGCCGGACGGCGGCGGCTCGACCACCATAACGCCGCCCGCCATGCCGTTCGGCTGGATCTCCGAGGCATGCAGCGCTCTCTTTGCGATCAGCTGTTCATTGGCCTGCAGGTTCGCCCCGGCTTCGGCCACCGTCCTCGCCTGCCATTCGCGGTTGATGCGGTCCTGGCGATAGGTCGCGCAATGATCCGCCGTCAGAGCACACGAAGCGCCGCCGCCCTGGCCGGCCGCGTTGCCGCCGACATTGTTGTACTGGTAATCGCGGTTCACGCTGTCGCTGGCGTTGGAAATATCCACCGTCTGGGTGCGGCTGGTCGCGCGTACAAAGCTGCGGATGCTTGCCTTCACCTTGGCGTCGAGTTCCTCCGCGCCCAGCACCGGCAACGACTTGCCGTTGATCGAGGCCTCGATGTTCCTGGGCCCGAATTGCAGCGGCGCCGCACCTTTGTTCTGCACGGCCACCACAAAGCCTGCGCCGAAGCTGGCGAATTGCTCGTCCGCCTTGATCGAGACGATGCCGCCCGGCTGGCGCGATTCCAGCGTCACCTGGCTGTCCATCCCCTGCAGCGTCTGACCGTTCGATTTCACCGGCGTCAGCGCATAGCGGGTCTGTTGTGGCGCCGCCGTCGAGCAAGCGGCCAGCGCCATCAGCGCCGCCATGGCGATCAGCTTTCCGCGCATATCTTCCCCCTGTGCAGGCTCACCCGATGCTACGCCCATGGCGTCGCCGCGGCCAGCCGTTTACGAAGGACTCCAGCGGGTCGGAATGGCCGCTTTTCCTATCTTCCTTGCCGGCGCCTTGCTTCAGCGAGGCGGTCTCGGCTATGCCCAGCCCTCAATTCCGCGCAGCAACGCACGCCAATCGAAAGGCCCCTCCATGGCCGGCCACAGCAAATGGGCCAACATCCAGCACCGCAAGGGCAAGGCCGACAAGGCCAAGGCCAAGCTGTTCTCCAAGCTGGCGAAGGAGATCACCGTCGCCGCCAAGTCCGGCATGGCCGACGTCAACTTCAACCCGCGCCTGCGCCTGGCCGTGAACAACGCCAAGGCCGCCTCGATGCCGAAGGACAACATCCAGCGCGCCATCGACAAGGGCGCCGGCGGAGACGGCGCCAACTACGAAGCGATCCGCTATGAAGGCTTCGCGCCGGGCGGCGTCGGCCTCATCATCGAATGCTCGACCGACAACAAGAACCGCGCCGCCACCGACGTGCGCACGGCGCTCACACGCTATGGCGGCAACCTCGGCCAGACCGGCGCGGTGTCGTCGGGCTTCGAGCATGTCGGCGAGATCGTCTATCCGCTGGCGGCGGGCTCGGAAGACGCGATCATGGAAGCCGCTATCGATGCCGGCGCCTCCGACGTGCAGAGCGATGCTGACGGCCACTATGTCTACACCGCCCGCTCGGACCTCGCCGAAGTCGCCGCTGCGCTGGAAGGCAAGATCAAGACGCCGGCCACATCTACGGCGCTGATCTGGAAGCCGCTCAACACCGTTCCGGTCGAAGGCGAGAACGCCGACAGCCTGATGAAGATGCTCGAAGAGCTCGAAGACTGCGACGACGTCCAGAACGTCTATGGCAATTACGAGCTGTCGGACGCCGAGATGGCCCGCCTCGCGGGCTAGGATACCGGCCGAAAGGCGCTCCAAATCCCGCGGCAGCCCGGTTAACCGGGCGTGCACCGTCGGGCGATAAAGTCCCGCCTTGGGCCGGTTTTCCGGCAAGGGAGAGGGACTAATGGCGCTGACCCGGGTTCGTCAGACCGCAATCGCGATGGCCTTGAGCGGCATGGCCGTTTTCGCCGGAGTTCTGGCCGGACAGGCCATGCAAGCCAGCGCCCAGGACATGGCCACGGCCCCGTCGTTCAAGAACACCAAGTGGGCCATGACGGTCACCTGGGTGAAGAACTCCCCCATCAAGGGCGACCTGCTGCTCAAGGAAGGCGGCGCCGCGTCCTTCACCTATGATGAAGGCAAGAAACACCTGGACGGCACTTGGTCGGGCTCGGCCATGGGCGACCTTCGCATGTCGTTCAACGCCGGCGGCCTCGACTACTCGGGCAAGCGCGACGGCGACAACCTCAACGGCAAGATCCTGAATAACATGACCAAGGCCAAGGGCG
>DASZSI010000226.1:0-14357 GCA_035548775.1 Hyphomonadaceae bacterium
CCAAGTTCTCCCGACACCTTGGCTACCAGCGCCATGAAGATCGCGAGAAGTCCAAGCGGCCAGATGAAAGACACGGCGATCTCAGCGCCCTGTTGTCCGACGATCGGCGATAGGACAGCAATTGGCGCAGCGATGGCGGCATCGATCCAGCGCGCCCAGTGCATGGGCGTCCCGTCGGGCGGATTCAGGCGATGTTCAACCGGATCGAACCAGGCCTGCCCGCCCAGGAAATCACGCACGCGCACCAGCCGCATCGCGTTGTCGGGATCAGAAAAATTCTGATGCAATGCAGCTTGGCCAAAACCGGCAATCAGGATGACGGCCGCAAACCCCCATCCGACCAGCCACCATGCCGAGAACGGCTTGGCACTCGGCCTTCCTTCGGCTTTCGAACTGGTTGCCCCGGCCATGCCTGCTCGCAACAAAGCGTCCCGAGAGCGAAGGTTAGCCGCTTCACTTTAAGCAATCGCAAAGCCGAAAAGGCCGGCGTTTCCGGGATTTAACTCTTCGCCTCTATCCCGTCATGATCGCCACAATCACGTAGACCCTGCGCCCTACGCCGGCCCCGGCCCGGGCCCACAAGCAGCCTGAACGGGGATGAATTCCCCGTGAGTCGGCCGCCAACACTTATCCGATCCCCGGACGCGCGCGGCCTTCAATGTTCCCTGGAGGGGGACCCAATGCGTATCCGTCATTTCGCCCGCGCCACCCTGCTTGCGGGTATCGCCCTTGCCGCAGTCGGAGCCGCCAACGCCGACGTGTTCATGAAGGTGGACGGCGCCCCGGGCGATACCAATGCTCGCGGTTTTGAAGGCCAGATCCTGCTCAACGGCGCGACCATGAACGTGTCGAACGTGGTGTTGCCCGATCCGGACGGCGGCGCCTCCGTCACGCATCAACTTAGCGTGGGTTCCATGTTCCTGACCAAGACTCCTGACCGTTCTTCGCCAAAGCTGATGATGGCTGCGGTGCAGGGAAAGCCTCTGGGCTCGGTTGAAATTACATTCACGGCTCCGGCCCGTCCCGGCCAACCGCAGACTGTGGACTCCAAATGGATCCTGGAGGGCGCCGAGGTCCGCTCCTTCAACGCCAACCCGGACGTCAACGTCGTGGGCGGCCAAGCCGAAACGATCGAACTCAGCTTCACCTCGATGCGCTATCAGTACTTCGCGAAAGACGCCAAGGGCCAGCGCACCGGCTCGATGGAAGAGGTGAAGTTCATGGTCCCTGCCGACCAGGTCTTCCCTGGCGACAGCGACTGCCGCTGAGGCTTCTTTGGTTAATCGAACCAGCCTCGCAGGTCCGATTCACCTGAGACTAACTCGGAGATGATAGGTCTTGGCCGTCGGGGAGGATTAATCCGATGGCCAAGGCTGCATTTCACAAGAATCAGAAAGTCTTTGTTAAGCCGGTGGGCACCTGGGCCATCGTCGAGAAGGTTCTTCCCCAGTGGGTGAAAGGCCTCGATGAGCCGCTAAAGGTTCACTACGACGTGGGCCTGGGTCGCGAATTTTCCGCCAGCGAGCTCGCCGCCGACAAGTCCGGCGCGCCTATCGACGATGTAGCGGACCTCGACAATTGGCGGATCAACCGCGCGCGCAACCGTTGGAAAGACAGCCACGAAGTCCCCAACCACCCATTCCCCGGCTCTTTCCCTGTGGTCACCACGGATGACAAGAACTGGGGTGGCTGGCGCGTTCCGAGCGCGGAATACGACCGCGATCCGCAGAAAATCGAATTCCAGGCTCGCATCATCGAAGCTGCGCCGCACCTCATGCGGATTTGCAAGGCGCTCGCCCAGTTCGGTCACAGCAACAGCGACGACATGCCGGCCGAATTGCTCGACCTGGCCAAGAAGTCGACGGTACTTTTGCGCCGGGTCTATGAAACGCCGGCTGAAACCGCCCCCGCCCAGGCCGCCGAATAATCCGGCGTACCCTTCGGATTTTGCAAGAAATCCAGATTTGCTCCCTTTATCTTAGGCGCAAACCTTGTAGGCATTCCCCTGCGCCGCAAAATACTTGGCGTTGTGGTCCGGGATGCTTGAGGGATGCGAACTGAAACGCCGCCTCCGGTAAGGCTTTCCGAATACCGGCCGTTCCCGTTCCGGATCGACCAGGTGCGCTTGTTGTTTCGGCTCGACCCGTCGGCGACGACAGTCAAGTCGGAGCTGTTCGTACGCCGCACGGGCGAACCAGACACGCCCTTGCGGCTCGATGGCGAGAAACTCACGCTCAAGGGCATCCGGATCAACGGCCAGACGTTGCCTGACCAGGATTTCGTGGTCGAACCCGAAGGTCTCACCATCCTGAAGCCCGGCGACGTTTTCACACTCGAGATTGAAACCGAGATCTCGCCTGAATCGAACACCGAGCTTTCTGGGCTCTACATTTCAGGCAATCGCTTCTGCACCCAGTGCGAAGCCGAAGGCTTCCGTCGCATCACCTACTATCCTGATCGTCCGGACGTCCTGGCACCCTTCTTCGTGCGTATTGAGGCGGACAAGGCCCGATGCCCCTACCTTCTGTCAAACGGCGATCCGTCGGCATCCGGCGACCTTGGAGACGGCCGCCATTTTGCAGAATGGACGGACCCACACCCCAAGCCATCCTATCTGTTCGCGCTGGTGGGGGGCGACTTTGACTTGCTGGAAGACGACTTCAAAACCTCCTCCGGTAAGGATGTGAAGCTCACGATCTACGTCGAAAAAGGCGATGCGCCCCGCGCCGCCTATGCCATGCGCTCGCTCAAGCGAGCCATGGCATGGGACGAAGACGTATTCGGCAGGGAGTACGACCTTTCGGTTTTCCAGATCGTCGCCGTCCGTGACTTCAACTTCGGAGCGATGGAGAACAAGGGCCTCAACATCTTCAACTCGGCCTATGTTCTAGCCGACGGCCAGACCGCCACGGACGCCGATTTCGAAGCAATCGAAAGCATCGTAGCTCACGAATACTTTCACAACTGGACCGGCAACCGCATCACCTGTCGGGACTGGTTTCAGCTGTGTCTGAAGGAAGGTCTCACCGTTTATCGCGACCAGGAATTCACCAAGGCTATGCGCTCGCCCGCCGTGGCTCGCATCAAGGAAGTGATCCGCCTGCGCACACGTCAGTTTCCGGAGGATGCGGGCCCCCTCGCTCACCCGGTGCGGCCGGACGCTTACGCCCGCATCGACAATCTCTACACCGCCACAGTCTACGAAAAGGGCGCCGAACTGATCCGCATGCTACGCCTGGTCGTGGGCGAGGAAGCATTCTTTGCCGGCATGAACCGGTATTTCGACACCTTCGACGGTTCGGCAGCGACGATTGAGGATTTCATCGGCAGCTTCCAGCCCTCGACCGATCAGGACCTCACTGCATTTGCGCAATGGTACGCTCAGGCCGGCACGCCAACCGTCCGCGCCAAGGGTGACTATGACGCAGCCAACCGAGCCTGGAAGCTTACCCTTACACAAAACACCCAGGCGACGCCGGGCCAGGCAACCAAGACATCCCAGCACATCCCGATGCGCGTGGCTCTGTTCGACGCGAATGGCGCCAAGATGGAGACGCGCTACGGCGGCGTTTCAGCGAGCGAGCATGTCGTGTTCCTTCAACAGGCCACGGACCAGTTCATTTTCACCGAGGTCGCTTCGCCGCCTCGGCCTTCGCTCAATCGCGGCTTTTCTGCTCCGATCCGCCTCGCCGACGACCTGTCCGAGGCTGACCGCGCCGCGCTGGCCGGACATGACGATGATGCGTTTGCTCAGTGGGAGGCGCTGCAATCTATCGCCCGGGCGCTCATCCTCGATGCGGTTCGCGGCAATTCGCGCGAGCCAGATCACAAGCGTCTAGCGGCCTACGTCCAATCGCTGCGGGATTCGGTTGCGCGCGCCGCCGAGAGCGATCAGGCCTACGCGGCGCTCCTGCTCTATCTGCCGACAGTGGGCGAACTCGTGCTCGACGTGCGTGACGCCGATCCCCAGGCGATCCACACTGTCCGCCTTCACATCCGCAAGGCAGTCGCCCGCTCCCTTGAGGATCTTCTGCTAGGCGTGGTCGACAAGGCCGAGCCGGCAACCTTTGACGCCTCGGCAAAGGCTGCCGGCCGCCGCGCGCTGCGTGCATCGGCGCTGTCGCTATTGTCGTCCCTGGGCGATCGCCACGAACGCCTGGTGACACAGGCCTATCGCTCCGCCAGCGCCATGACGGAGTCGCTGGCTGCGCTGACCGCGCTTTCCAACATCGAGAGCGAAGCCTTTGACGAGGCGCTGAGGGATTTCGAAGCTCGTTGGTCCGGGTCGCCACTCGTGATGGACAAGTGGTATGGCGTCCAGGCCATGTCGGTCCGCGCGGATCTCCGCGAACGCCTGCAGAAACTGCTGGATCGGCCTGACTACGACCTGCGCAACCCAAATCGGGTACGTTCGCTGGCCGCCTCATTCTCCATGAACAATCCGGTCGGCTTCCACGCCTCGGATGGTTGGGGCTATCGCTTCCTCGGCGACCTTATTCTCAAGGTCGACCCGCTCAATCCGGCTCTGTCTGCGCGCTTGGCGACCGCCTTTGAAAGCTGGCGCTCCTTCAACGCCGCCCGTCGCGATAAGGCGAAAGCGGAGCTCCAGCGTCTTTCGGAAGCTGGGCTTTCCAAGAACGCCCTGGATATCGTGGGCCGGGCTTTGGCCGAAGCTGGCTGAAATCCGCGTCTTTCGGGCGTCCGGCATTCCTTGCCGCAGGCATGTTAAGGACATCGTTAACCGCTGACTAATCATGCGCCAGTAGCGTTCACAGCGCGTTGATGTGAGCGGACGGCAGGGATGTCGCTTTCAGCCGATGATGGTGACCGGTTCCGCGAATTGGCTTTTGCGGCCGCGGACCTGCTGGTTGCCACCGATGCGGCCGGCCGGATCGTCCGCGCGGATGGCGATGCGAGCCTTCTTCATCACCCCTCCAGCGAACGCCTCATCGGCAAGAACGCCCTTGATCTGATCAGCGAAGCTGAAGGCCGCCGCCTGCGCGAAGAGCTTTGGGCGCTGGGACCTGGTCGCAGGCTTTCGTGGGAGGACGCCGCCTCGATCGAGGGCGGCCGGCGCATTGTCGTCCAACGCAACCTTGCGGCGCCCGACACCTTCAATTTCGCCGTTGCTCGCATGCCAGCCTCCATGCGCGTCCGCGGCGACAACGCCGAAGAGTTGCTCGCCGAACGCTTTCGCGACGCGGTCATGAATGGCCGGCTGATGGCTGCGCTGCAGCCCGTGGTCGATGCCCGCTCTGGTGCAGTCAGCCATTTCGAGGTTCTCGCACGGTTTGTCGGCGAGGAGTCTCCGATCGGTCTGATTTCCGCCGCCGAGAAGAGCGGCCAGATCTGCCACCTCGACTATATCATGGTCAGCGCAGCAGCCGCGCGCCTCGAATCAAACCCCGATCCTAGCTTCCGCCTTGCCGTGAATATCTCAGGGGAATCGATCCAGCGCCTCGAAGTCATCCGCGAGCTATGCGCGGTCATCTCGGGGCACACGTTTCACCGCAGCCGCCTGATCATCGAGGTCACCGAGTCTGCGGAGATCCGGGACATCGAAACGGCCGCCCGAGCGGTGGCCACGCTGCGCGCTGCGGGCATCAGCGTCTCCCTCGATGACTTTGGGGCCGGCGCTGCCTCCTTCGGCTATCTTCGCGCCCTCGAAGTCGACGGCCTCAAATTCGATGGCAGCTTCCTGCAATCCACGACCAGCAACGTGCGCAATCTTGCCCTGATGCGGAACGTAGCGCGCATGTGCCAGGAGCTCGGCATCGCCTCTGTCGGCGAGCGTGTGGAAACAGAATCCGACCGGCGACTACTGATCGAAGCTGGTGTTCGCTACGCTCAGGGCTACCTGTTCGGCCAACCGGCGATCGACGAAACCTTCTTTGCGCGCAGCCCCCGCTCGCTGCGCCACGCCGCCTGACGAGGAATTTCCATGGACAGGATGATGGAGCGGTTGAAGGTGCTGGTTGTCGACGACAACCATCACATGATCAACATCATCAAGACCATCCTGCGCGGCTTCGAGGTCAAGGATTTCTTCGACGCCAGCAACGCCGTCGATGCGTTCCAGCTGATCCGCAACTCGCCGATTGATCTCATCATCACGGACTTCGCGATGGACCCCGTGAATGGATGCGAGTTCACAAAGCTCGTGCGCACGGCCGAAGACAGTCCCAACCATTTCGTGCCGATCATCATGCTGACCGCCTATGCGGAGCGGTCCAAGGTCGAAGCCGCCCGCGACGCCGGCGTCACTGAGTTTTGCGCCAAGCCGGTGACAGCAACGGAACTCTACAGGAAGGTCTGCGCCGTCATTAACACGCCCCGGTCCTTCGTCCGCACCAGCGTCTATTTCGGTCCCGACCGCCGCAGGCGGAAGGACGAGAACTACAAAGGCAAGGAACGCCGCGAGAACCTCTTCGGGCCCAAAAGTTCCGCCGTGCTCGGGGCGGCCACCGCAGCGGCGGCTGAGAAGGTTTCCTGAATCATCCGCAAACCCGGAAATGGCCCGGTTCCGTGGGACTTTTGGTCCCTCCGTGGCCCACAGTTAATCCCTCGTTAACCCTTTCGCAGCTTTTCGAATCCAAAACTGGTGAGTCCGTTCGTTTGCGGAAGGAATCGTTTTGGGGAGGCCTGAACCGAGGGGACCAAAGGCGCGGGAGACCGCGCCCAAGCCGCGTGGCGCGGTCCCTATTGGCATGCTCTCGGTTCTGTTGGCGGCATTCGGCGGCGCACTTGTCCTGAAAGCCCTTGAGGAGCGGCAGGCTTCCGACAATGCCGTCCTCACTCAGGCCGCCAGGGAAGCTGAAGCCCTTGCAGGCCATGTTCGCGCCGAACTGATCGCCTCCAAGTCGCGCATGGAGGGACTGCTCCTCACTGGCGCTTCTCTTGAAAGCATTCGCAGAGGCGTGCCGTTCGATGCGGTCGCTGAACGAACGCCGCCAAGCGGGGCCTGGGCGCAGCTGGCCGACAAGGAAGGCGTGCGCGTCTTTGCACAGGACAATCAGCATCGCTGGGTCTCAGGGCTGAAGGCCAGCGCGGCGCTGATGCCCCAGCCGCTTGAAGGCCGCAGCTTCAATCTCGCATCCGCCGCGTCAATGCCGATGAACGCCCGCTTCGAGACCGTCGACTTTCAACGCTCCGCCGTTGCTTGCGCGCCGGTGTCCGACGCCGGGGTTGCCGCTTGCGTGTTCCGACCCACACCGTTGTTCGATTTTGGCGACCTCAACCGGGTTATCATCTACACCCTGCTGCTGGCCGCGCCTCTGCTCGCTGTGTTCGGCTTGGTCAGCACGATCCGCCGGCTGCAACGTGAACGCGATGGTCTGGCCGCCTCCGCCACACCGCCGGCCCAGATCGAGGCGTCGAAATGGAGCTCATTTGAAGTTGCCGGTTTTATCGGCCTGTGGCGATGGAATGCGGCCAAGCAACTGCTCATCATCGGTCAGGAAGCTGCCAATCTCGTTGGCTCTCTCCGCCATGGAGATATGACGCTCGACGAATTTACCTCGATGATCGCCGACGACGATCGGCGCCGTGTCAGCCAGGCGCTGGAGGACGGCGACCCCGGACGCCAGATCAACGTCGCCTTCCAGGGCGGCGGACGCTCCGCCGGAAAGTTCTTTGAACTGATCGGCGGTCCCGCCGAAGGCGGCTTCTCGGGCGCCATCCTCAATGTAACCGATCGCATCCAGGCCCAGCATCGCTCCCGCAGGGCGGAAGCACTGGCCCGCACGGCGCTGGATGCTCACCCCGGGCCGTTTGCCGTCTGGGACAGCCGCAAGCGCCTCACGCACTGGAATGCCGCTTTTGCGCGCGTCTTCAATCTCGACAAGAACGTCGTGAAGGCTGGTGCTTCATACGACTTCGTAATCGCCGAGCTCTCCAAGTTCGTCCGCGTCGAACGCCCGCTGGGCGACGACGCAAATGGCCGGGAAATGCTGCTACTGTCCGATCACTGGATCCGGCTTGTCGATCGCCGCACGGCCAGCGACGGGCTCATCACGGTGGGCGTCGATATTTCCAACCTCAAACGCCAGGAGGCCGGGCTTCAGAAAAGCGAACGGCGGCTGCGCAATATGGTCGTCGAGCTCGAACGCGCGAAGGGCCAGGCCCAGGAACTCGCCGAAAAATATCAGGAAGCCAAGACGCGGGCCGAGCGCGCGGCGCAGGCCAAAGGCGCCTTCCTCGGCAACATGAGCCACGAGCTTCGCACCCCCCTCAACCACATCAACGGCTTTTCCGAGATGATGGTGAACCAGATCTACGGGCCATTAGGGGACGATCGATACCAGGAATACGCCGAGGCGATCCTCCAGGCCGGCAAGCATCTTGAGGAAATGATCAACGACGTGCTCGACATGTCGAAAATCGAAGCCGGCAAGATGCAGCTCGCGCCGCGAATGATCGACGCCTCGGACGCTGTCGACGCCGCCGTTCGCCTCGTCCGCCGCCGGGCCCAGGATCGTCAGCTGTCGCTGGTCTTCGACCCTGACGACGACCTGCCGGACATCAACGGCGATCATCGCGCCATCAAGCAGATGACGCTCAACCTCCTTGCCAACGCAATAAAGTTCACCGATCCCGGCGGGGAAATCCGGATCGACATGCAGGTCGAGGGCGATTGGCTTGTGATCCGCGTCAAGGATTCCGGGATCGGCATCGCACCTGAAGATCTTCCGCGCCTTGGGCAGCCATTCGAGCAATCGCGTACGCCGGAGAGCGAAGTTCGCAACACCCACGGAACGGGTCTTGGGCTCGCGCTCACGAAATCGTTCGCTGAGATGCACGGAGGCCGGCTCACCATCGACAGCACGGTGGGCGTTGGCACGACGGTCACGATCTACCTGCCCGTGCCTCCTGCTCCGTCGGCACAACATCCGAGCGAACACCAGCAAGTCGGCGCATAGGCTGAATTGTCTTTAGCGAAACGGATCGCGCCGCTATTTCGGCGCGCTTGCCTTGGGATCAGGCTTGAAGCCGCTGTCGACGCCGGATCCTCCGGGTTGCCCGTTGGGTTTCAACGGTCCCAACGCCGGTCCTGGCCCGCGCTCGTCCTTGCGCCCGTCCGCACGTTGCACCCTGGCGTTGAACGGCGTCAGCAACCCTACCGCCGCCGTGCCGCGAGCCGCCGGCGGCATCTTGCTGAAATAGCTGATCAGGATGTCTTCGGCGTTTTCCTGCATGCGCCGCTGACGCTGCTGATAGATCGTCAGGGCATCGCGCAACTTGTTGCCATCGAACGGGTCGGACATTGCGATGTCGTGAACGTTCTTGCCTGCATCGAGCAACAGCTTGCGGTCGCCCTCCATGGCGTTCCATCCGTCCCGCAGCCGCTTGCGCAGTTCGGCGCGATCTGAATCAGGCAACTGCGCCCAGGCGGCCGCGACTTCCGATTGCGGCGGTCCGGCTTGCCCTTCCGAATTGGGCCGATGCTGCTTGTTCAGCAGCCCACCACCCACAACGCCCAACAGCGCCGCGTTGACCGCCAGTGAAGCGATCAGGAAGAGGGACGTCCTGGACGGCATGTCCAACCTAGTTCTCCGGATCGGTCATGGCCGTCAGGAACACCGCGCCCGCTCCGGCGCCGGTCAGCGACAGCATGGGATATTCCGTGGAATTGGTCGGCTGCTGCGGCTCGCCTGCGTAGCCCACTGCAAACCCCAGGGCCAACGAAGCGGCGACGACGCCTCCCGTCGCCCATTGCGGCGCCGACCAATTGCCGAACAGCCGCTTGCCCGCACGCACCCGGCGACGGTCCGGCGAGGCAGTCAGTATCTTGGTCTCCAGCGCAATGCTTGCCGGGCCGTCCTTCTCCAGCGCCAGCAGCTGGTCGAACGACCTTTCGCTTTCCCAGACATCCTTGATCCGATGTGGCGCCACTTCAAGAAAAGCGTCCGCCGCGGCCTGGTCTTCCTTCGGCCAACGCGACAGCTCGGCGCCGTAAGACGCCAGCAGTTCAATGAAACGGGTCTCGTTCATGGCCTTCCCCATCAGCCTGTCTCAAGTCCGCTCAGCAGATCCGCCCGTTCAGCGGAAAGTTCCGATTTCAACGTTCGACGCGCTCGCGACAACAGACTCTCCAAAGCATCAACGCTGACGCCGAGGATTTCCGCTGCTTCGATATTGGATCGATCCTGATAGTAGCAAAGCACAAGCGCCGCCCGCTGCCGCTCCGGCAACTCCTGCAACGCCTCTCGCACCCGGTCTCGCCGTTGGCGATCATCCAGCGCCTTCGTCGCCGACGCACGCGCGTCCGGCGTCTCTGGAGACACTTCACCGCCATGCCGGCCGGACCGGCGCAATCTGTCGAGACAGAGATTCATCGCGACCCTGTGCATCCATGTCTCGAACTTGGCTTGACCGGGCTTCCACGCCGCTGCGTGCTTCCAGACGCGCAGAAAGACCTCCTGCGCCACGTCCTCTGCTTCCGCCTGGTCCCCGAGCATTCGTCTTGCCAGCCCGACCATTCGCGGAAGGTGACGGCGGACAAGCTCCGCAGCGGCGCGTTTGTCGCCCGCACCGACACGGCGCACCAATTCCTCGTCCGGATCCCGCATGGCCTTGAAGCCAACTCCGAGAATCGCCTTGCCTGGCCGACGGGCCAGTTCATCAAAGCTGCATTGCTCTCCACGTTTATGCATCCTGCCGCGACGTTTGCCGAGCCATTCATTGCTCTAATAGCGAGCGGTCTCAGCGAGCCGGGCTTCTTCCTGTGTCCGACAAATTGAACGGCCTCGAGGGGCTATTCCGTCGTAAGTGGGCCTAATCGCCGGGTTCGCAGGGCCGCTACGGCGGCTTGGACCTGCTCCAAACGGGCCTCCAATGCTGAAAAGTCCTTGAGTCCCAAATGACTGGCCAACCAGGCCTTGAGCCCCCCTGAGGCCGCAGTAGGGTCGAAGGCGTCCCCGACAGCGATTCGCAGGGCCTGCTGGAGGTTCAGCTGCAGGGTCAGCCCCTCGATCAAAACGGCGGCATCGCCAGGGCTGAAGCGCCCGGCCTCGGCCAGCGCTTTGACAGCGTCAATCGAAGTCGGCTTAACCACACCGGGGGCGCCCCCAGCAGCGATCAGGATCGCGTGCTGGATCACAAACTCGATGTCGACCAACCCGCCGGGCGCCAGCTTCACGTCCCATCGCGACTTGGCCGGCCGCTCGCGCGCCATCCGGCGTCGCATGTCGGCGACATCGGTCGTGATGTTGGTATCGGAGCTTTTCAGCTCCAGCGCCTGACGCGCCGAAGCCACAACGCGCCGACCCAGATCAGGATCGCCGGCTACTGGACGCAGCCGCGTCAGCGCCATGAATTCCCAGGTCCAGGCTTCCCCGCGATAATAGCTTTCGAACGACGAGAACCGCACAGCAACCGGGCCCGCCCGTCCCGATGGCCGCAGCTGCATATCGACCTCGTACAGCCGACCTTCCTCGGTCGGCGCCGACAGGGCTGCAATGAGTCGCTGCACAAAACGGGCGGCCAGCTGTCCGCCGCTTGGATCGGACGGTTCGTAAATCAGCATCAGATCAAGGTCAGACGTAGCCGTTAGTTCCCGGCCGCCAAACTTGCCCAGCGCGCAGACCGACCACTTGCCGATAGAACCGGGAAATCGGCTCACGATGTCCGCCTCGCTGGCGTCGGCCAATGAAGCAACACATGCATCTGCAAGATCGGCATACGCCGCACCGGCCTCGCTTGCGCCAATGGCGCCACGAAGTAGCTGATATCCGATGCGGAATGCCTCGTCGCGATGGAAGCGTCGTGCTGCGTTGAGCTGGCCTTCGAACCCTTCCGCTCGCGCGAGCAGTCCCCTCAGGCGCCTCTCGCGCGACCCTGCCGCGTCGGCGGTTACAGGAGCGCGAAAGGAAGGCTCGAGCATCGAATCCATCAGCGCCGGCCGTCTTGCGAGGTCCGCCGCCAGCTGTGGAGCGAAGGCCATGGTCTCGATCAGGTCGCGTGTGAGGCCTGGCTCGGCTAACATCAGCGACATCACCTGCACGCCCGACCCGAGGCCCGAGAAGAAGTCCCGAAATCTCTCGAACGCGGCATCCGGCTCGCCGACCTCGGACATGGCTTTGAGCAGGCGTGGACCTAGCGAGGTGAACAACTGCTGGCCGCGCGCCGACCGAGTGGCGGGAATCCCGCCGCGGTGCCATTGCTGGAAAACATGAATGATCGCGGAAGGATCGCTGAAGCCCATCTCCTTGAGCGTGGACACCGTACCCGGGTCGTCATCCACGCCCGTGAACACCAGATTGCCCGCCTCGCCGGACAGCCGCTCCTCTGTTGCAAAGAGATCGGAATAGACGCCATGCACACGCCGTCGAACCTGCGAGATGTCGGCTTCGAATTCCGCTGGCTCTCGGCCGGAAAGCCTGGCGATGTCTTCCCGCTTTTCGGCGCGATCCGGCAAATGGTGAGTTTGCTCGTCATTCACCATCTGAATCCGATGCTCGATAGAACGCAGGAAGTCATACGCCCTGCAAAGATCGGCTTGGACGTCAGGCTCAACGGCGCCAGATTCGACCAGTGCTTCCAGCGCGTCCTTGGTCCTCGGCGCCCGTAGGTTGGGCAAGCGCCCCCCCAGGATGAGTTGCTGAACTTGGGTGAAGAATTCTATCTCGCGGATACCGCCTCGCCCCAACTTCACGTCGAAATCAGGCGAAGCCAGCTCGGCATGACCGCCATGCGCATGAATCTGCCGCTTGATTGAATGGATATCCGCGATGGCCCAGTAATCGAGATGTCGGCGCCACACATAGGGGGTCAGTTCATCGAGATACGCCTTGCCGGCTTGTGAATCGCCCGCGCACACCCGCGCCTTGATGTGCGCCATGCGCTCCCAGTTCTGGCCGACGCTTTCGTAATAGCCGGTCGCGAACTGCGTGGAGATGGCCGGCGCGGTCGAGGCCGGGTCGGGCCGCAGACGAAGGTCGGTCCGGAAGACGTAACCGTCCTCGGTGCGTTCCTCGAGAATGCGCACCAGGTCACGCGTGAGGCGCGTCATTCCCTCTTTCACCCGCGAATTCTCGACAGGCAGGAGATCCAGGTCGAACAGCATGATGAGATCGATGTCGCTGGAATAGTTGAGCTCGCGCCCGCCCATCTTGCCCATGGCAAGTGCGAACAGTCCCGGCATCTCGTCGCTGTCACGGATTTCGCCCAGCCGCCCGCCAGCCCATGCCGCTCGGATCGCCAGCGACAGCGCGGTCCTGACGCTTTCATCCGCCAGCCGCGTCAGACGCTCCACCACTTCGTCCAAGGTCCACACGCGGGCCAGGTCCGCGCCAGCGATCGCCATGTGGGCTGCTTCCTTGGCGCGCCGCAGCAGCTTCATGGGGGCGCTGAACGCACCACCCATCTGCGCGGCCGAACGTATTTCGGCCAGCGATGCCTCCAGCACAGCCTCGGGTCCGGCGGCCCTTAGCTCGTCCAGCTTGGCGCCATGGCGTGCCTGCAACCGCGCCAGATACGGCGCGTATGCCGCGGCAATGGCCAGCGCCTTGGCCGGATCGCCCTCGTCTCCGGCAATCGCGCGAATCGAACTGGGCGGCAGGCGCTCGGTCATGCGCGCAACTTAGCTCACGCTCCCTGCGCGTCCACGGCGTTGGCGTCGCTTGGAGCGACGCCCATCATGCCGACGGCAGCACCAGTGTCGCCTTTAGTCCCGGCTTTCCCGGAGGGCCCACGCCGTCGCCCAGCATAAGCCGGCCCGCATGCGCCTCCGCCACGGCGGAAGCCAAGCTCAATCCAAGACCGCTGCCGGGCTGGCTACGCGACTGTTCCAGCCTGACGAAGCGCTCGATCACCCGCTCCCGGTCTTGCGACGGAATGCCCGGACCCGAGTCGGACACGGACAGTTCCACTTCGTTGTTAAGTGTGCGGCTCGCAGTCAGGCGTACTGCACCGCCCGAGGGCGTATACTTCACGGCATTGTCCATCAGGTTCGACATCGCCTGGGCGACAAGGTCCCGGTCGGCCAGTACGAACAGGTCGCCTTCCGGCTGGTATTCGAACGACAGCTGCTTTTCCTCGCAGACTGGCTGATAGAGCTCGGCAAGCTCGTCCGTTATGCCTGTGACATTGGTTCTCTTGAATGACCCGGTCGCTCCTGCCTGCACGCGAGACAGCCGCAGGATGGCGTTGAAGGTATCGAGCACACCGTCAACGTCGTCGATCGATCGCGCCAGAGCCGAGCGAGGCCCGTCGGTCGCCGTGTCCCGCAGGCCGGCTTCCAGCCGATTGCGCAGGCGTGTCAGAGGGGATCGCAGGTCATGCGCGATAGAATCGCCGGCGGACCGGGAGGAAATCACCAGCCGCTCCAGCTTGGCGAGCATGGCGTTCAATTGCTCGGA
>DASZSI010000227.1:0-2760 GCA_035548775.1 Hyphomonadaceae bacterium
CTCGCCCATCGCCGAGACGGCGCTGCGCACCACCTCGCCGGACTTTTCAGCCTCCGAGCGGGCCTCGACCACGACCGAGTTGGCCTGGCGGGCCCCTTCGGCCGTCTTCTTCACCGTCGCCGTGATCTCGTCCAGCGCCGCCGCCGTCTCCTCCAGAGACGCAGCCTGCTGTTCCGTCCGTCGCGAAAGATCATCCGCAGCATGCGAGATTTCCGAAGCTGCCGATTTCACGCCGCCGGAATTGTCGGTGATGCCGCGCATCGCCTGCTGAAGTTTTTCCATCGCGGCGTTGAAGTCGCGTTGCAGTTGGGCGTACGCCGCCGGCAGCTCCTGCTCGAGACGATAGGTCAGGTCGCCTTGCGCCAGGCGCGACACGCCTTCGCCGAAACTGTCGTTGACCAGGGCTTCGTTGCGCGCCTCGGACGCTTTCTGCTCTTCACGATGGTCGATGCCGGCCTGCTTGAACGCGGCGAGCGCCTTGCCCATTGCGCCGATTTCATCGCCACGCTCAACATAGGGAACGACGATGGCCTCGTCGCCGCCCGCCAGCCGCGTCATCGCGTCGGTTATCCGTTTCACCGGCTGGATGAACAGGCGGCCGACGCCGAAGGCAAGCAGGCCAGCGATCAGCAGACCCGCAACGATAACGACGCCAACCATGATCATGGCAAGGCTCGCGTTCGCGTCGGACACTTTCCGGTCAGCGGCGCCGTTTGCCGCCATCACATCCGAGACGCTGCTCATCGCGACTTCAAGCGCTTCGAACTGCTTCATGAACGCAGGCAAGCCGGCCATGGCGTTGGCGGGATCCGTCTCGACCAGGTTGAACAGATGCTCCGCGGCGGCGACATATTCGCCAAGCGGGGCTTCGACGCCCTTCAGCGCCTCGCGCACCTCCGGGGCGACATCGAGATCCTTCTCGTGCGCGATGCTGGTGCGAAACTCTTCAGCATGGGCCTTCATCTCTTCCTTGATGTCGGCGAGCTTGAGACCCGACTGGGGCGACAGGGATGTCAGCGCCGCGAGAACGTCAGCGCGCAGCGCATCGTGCATCATGTCGGCGGACATGTGCGTGCGGATCATCTCGCCGTCGACCTCGGCATCGTCGAGCGCGGCGCCCAGGGTGGAAGTGGACCAATAGTTGGCCGCGCCGCAGAAAGCGACCAGCACGAACATCGAAACAGTACCCGCAAGGGCCTTCTGGCTAAGCGTCTTCATGTCCCTCTCCCCTTGGTTCAGTACGCGACGGCGAGCCGAAGCGTGGCGATGACGTCGGTGTCGCGATCGCTGTCGGCGTTCGGTGCGTGAATGATTTGCAGGTCGGGCTGCAGCGTCACATGCTCCAGCACGGTGTCTGCGTAGGTGATCTCGAGCGCGGATTCGCCGTTGGTCGGCGTCTCGCCGGCGTCGCGTGCATTGGCGCGCTGGCGTGCGTTGACCAGACCCTGGTTGACGCCGATCGAGAACTGGCTGTCCGGCCGGCCGGCGAACACCTGCGAGACCAGAACGCCTGCCTGCCATCCGCCCAGGAAGGGCGTGGTGTGTCCGTCGGCAGCCCCTGCGCGCACAAAGCCCGCGACTTTGCGGCCGCCGCCGGCCCAGATCGGGCCCTCAAGGCTGGCATAGACACCTTCGGCCTGGCGCTGGACCGGCGCACCGAAAGCATCGACATCGCGGATATCATCCTGCGTGTCGGTATAGCGCCAGGCGCCCACGCGCATCGTCGCATCACCTGAAGCGACCCATTCACCGATCAGCAGCGCGCCATTGTCGAACGACCAGTCGACGCCATTGGGATCGCCCAGCACGCCGGCGTTCGCATTGAGGACCGCGCCCTGGATGCGCTGGCCCGGAGCAATGTCGAACCGGCCACGTACGGCCAAGGAAGTCGACGGAAAGATCGAGGGTCCGTTGGGGCCTGTGGCCGCGAGTTCGGATCCGATGCCGAAGGCCGGGGCGATCAGCAGGCCCGCCGTTTCGGTCTGGTAGAATTCGCTGTTGAGGTCGTAAAGCCCGGCCAGCACGCTGGCGCGGCCGTCAGCCAGTTCCTGCTCCAGCCAGAGCTGGTAAAGTTTGGCGCGGGGGCGAGCGACCTCGATGTTGTCGATGCCCTGCAGCGTGTCGGCGACACCGTTAGGGGCTGCGCCCGAGTTGGACAGGAGATGGCCATAGAGCGTTGCGCCCGACCAGCCGATCAGGTCTTCGAGCGAGAACTCGCCCGTCAGCTCGACGTCATCGAGATAGCGGCCGGACTTGCTCGTTCCGCCGGCGACGACGGTTGAGATGTCAGCCTTGTAGGTGAAGGCCCAGGTGATGGGCTCTTTTTTCTCTTCGTCCTGCGCCCAGGCAGGCGCGGCGGCGAGAGCGGTTGCGAGAGCAACCGTCGAGATCAGGCAGGTCCGGGTCATGGCTAGAATTCTTCCCAGTTATCTTCGTCGCTTTCTGCGACGGGCTTGAGGGCGAGCGCGCCCTGGGTTGCTGGCGCGTGCGAGACGGCCGGTTTGGATTGCGCCGGCTTTGCGGCGACGGGTTTTGAGACGGATTTGGGCTTGTGCGCCGAACGGGCCGGCGGCGCCGCCTCGCCGATATCGAACCTGGCGGCGAGTTCGGAGAGTTCGCCGGCCTCTCCTGCGAGAGAGTGAGATGCGGCGGTTGATTGTTCGACCATTGCGGCGTTCTGCTGGGTGACCTGGTCCATCTGGTTGACCGCGGTGTTGACCTGGGCGAGGCCGGAGGACTGCTCCTGCGTCGAGGCCGAGA
>DASZSI010000228.1:0-24156 GCA_035548775.1 Hyphomonadaceae bacterium
GTATGCGACTTCCGTTCGGTGTCGCGATCGTTCATCGCGAACCAGTCATAGCCTTCCTGGGCGGTGAGTTCGGCCGCGCGATAGAGCAGATAATTCTCGACCGTTTGCCGCGATGTCAGATTATTGCCGGAGAACCTGACCCGATACCTGTCACTGGCGATCCTTTGGCTGCTATAGCCGCCGGAAACGCCGGTCTCGGCGCCGAGCGGCTGATAGGGCGTTGGTGTTGCGCAAGCGGCCAGCGCCAAGGCGCCGGCGGCCAGTGCAGCTGCGATTTTCATGATGATGTCATCTCCTTCGTGGCGACCGTCGCGCGTGGCTGGCTCGATCCCCGGCCGCCATCCGCGCTGCTCCGATCCTTGGTCCCCACATCTTCTCAACGACAGAAGTAGGAATGGGTTCCGGCGCCTGGAATTGTCATCCACGCGAAGAGACGGCCGGGACGATCACAATCACCGGCGGCCAGGACCCAAAGGACTTAGCCGAAAGAACTAGCGGAGAGGATGACCGCTGAACTGGTGTTTTCTGACGTTTGATGACATTCGCGCTCGACCGCTTTGATCTCTGTAAATTGCCCGTTTTTGTCAGACCCTGAGCGTCACTCTTAGCCGGCGGTCGGCTTATGGCTAAAAAGAGGACGTTGACCGTCGATACCTACAGGCGTGGATTGAGTCAGCTACGCACATTCCGCGATGACGTGCGCGAGTTCGGCGCCCCGCGGATCGCCGATCAGGTCCGCACCCATGCGGTTGAGAGTATAGGCCGCGCCAATGTGTCGGTCGGGATCGGCGAAACAGAATGAGCCGCCCCAGCCCGTATGGCCGAACGTCCGCCGGTTAGGGCCCAGCGCGCCAGAGGTGTTGAGCGCCAGGCCCATCGCCCATTCGATCTCGAATCCGAGGAGCAAGTCACGTCTGCGGCTCTGGACCTCGCACATGCGCGCAATGGAGGCCTGCGACAACAGGCGCTTGCCCCTGTACTCGCCGCCATTGGCCAGCGCCGCGAACACACGGGCGATGCCGTCGGCCGTGCCGTGAAGGTTCATTGCTGGCAACTCCGCGCGCCGCCAGGCGGCCGTATTGGCGTCGGCGGGGTCAAGGACCGGGTTACTCAACGCCATGAGAGCTGCTTGCGGAAGGTTGAGCGCGGCAAGATCGGGCTGGACCGAAGGCGCGATCATTGGGGCGACGCGATTGTCCTCGCTCGGTGGAAGCCCAAGATAGATGTCCGCGCCGAGTGGCGCTGCAATCCTGCGCGCGATGAAACGGCCGACGGTCTCGCCCACGGCCCGTCGGAACACTTCACCGGCGAGGTAGCCATAGGTGCCGGCGTGGTAGGAGGTTTCCTCGCCCGGCTTCCACGCCGGCGCTTGGGCAGCGAGTTTGGCGCAACATCCAGCCCAGTCATAGAGATCAGCCACCGTCGTTGGTGCAATGAAGCCCGGCAACCCGCCCTGGTGCGAGATGAGCTGTGCGACCGTGATCTCGCCTTTTCCAGCTGCCGCGAATTCCGGCCAGTACTTCGCGACCTTGTCTTCATAGCGTAGCTTGCCGGCGTCGACCGCCATCGCCAGCGCGGCGGCCATCACGCCTTTGGTGGTCGAATAGACGTTGACCAGTGTATTGCGTTTCCATGGGAGCGTGCGCGTCGAGTCGCGCCAGCCGCCCCACAGGTCGACGACGCGTTTGCCATCGCGATAGACCGCGAGCGAGGCGCCAATATCGCGATAGGGCTCGGACCGTTCAAAATTAGCGGCGAACTGGTGGCGCACAGGCTCGAAGCCCTTGGCGACGCTGCCTTCAATTGCGAACTGTCTGACAGCCATCACTCACCTCTTTCGCTCAAGCTGCAGCAAGCCCGCGCGTGTAAAGCCGTACGACTTCGTCCGCCAAGGCCCGCGGCGACATGGGATCATCAGCCCGACGCCATTTTGGAACCCACGCGAACAGGCCAGCGCCAGCGCGAGCCTGCGCCTGCACGTCCTTGATCACCATAGTGCCGTCCCTAACGCCCCTGCGACCCATGGCGTCGTAGCGACGCGAGAGTGCGTCGGCGCGGTCGAGCAATGCTTTCTGCAACTTCGCGGACAGGCCACGCACGCCGGCGAGCGGAGCCAGGGGAGAGAGTGGGCCTGCCAGGGCTTGCGCGTTGAGATGGACGCCGATCGCGGTCTGCTCAAGGCCAGTGTGACCATGCTCCACTGCCCGGTCCGCGACCGCGTCATAGAGATCGAACGCGCGTTCATAGCAGCGCTGCACCAGCTCAGCCTTATCAGTGAAATAGTGATAAAGCGCGCCCTTGGTCGCGCCGAGTTCGGCCGTCACGTCGTCAAGCGATGCGCCTTCAACGCCCCGACGGTTGAACAGGGCGGAGGCGGTCGCAAGCAGGGTCTCGATCTTGGCGGCGCCGGCCGCTTCGCGATCGAACGGATTGCCCGGCGCGGGGCGAAGCGCCTCGGCGTCGAGCGAAATCGCGGGCGTCTGCACGCCTGGCGCGGCCACGCCATTGCGAAGCAGCTCCAGCACGCTGTTGGCGTCGCGCGCGTGTTCCTCAGTTTCCGTGAGGTCCAGCCAGGCCGGTGTAAGCTGCACCCACGAGACAAGGCCGTTGATCGTCTGTGCTACGACATGAGTATCGCAAGGCCGGATCGAGCCGTCGTCGATCCCCAGGCCCAGGAAACCCTCGAGCGCCTTGATGTTTCGGGTTGAGGCGCGCGCAATGATGCTTCTCTGTGGCGCCTTCAGATAGTCCGTTTCGCCCAACACTGCGATCGGCGCGCGCTGAGGCGTCAGCACGCGGCGCGCGAAGGCCAGCGTCTTGGCAAGGCCGTCCTTGCCTTCCTCGTCCGCCGCTTCAAGATCGCCTGCGATGATCTGGCAGGCGCGCTCATAAGTCTGGAAAACCAAGTCGTCGCGTTCCTCAAAGTAGTAATAGAGCGCCGCGCGGGTGACGCCCATTGAAGCCGCCACATCGGCGATCGAGGTTGCCGCGATCCCGCGTTCGTTGAACAGGCGCGCAGCCTCGTCCAGTGCGGCCTCGCGTTTCGACAGGCGCTTGGCCTCGATCCTAGGCCGCGGCTTGTCGTTTTTCCTTTTCTCGGCCTTGGCCATCAGTTCCTCCGCCGGTTCCCCCGGCGTTTCAGTGCACGAACATACTCTAGTGTCAAATAAGTTGACAAGTGAATTTGGACGTGCCGATATGCCAACATACTAGATCGTCAAATTTTGGCATGGACCGAATTGACGAGCCCCGACGAGGGCAAAGGGAGACGCCCATGAAAATTGCCCCGACGCGGCAGGTCCTGTTGCTGGGAAGTTCGGTTTCCGCGCTGTTCGGCGTTTGGTGTGCGCCTTCCCCGGCCACGGCCCAGGAGGCGCGCGCCACGCAAAATCCCGATGTCGTAATCATCTCGGCGCAGAAGCGCGATCAGGACACACTCGACGTCGGCATTTCGACCATCGCCAAGTCGCAGGACGATCTGATCGAACAGCGGGTTCAGCAGATCCGCGACCTCGACCGTTCGATCGCCAACTTTGCCGTGAAGGAACAGATCCCGGGCGCCATACCGGTTGTGACCATCCGCGGCGTTGGCCTCGATGATTTCAGCAGCACCAACAACCCGGCGGCAGGTATCTACATTGACGAGGTTTCGCTCTCCTCCCTCGCGCTGATGAGTTTCGATCTCTACGATCTGGAACGCGTTGAGGTATTGCGCGGGCCGCAGGGCACACTTTATGGACGCAACTCGACCGCCGGCGCTGTCAACATCATCTCGGCCAAGCCTTCCGACCAGTTCGAGGCGCGCCTTGCAGGAACCGCCGCCAACTACGAGCGCTTCGAGGCCGAGGGCATGGTCAACGTTCCAGTGGGTGACGACGCTGCCTTCCGTTTCTCGGGCCGCGACGTTCGGCAGAATGAAGGTTTCTGGAAGAGCCGTCTGCTCCCGGGCGAAACGTTGGGCGAGCAGGATGTGTCGCAGGGCCGCGCCCAGTTCGCCTTTGCGCCGGCGGCCGGCTGGAAGGTCAACCTCAAGCTCGACGGCCTGCGCTCACGTTCGGAAATGGGCTTTGGCGAATTCTTCGGGACCGTGAATTTCGCGACGGGCGCGCCCCCCAATTTCACCTGCGCGCCTGTCCTGGCCGGTCACGTCGATCCAACCAAGTGCACCGATTTCTTCGGCTACACTGATACCGACGGCAAGCCATTCACCGGCGACTGGCCAAAGCACAACCCCTACAACATCGACCAGATGGGTGCGACCGTCCGCGTCGAAGGCGATCTTGGTTTCGCCAAACTCACCTCCATCACCGGCTACATCGATTTCGACCGGGACTTCTACATCGACTCCGACTCCTCTCCCCGCCGCCAGTTCGAATTTAACCAGATGGACCATATCCAGCAGTGGTCAGAGGAGGCGCGCCTCAGCGGCGAGTCGGGCTCTCTGAACTGGGTCGCCGGCGCCTTCTACTCGCGCGACAAGGTGAAGGTTCGCACGCCAAGCTATCTCGACGATCTCTTCGCGACCGAGGCGCTCATCACCGCTGACCAGGAAACCAAATCGACAGGCGCGTTTGCTCAGGGCGAATGGGCGATCATGGACCGGGTGAGCCTTACCACCGGTATCCGCTACACCGACGAGACCAAGGACTATGTAGGCGGTACGCGTGATCTCAACCCGTTCCAACTGAGCATGCTGATCAACCCGCTGTGTCCAGGCGCGACCCAGCCCTGTCAGCTTTCCTTCCTCGACACCTCGATCAGCGACAAATTCTGGTCATGGCGCACAGGGCTCGATTGGCGGATGAATGACGACACGCTGGTTTACGCCAGCATCTCGCGTGGCCAAAAGAGTGGCGGATTCTTCTCGGGCTTTGCGCTGACGACCGCGCAGCTACTACCTTATCGCGCGGAACAGCTCACCGCCTACGAGGTCGGTTTGAAGGCGCGCCTGCCGGACTATCATCTACGCGCAGAAACAGCGGCATTCTACTACGACTACAATGACCTCCAGACCTTTGTGCGCGTCGATCTTGGTCCGATCTCCGTTCAGGCCTTGAACAACGTTCCGGAGGCTGAGGTGAAAGGCCTCGACGCCTCGCTGTACTGGGAGCCGGTCGATGGCCTCACCCTTCAGAGCGGGCTCGGCTTGCTCAACACCGAGCTTGGCGCGTTCCAGACCACAGCGGGCCCGGTTGCCGCCGGCAACAAGCTGCCCAACGCCGCCGACGTCACCGGCAATCTTCGCGCCATCTATGAATGGCCCGTGACCGGCGACTTGGTGATGCGGCTGCAGGGCGGGGCGCAGTATTCCGGCCCGGCTTTCAAGGACGCAATCAACGATCCGATCATCGAGGCGCAATCCTACTGGCTCTATGACGCCCGCATCTCGATCGCCGACATGGCCAGCGAATGGGAGCTGTCCCTTTGGGGGCAGAACCTCGGCGATGAGCAGCATGTGGTGCAGGGTCTCAACTCAGGCCTCGGCGCCGGCAACCGCGCCTACAACGCGCCGCGTACCTTCGGCGTGTCCCTCAGCAAGAAGTTCAGATAGAGAGCGTTGACCAGCAGGCAGTGGTCGGTGGGAGGCAATTGGCCCGTTCGTCATTCGGCAGCAATAAACCGGTACCCAATCCCAGGTTCTGTCACAACATGTCGTGGCGCGTCAGGCGCGAGCTCGATCTTCTGCCGCAGGTGGCGAATATGGACACGCAGGGCTTGTACGTCGGCCGCGCCGCCGTCCCAAGCTTTGCTCAGCAAATGACGATGTGTGAGCACCTTGCCGGCGTGTAGCGCCAGCTCGTGCAGCAGCGCGTATTCTCGTGGAGTAAGTTTGGGATCCGCTCCACTTACCGAAACTTGGCGGCGAACGAGGTCAATCTTCAACCTGCCGTCGTCGTAGATGGGAGGAGCCCCCTGCATTTGTATCCGGTGACGCAGCGCTGCGCGGACCCTTGCCATGAACTCCGCGACGCCGAACGGTTTTGCGACGAAATCGTCTGCGCCTTGATCCAACGCGGCTACTTTACGCGCCTCGTCGTCAAGCGCCGAAAGCACGACGACAGCCGGCGCGCCGGCCGAAGCGAGTGGACCGATAAGATCGGCGCCGTTTCCGTCAGGCAGGCCCAGGTCAAGGACGGCCAGATCAAACTTGCTGGAACTGAATTCCCGCCTTGCGTCGGCGACGCTGCCCGCCTCCTGAACGTCAAACCCTTCCGCAATGAGCGTGGATCGCAAAAAACGCCGGATTGGCGCTTCATCATCGACGATGAGCGCCCGGAGGCGGCGGGATTGAGGATGATCCGACGTCATTGAACAAGAGTATCGCCTGGAAATTCCATGGCGAACACAGCGCCCGTGCCGTCAGTTCGATTTCGTGCGGAGACTTTGGCGTTCATCAGGCCTGCAAATCCCTTCACTATGGCCAGACCAAGCCCGGTTCCCCCGTCTCCGGGTTCGGAGCCGCGCGTAAACCGGTCGAAAATTCGCTGCTCTTCGCCCGGCTTAAGTCCTGGTCCTTCGTCTAGCACCTCAAGCGCGAGGCCGGCTGGCGTTCGGCTAGCCTTCAGCGTCACCGGACCCTGTTTGGCGTGAATAAGCGCGTTTTCGAAGAGATTGAACAGCGCCTGATCCAAAAGCGAAGCATCTGCCCGAACCAGTGGGAGGTTCGACTCTATGTCCAGCCTAATCGGACGATTGGCCGAAAGCTTTCCGGCCCGCGAAGCAACGGCGGAGAGGGCGTCGGCCGGATCCAAAGGCTCTGCGCGTGCTTGGATGCCGCCGGCATCTAGCCTCGTCATGTCGAGAAGCTTCCCCACATACCGCTGCATGCGAGCGGCTTCGTTTTCGATAGAACTGAGCAGGCCGTCTCGGGTTTCGGGGTCGTGCCGGTCTCCATATGCCCGTAGGCTGGACGCCGCGCCAAGAACGCCTGCGATCGGTGTCTTGAGATCATGGGAGAGCGAAGCCAGCATAGTTCCGCGCAACCGCTCGGCCTCCGTCTCTATGCGCGAATGCTCCAGCGCTTCGGCGACGTGGGCGCGCTCCATGGCAGACGCCGCCTGATCTCCCATGCCCTCCAGCCTGCGGCGCTCTGCGGGCGAAAGCGGCGTCTCCCGCGCCACGCCGACAACACCGGCGACCAGTCGCTTTGTGCGCAGAGGTAGAAAAAGCCAGCGCACACCTGGCAGGGTATCGGCGCCGCGGCCCGTCGCCTCGCCTTTCTGGAGCGTCCATCGCGCTGCCGCCCAATCGCTTTCGGTAAGCTCCCGCTTCATGGCAAATGTGCTGGCCTGTCGGATGTCTTCCAGGCCAATGCGCGCCAGCACTGCGCATTCGGCTTCAAACGCCCGCGCGGCGTAGCGAGCCAGGGCCGAAGCCGCCTCATCCTCCGACGTTGCTGAGGTCAGCATCCGTGAGAGCCCGAATAACTCGCGCGATGTTCTTGCTTCGGATCGCGCTGCGAGGGTTTGTTGGCGCGCCCGCGCGGCCAGAGCCGAAATGACAAGGGCCGCTCCGGTGAAGGCGAGGATGGCGAGCACGTTGTCAGGATCGGCGATTGTAAAGGTATGGCGTGGGGCGGTGTAGAACCAATTAAACGCCAGAGCAGAAGCAATTCCGGTCAACAGTCCGGCCCACAGTCCGCGTGTGAGAGCACTTACAAGCACGGCGGCCAGATAAACCAACGTCAGGTTGGAGACCGCCAGCCATTTGTCGAGCGGCCAAGCGACAAGTGTCGCCGCTGCAGTCATGACAATAGCTTCAGCAACGCCGCGCGAAGTCAGCGCGGGCCACGGCGCCATTAGCGAAATGCGCGTCTTCTGGCTATGGGCGGCGTCCTCCGGGACAACTTCGATGGCGATGCTACCTGACCGGTTGATCAGCTCGCGAACAACAGACCCGAACACTGTTTCGAACAGCAAAGAGCGACGGGCCTTGCCGACGATGATCTGGGTGACGTTCTGCTCGCGGGCATAAGCCAGCAACGTGTCGGCGACGCGGTCGCCCGGCAAGGTAGCCGTTTCGGCGCCAAGGCGTTCCGCAAGGCGCAACGTTTCGCTGAGGCGCGCGCGTTGCCTCTCGCCAATGCTCGCGCCTCTGCCAGTTTCGACATGAACCGCCAGCCATTGCGCGTGGGCCTGATCCGCCCGGCGCTTGGCGTGGCGCACGACCTCGGGGGAGGCTTCTCGTTCATCCACACAAACTAATATCCGCTCGCCCGCCGCCCAGGGCGCCGTCTCACCCTGCGCCTGGCGAAGACCGCGGACCTGTTCGTCGATGCGATCCGCTGCCCGGCGCATTGCCAGTTCCCGGAGCGCGGAGAGATTTCCCGGCGCAAAATAGTTGCGAAGCGCAAGCTGCGCCTGATCAGGCAGGTAGATCTTGCCTTCACGCAGTCGCTCGATCAATTCGTCAGGTGTCAGGTCGACGAGTTCAACTTCATCAGCTCGTTCTAGAACGGCATCGGGCAGGGTCTCGCGAACGCGAACGCGAGTTATCCGAGCGACGATGTCGTTGAGACTTTCGATGTGCTGAACATTGAGCGTGGACCAGACATCGATGCCAGCCGCCAGAAGTTCATCTACATCCATCCAGCGTTTGGGATGACGGGCCCCTTCGGCATTGCTGTGCGCAAGCTCATCCACGAGTGCGATCTTGGGCTTGCGTGCAAGGATTGCATCAAGGTCCATTTCCTCGATCTGTCGGCCGGGCGCGCCCAGCATATGTTTTGGAATGACCTCCAGCCCTTCGAGCAAGGCTTTCGTTTCGGCGCGGCCGTGCGTTTCCACAACGCCAGCGGCAATATCGACGCCGTCAGCCCGCTTTCGACGAGCATCAGATAGCATCGCATAGGTCTTTCCAACGCCAGGCGCGGCCCCGAGATAGATTTTTAGTTTGCCGCGCTGCTCTAGCTTCGCCTGCTCCAGGAGGGCGTCGGGCGATGGCCGGCGCTCCTCAGCATCGTTCATTGGGTCTGGGTCCTGCCAAGATCATCCAGGGCGAGATTAAGTTCGAGCACATTGATGCGTGGCTCTCCGATGAAGCCAAGGGATGGCGCCTCAGTATGTTCGTCAATCAGCCGGTTGACAGTTTCCACTGGCATTCGACGCGCTAGCGCTATGCGGCCCGCCTGAAAGCGCGCGGCGGCGGGCGAGATGTGCGGATCGAGGCCGGAACCGGAAGCGGTCAGAAGATCAGGAGGAATCTTGCCCGCCGGTGCGCCGAAAGCCGTGGCTGTTTCGCCAATTCGGTCGGCGAGCACCTTGGAGGACGGCCCCAGGTTCGATCCCGATGAAGATCGCGCGTCATACCCCTTGCCGGCGGCGGAAGGCCGTCCCCAGAAATACTCCGGTTTGCTGAAGGCCTGGCCGATCAGCGAGGACCCGACGACGACTCCATTCCGCTCGATGGGCGAGCCGTCGGCTTGGCGCTTGAACAGCGCCTGTCCTATGCCCGTCATGGCCAGAGGGTAAATCAGGCCGGTCAGGATCGTGAAGATCGCGAGGAGCACCAGGGCCGGACGTAGGTGTTTCAGCATGGCGCCTTCCTCACGCAAGCCCGATCGAAGAGACGATGAGATCGATCACCTTGATACCAATGAACGGCGCAACGAGCCCGCCTACGCCGTAGATCGCCAGATTGCGGGCCAGGAGCTTGGCGGCGGGTGCAGCGCGCCAGGCAACACCCTTGAGCGCCAGCGGTATCAAGGCGGGAATGACCAGAGCATTGAAGATGATCGCTGACAGGATCGCGCTTTCCGGCCTCGCAAGTTGCATCACGTTGAGAGACTGCAGGCCTGGATAGATTACCAGGAACATCGCTGGGATGATCGCAAAGTACTTCGCAACGTCGTTCGCGACCGAGAAGGTTGTTAGCGAGCCGCGCGTCATCAGCAGCTGCTTTCCGATGGACACCACCTCGATCAGCTTGGTCGGGTCGCTATCGAGATCGACCATGTTGCCAGCCTCGCGCGCTGCCGGAGTTCCGGTCTGCATGGCGACGCCCACGTCGGCTTGAGCCAGCGCTGGGGCGTCGTTGGTGCCGTCTCCGCACATCGCAACGAGGCGGCCGGCTGCCTGTTCCCTGCGGATCAGCGCCAGCTTGTCCTCCGGTTTAGCCTCAGCAAGGAAGTCGTCCACGCCGGCCTCGGCAGCGATGGCCGCCGCCGTGAGTGGGTTGTCGCCGGTGATCATCACTGTGCGGATGCCCATCTTCCGCAATTCAGCGAAACGCTCCTTGACCCCGCCTTTGACCACATCCTTGAGGTGAACGATGCCGAGCACACGCCCATCGCGGGCAACCGCCAGTGGTGTGCCGCCCCCGCGTCCGACCTGGTCTGCTGCCTTTCGCACCTCTGGGGAGATTTCGACGGCGTCTGGTCGGCTGCGAACGTGTGCAATGATCGCATCGACCGCGCCTTTCCGGATCACTGCGCCTTCGCTGTCAACGCCGCTCATGCGCGTGTGCGCCGAGAAGGGAAGGAACCGGGCATGAGCGGGCGCAAGCTCTCGGCCGCGCATTCCAAATTTTTGTTTGGCCAGGACGACGATGGAGCGGCCTTCGGGCGTTTCGTCCGACAAGGACGCCAGCTGAGCGGCGTCCGCCAGGTCGCGCTCATCAACGTCCGGCGCCGGCAGGAAGGCAACTGCCTGTCTGTCTCCAAGGGTGATTGTGCCGGTCTTGTCGAGCAGCAGAACGTCGACATCGCCCGCTGCTTCCACGGCCCGGCCAGACGTAGCGAGCACGTTGAAGCGCACGAGGCGGTCCATACCCGCTATGCCGATAGCCGAGAGAAGCCCGCCGATCGTGGTTGGGATCAACGCGATGAACAGCGAGGCCAGTGCAACCGCGCTGACAATGCCGCCGGAATAGGCGGCGAAAGCCGGGATCGTGGCGACGGCCAGGACGAAAATCAGGGACAGGCCGGCCAACAGCACGCCCAGCGCAATTTCGTTTGGTGTTTTGCGCCGCGATGCGCCTTCAACCAGCGCGATCATGCGGTCAAGGAATGTGTTGCCTTGGGTCGCTCGCACACGCACCAGGATGCGGTCAGACAGGACGCGTGTGCCAGCAGTGACGGCAGAGCGATCGCCACCTGCTTCGCGGATCACCGGGGCACTCTCGCCTGTGATCGCGCTTTCATCGACGGTGGCGACACCTTCGATCACTTCACCGTCGGCCGGCACATATTCGCCGGCGACAATTTCCACAACATCGTCAAGCCGGAGGTCAGATGCTGCTATCGGTGGTTGAGCGCGGCCATCGACAAACCGCCGCGCAGTCAGCTCAGAGCGGGCGCGGCGTAGGCTCGCGGCCTGCGCCTTGCCGCGGCCTTCGGCTACTCCTTCCGCAAATGTTGCAAACCAGACAGTCAAACCCAGCCAGAACGCGATCTGCCCGGCGAAGGCGGCATGTGGAGCGCCAGCCATAAGGTCGCGCGCGAATAGGATGAGCACATAAGTCGCGGCCAGCTCTGTAGCGAACATCACCGGGTTCCGCCACAGCTTCAACGGGTTCATCTTGGCGAACGCCGCAAGGGCGGCGGACCTCAGGATCGCCGGGTCGAAGAGGGAAAGGGGCTTGTTCTGAGTGGACATCGGTCGCCTCAATTGAGCGTGTTCGCTGTAGCTTCAGCCAGCGGCCCGACCGCCAGCGCCGGCAGGAAGGTCAGCGCACCCACAACCACGATCACGAAAGCAAGAAGACCAATGAACAGCGGACCCGAAGTCGGGAACGTGCCTGCTGAAGCCGGCGCCGTGGGCTTGGCCGCAAGGCTTCCCGCAATCGCCAGCGCCGGAATGATGACCAGGAACCGGCCAATCAGCATCGCTGCGGCGTGAGCGTAAGTATAGAGGTCCGTATTTGCCGTCAGCCCCGCGAAAGCCGAGCCGTTGTTCCCAGCTGCTGATGCGAAGGAATAGAGAATTTCAGAAAAGCCGTGCGGTCCGGGATTGAGCGCGCCCGCGCGTCCGGCGTCGGTTGCGGATGCCAGCGCAGTTCCGAGAAGGATGGCCAACGGAGAGGCCAGGATCGCCAGCACCGCGAGCTTCACTTCCTTGGCCTCAATCTTCTTGCCCAAGTAGGCGGGCGTCCGGCCGACCATCAAGCCTGCAATGAAGATGGTGAGGACTGCGAACAGCAGAATGCCGTAGAAGCCGGCGCCGACGCCACCGACTATCACTTCACCTGCGAGGATATTGGCCAACGGGATCATTCCGCCGAGCGCCGTGAAGCTATCGTGCATAGCATTGACGGCGCCGCATGATGCATCTGTCGTCACAACCGCGAAGAGCGCCGAGGCCGGAAGGCCGAAGCGAATCTCCTTGCCCTCCATATTTCCCATGGATGGATCGACGCCGGCTGTCGCCAGCGCCGGACCGACCTGTGTTTCCGACCAGTAGGCGACTGTCGTTCCTGCGAGAAACAGGACGCCCATAGTGATCAGGATCGCCCAGCCCTGCCGCTCGTCCCGTACCATCCGGCCGAAGGTGATGGTGAGTCCGGCGCCGATGGCGAAGATCGAAAGCATCTGGATGAAGTTGGTCCAGGCATCGGGATTCTCGAACGGGTGCGCAGCGTTGGCGTTTAAAAAACCCCCGCCGTTCGTGCCGAGCATTTTGATAGCGACCTGTGAGGCGATCGGCCCGACAGCGATATCTTGCCGCCCGCCTTCCAGCGTTGTGGCTTGCAGGCTGCCGGCGAGTGTCTGTGGCACGCCCGAAGCGATCAGGTAGATAGTAAAGATGATCGAGATCGGCAGGAGCACGTAGAGCGTCGCACGCGTGACATCGACCCAGAAATTGCCAATCTGCCCGTTGCCCTTGCGAGCAAATCCTCGAGAGAACGCGACTGCGATCGATATCCCAACCGCCGCTGACATGAAGTTCTGGACGGCAAGGCCGGCCATCTGCGAGAGATGGCTCATGGTTGTTTCGCCCGAATAGGCCTGCCAGTTAGTGTTGGTGACGAAGCTCACCGCGGTGTTCATCGCGACGTTGGCCGGAACAGGCCCAAAACCCTGCGGATTGAATGGCAGGAGATGCTGGAGCCGCATCAGCGCGAAGAGCGCCAGTGAGGCGGCCAGGCTGAACATCACCAGGGCGGCGGCGTAGCCTTTCCAGTCCTGTTCTGCATCTGCCCTCACGCCCGCCAATCGATAGAAGCCGCGCTCGATCGGCGCGACCACGGGCGACAGCCAGGTTCGCCGGCCCTCGAACACTGCTGTGAGGTATAGTCCCATCGGTCGCGCGATCAGTGCGACGAGCACAGTGAAGACCACGATCAGCGCCCAGCCTTCAAGCGTCATGGATGTGCCTCAGAATTTTTCCGGCCGCAGCAAGGCAATGATAAAGAAAACCAGCAGGCCTGCGGCGAGGATGGCGCCGAGGGTGAGATCGAAAGACATCGCTCAGCTCTTCAGGCGGTTGAGACCGACGATGATGACGCCGAGCGCACCAAAGCCGATGAGAAGAAAGAGAACTGCGACCAGATCGGCCATAAGGCGCTCCCGCTCGATCACGGTCGGAACCTGGCTGGTTCTGCATTAAGGAGCGAGTGACCCCGGGCCGCTCGGGCGTTAAGGCCGCATTAAGTCGCGCAAGAGTCGGTTCGTTGTGGACACTCCAAGCGCCGCAATGCGCGCCTGGGGATGGCCACTTTCCGCAATTTCCGCTGATTGCGCCAGCAGCGACACGGCCGAGGTGCAGCCCGCTCCAGACGATGCCCCGCGGCGCTCACCAAATCGCGGGCTGATGGCCTGGCTAGCAAGCGCGCGTGGCGGAGAGGATGAGATTCGAACTCACGATAGGGTTACCCCTATACGCCCTTAGCAGGGGCGCGCCTTCGACCACTCGGCCACCTCTCCGCCCTGCGCTCGTTCGCAAGCGAAGGCGCTTTCCTAGCCGGATTTGATGACGGCGCAAGCCTTGGGCGGTGATGACCCTAAATTACCGGTGAAACCCCAGCAAAATAGCCGCGTTTCGCATGCCTTGAAGGTCGGCAATGGGGCGGACTAGGCTGGCGGCATGTCGAACCTTTACGACCTTCTCGCCTCGCGCTTTCCGGCAGATCGTGCGCTGCCGTGCTTCATTCTGAGCGACGGCGCGCGGATCAGTTATGAGGAGTTAGAGGCAGGCGCGGCCAAGGCCGCTGCGCGGCTGATCGCCGAGGGTGTTGCGCCCGGCGACCGCGTGGCGCTGCAGGCGGAGAAGTCGCCCCAAGGCATCATGATATATCTCGGCGTGCTGAAGGCAGGGGCCGTCTTCGTGCCGCTGAATTCGGCCTACACCGAGTCCGAAGTCAGCTATTTCCTGAAGGACGCTGAGCCCAAGGTTTTCATAAAGGACCCACCCAACTTTGTCGCCGGCGCAGGCGGATTTGCGCCGTTGTCGTCAACCGTCGCACGCGAACCCGATGACCTCGCCTCGCTGATCTATACCAGCGGCACCACCGGCCGATCGAAGGGCGCGATGTTGAGCCACCGCAACCTCGCCGAGACTGCGCTAGCGTTGCATGCGGCATGGGGCTTCACGCCGAAGGACGTGTTGCTGCACGCCCTGCCGGTGTTTCACGTCCATGGCCTGTTCGTGGCGTTGCACTGTGCGCTGCTGTCAGGCGCGCCGATGATCTGGCTGCCGAAGTTTGCGGACAAGGAGGTGCTCGCCGGCCTCAAGAGCGCCACCGTCATGATGGGCGTGCCGACATTCTACACGCGCCTTCTGGCCAACCCGGCCTTCACGCGGGAGGCCGTCGCAAATCTACGCCTGTTCATTTCTGGTTCCGCGCCCCTGCTGCCATCCACCTTTGCCGAGTTCGAGCAGCGGACCGGACAGCGTATCCTTGAGCGCTATGGCATGAGCGAGGCGGTGATCATCACCACCAACCCGCTGAGCGGCGAGCGCATCGCCGGCAGCGTCGGCTATTCGCTTCCAGGCGTGGAGCTGCGTATCGGCGGGGGCCAGGAGACGGGCGTGATCGAGATTCGTGGGCCCAGCGTCTTCTCCGGCTATTGGCGCATGCCGGAAAAAACGGCCGAGGAGTTCACGAGCGACGGCTTCTTCATCACCGGCGACGTCGGGCATCGTGAGCCGGACGGACGGGTTTGGATTTCGGGACGGGCAAAGGACCTCATCATCTCCGGCGGCTACAATGTCTATCCGAAGGAAATCGAACTGGTGCTCGATGAGCTTCCGGGCGTGACGGAAAGCGCTGTCATCGGCTTGCCGCATCCCGACTTCGGCGAAGGCGTTGCCGCGATCTGCACCGGAGAGGGAGACGAGGCCGCCATCATCGCCGCTGCCCGCAAGCAGCTGGCGCCGTTCAAGGCGCCCAAGCGCGTGATCTTCGTTGCAGACCTGCCGCGCAACGCCATGGGCAAGGTGCAGAAGAACGTGCTGCGCCAGACTTATGCTAAGCTTTTCGAAGCCTAGGCTTTCGGCTGGTCCATCACTGCAGCGCCGCCAAGCGCCGGATCGCTCATGAGGTTCTTGAGGTTTTGTACGCGGCCGGCAATGCGGACGCGCCAGTTGGGATTCCCGCTGCGTTTGAGTTCGAAGTCGTACCAGCCATAGGTGTCAGCGAGTTGCCAGGTGTGTTGACCGGCGCCCTTGGCATTCAGGATGATCGTTGCAGCCTTCAGCTTGTCGCCATAGGCAGCGGGCGTGAGCGTTACATTCTCGATGGCAGCGCCGGCGTTGTACAATTGCACCTGCAGGCGTGAGCCGGGGCCATCGTGCACGACCTCTAGTTTGGGTCGGTCGCCGTCGCCTGACCCGATGAAATGGCGGAAGAAGCCGTTCGGCCCGAACACCATCACGTCGTAGGGGCCTTCGAGCCATTCGTCCTCAAGACTCTTTCCGAACTCGACCGTGTAGCGCCGCGATGGCTCACCTAGGCGCAGCCGATCATACGCGTGGAGCACAACAGCCGAGGATCCGGAGCATTTGAACGACAGCTTCAGCTTTCCGCTCTGCCCGACATCGTCGACGCTGAAATTGTAGGGCAGCGAACGTGATGGCCTCGCGCCCTTGTTCTGTGAGGGCGGTGTCTGCGCTGCAGGCGTGGGGGGCGTCGTGCGCCCAGGCAAGGCCGCGGCGCGCGCTGCAACCGCGGCTGTCTCCGGCAGCGACTTGAAGAACGTGTCGTCGTTCGGCTTGTCGAAGTCAAAGCAACTGGTGAGGTCGCCGCACACTGCGCGGCGCCAGGCCGAGATGTTTGGCTCTTTCACGCCGAAGCGTTCTTCGACGAACCGGATGACGGAGGTGTGGTCGAATACCTGGCTGTTGACCCAGCCGCCACGTGTCCACGGCGAGATTACGTAGAGCGGTACGCGAGGGCCCAGGCCATAGGGCCGGCCCATGAGGTCCTTGCGTTCTGCTGTCGGCGCCGCCGAATCCGAGACAAGGTGGTATTCGCCGTCCGTGTTGACGGTCGAGCCTCCAAGCAAGGCGCCGGAAGCATCGTGCGAGGGTGGCGCCGGCGTCGGGGCGTGATCGAAGAAGCCGTCATTCTCATCGAACATCACGAACAGGACGGTCTTTGCCCAGACCTCAGGGTTCGAAGTGAGAGCATCCAGCACGCGTGAAATATAATCGGCGCCTTGCGCCGGGCTCGAAGGGCCGGGGTGTTCGGAATCCTTGGCGGGCGAGATGACCCAGGAAACCGACGGCAACTTGTCCGCCATGACATCCTTACGCAGCACGTCGAGATGCTGGGTCGACAGGCCAAGCTCCACAAGTTTCGGGTCGCTGCCCGGCGCCTTCGCCAGCGAGTCGCGGTAGGCCTTGAAGCCGACCAGCGGGTTGTCGCCGAAATTGTCCGCCATGTCCTCATAGATGCGCCAACTGACGCCCGCTTTCTGCAACCGCTCGGGATAGGTGGTCCACAGATAGGGGTCCTTGGCGACGACGTTCTTTTCGCTTGGCAGCGTGTCGTGCGAGTTGGCTATCGAGGGGCCGCCCTGCTTGCCGGCCCCATCGTTCGTGCCGGACCACAGGAAGAGGCGATTGGTGTTGGTGCCGCCCTGGAAGGAGCAGTGATACGCATCGCAGAGCGTGAATGCGTTCGCCAGCGCCCATTGGAACGGGATGTCTTCTTCCAGGAAATGCCCCATCGCATGCGCGCCCTTGGCGGCTGGCCAGCGCTGTACGCGGCCTTCGTCCCACGCTGCTTGCGCATCGGCCCAGTTGTGCGGCGTGCCTTCGATGCGCATGTGGGCGAAGGTCTGCTTAGTATTGAGTGGGAAAGGCAGGATCACTTTTGGGCCCGGCCTGCCATCGGCGTTGAGTTGGCTCCACACGGTCTTGCCCTTGCGATCCGCGGTGTCCGGTACAGGGATCGGGAAACGATCGCCAAAACCGTTCACTCCTTTCATCGATCCGAAGTAATGATCGAACGAGCGGTTCTCCTGCATCAGGATGACGATGTGCTCGACATCCTTGATCGATTTGGTGCGTGACTTTGCATCGATCGCCCAGGCCTTGGCGATGGAAGCGGGCAGGGCCAGAGAGGCAGCTGCGGCGAGGAGAAGCTTACGGCGGTCGACTTGCGGCATGGGTGATCCTCGCGCACGACGGTGACGTACCCATGACGCCACACCCGCAAGGCAAAGCAAGAGGCAAGGGGCGCGGAAACGTCCCCTTCCGCGCCCCTCTTCGGCACACGCTCGCATTAGTCCGCGGGCGTCCCCTACCTGGCGCAGCTTTCCACTCGGGCGGGGCGGACGCGGAGCGGTTCAGGCGCAGTCCAGAGGGCATTTCTGGAGGTTGCGCCGGTCACCGCCCCGGCCCCCGACATGGCGGCCTGCGAGAGAGGGGCCGCCGCAAGCCAGAAGAAAAGGCTGCGTTCAGACCTGTAGGCGGATTTCCAAGGAAAAACGGGTCATCGCCGGCGCCAAATATTCGCCTGCCGCAGGGTCCGGTATTTGCAGGCCCACGCGACGCGTGGTTAAGCTGGGGCGCGGGAGTTTCGCGCGGTGACGGAATTAAATGGCGATCCGGGCGTTACAGGCGCCCCGGCAGGAGGGGCTGCTGGTCGGGATGACCTCCTGCTGAAGCACTATGACGAGTTCCGCCGCGTGGCGGGCCGCGTGCTGAACGGCGACGCGCAGTCCCTGCAAATCCAGCCCACCGATCTTGCCCACGAGGCTGTCATTCGGCTCAGCAAGCTGAACCAGATCGATCTCAAGGGCCGCACCCATTTCCTGTCCCTGTCGGCCCGGGTGATGCGCCAGATCCTGATCGACGAGATTCGCAAGATGCGGGCGCGTAAGCGCCAAGCGCCGCCGGTTGCGACCCAGTTGCCGCCCGAACTCGGCGCCCAGGCCATCGACTTGGAAGATCTCGACCGGGCGCTCGAGAAACTCGAGACCGTCGCGCCCGACCATGCCCGACTGGTGGATCGCCGCTATTTCGCCGGCCTCACGCTGGAAGAGATCGCAGAGATCGATGGGGTTTCTGTGCGCACGGTGAAGCGCCAGTGGCGTACGGCGCGCGCCTGGCTGGTCGCCGAACTGGGGCCGCGTTAGCCGTCATGGAAGCGGGGCTGACACGGCAGGCGTTCGACCTGTTCGAGCAGGCGCTCGACATGCCGGAGACAGACCAGGCTGATTGGCTTGCTCATGCCTGCGGCGGGAACGCCGACCTGCTGACCGAAGTGCAGAAACTTCTTCGGGCCGACGCCGTAGCCGAGCGCGCGATGCCGACGGGTGGCCTTTACCCGGACATCGGCCCGATGCCAGCACGCATCGGCCGCTACAAGATCGTCGACCGGCTCGGCGCGGGAGGTATGGGCGAGGTGTTCGTCGGCGCTCGCGATGATGGACTGTTCGAACACGTCGTCGCCATCAAGCGCGTGCGACCGTCCCTGTTGCCGGAAACCGCCCGCGCCCTGTTCGACCGCGAACGCCGCGCGCTCGCCAGCCTCAGCCACCGCTGCATCGCGCAGCTGTTCGACGGCGGGGTCGACGAGGCCGGCGTGCCATTCCTCATCATGGAGCTGGTGCGCGGTTCATCGATCGACCAGTTCGCGTCCGCCCGCGATCTCTCGCCCTGCCAGGTGGTCGAGCTGATGATCCCTGTGTGCGACGCCGTCCAGCATGCGCACCAGAACTTCATTGTCCACGCCGATCTCAAACCCGCCAACATTCTGATAAACGGGGCGGGGGATCCCAAGATTGTCGATTTCGGTGTCGCGCGCATCCTGCACGAGGCGGAGGCCGAAGCGCTCTATCCACAGACACCCGGCTATGCGAGCCCGCAGCGCGAAGCTGGCGCGAGCCCGACGCCGGCCGACGACGTCTTCGCGCTCGGCGCCGTCCTGCGGGCGCTTCTAACGGGTGAGGCGCCGCGCGGTTCGGCGCATACCCAGCTCACCTCCGAAGCCATCGGAAAGTCCGCGGTGTTCGCTGCGCGCGAGGCGGGTTGGCGTCAGGAACGGGCGAAGGCTGTCCATGGCGATCTTGACGCAATCGTCGCACGCGCCTGCGCCGCCAAGCCGGAAGAACGCTATCCCGCGGCGGTCGCACTGGCGAACGACCTGCGCGCATGGCTCGAGACGCGCCCGATAGCCGAGCGCGCGAACGATCGCTTCTATGTATTCCAGAAGTTTTTGCGCCGTCGCCGCTGGCGCGTGCTGGGAGGAAGCCTCGCCGCCGTGGGCCTGGTCGCCGCGCTCGCGGTGACCGCCACGCTTTACACGCAGGCGGACCATGCCCGCGCCCTGGCGGAGAAACGATTCACTGAAGTGCGCAGCCTGGCAAAGTATCTGCTCTACGACGTCTATGATCGGCTTGAGCGCACGCCACAGACACTTTCCATGCGCCGTGACGTGGCAAAGGTGGCGCAGGGTTATCTCGACCAGCTTGCCGAAACGCCATCCGCGAGTGCCGACGTGAAACGCGAGGTCGCGGACGGACTTATCCGTATTGCCGATCTCCAGTCTGGCCGTATCCAGGCAAACCTGGGCCAGCCCGAACTTGCGGCGCAAAATCTCCACAAGGCGAATGGGATCGTTCTCGCCCTGCAGAAAGCGCAGCCGGGCGTGGCCAATACCAGGCTGCAGGTCCGGATCGCGCTGCGCCTCGCCAATATCGACATGAATATCAAGCAGCATCTCAACGAGGCTTCGAGGCAGCTGAAGGATGCCGGCGACATGATCGCCGCCCTGCCTTCCGGCGATCACGACACCCAGCTTGTCGAGCTTGAATATCAGGTCGAAGCCGCCGTTCTCGCCAACTGGAAAGGCGCCTACGAGGATAGTGGCGCGCACGCGGCCAAGGCCATCGCCGAAGCCGCCGGCATGCCGGCTGAACTCAAGGTCTCTCGCGAGGAACAACTGATGCTTGCCCGCGCCACCGATGCACTGGCCGAGGCCAAATACTATGGCGGCGATCCTAAAGCAGCGGCGGAGGAATACCGCAGGCTGGTTGGCCTATCGTCGGCATACTCGCAGGCGCACACGGACGATATGCAGGCCCGTCGCATCGCCATCGAGGCGCATTGGGCGCTGGGCACCACATTGCTCGAGTTGAACAGGCCGCAGGACGGGCTTGCGGAACTCGACGCCGCCGACTCGCTTGTACCGATGCTGCTGCAGTATCAGCCGGACGATGAAGGCGCCGCCCGGGTCGCCCGCACGGTGCGGGCCGCTCGCGCCCAGGCGCTGGCCATGTCGGGCAGGTTCGATGAGGGCGTGAAGCTGCTGAAAACCGAAGTTGCCACACGCGAGGCGATCTATCGCGCCAAGCCCAATCAGGGCGATCCGGCGCGCAGCTATGTCGTGAGCCTCGCCATGCTCGCCGATCTCTACGCGGACCATGGCCATGCGAAGGACGCATGCCCGATATACACGCAGGCGGACGGAATCCTGTCCGAGCTCGACAAGAAGGGTGTGTTGTCCCAGCTCGACCGTGACAGCACACGCAAGATGATCAACGACCAGCAGGCAAAGCACTGCAAATAGGTCAGAAGTCCAACGCCAGCAGAGCGAAGGTTGCGAGCCAATGCTCGCCCATATAGTCGCCGGCGACGTGCGGCAGGCTGGCTTCGAGATGACGGTCAGCCGCTTCACGTGCCCGCTGCGCGGCAGTCGTGTCGCCCAGCATGCTGGCGATGGCGCGCCAGCACCAGGCGCGGGAGAAATTGAGCCCATCGAGATGCGCGATCTTGCCATCGCTCCGGTCGCTCACTCTGGCCGGCGAGAACAGCTGTGTCGGCGAGCCTTGGCCGACACGCGGCAGGAAGCGTCCGAACCAGTCCTTGAAATCCTGTGCGGCGAGAAAACGACGCATGCATTCAGCCTCGACCAGCGTTGGCGAGAGGAAATCGTCCTGCGACGGTTCCCATGCTTGCGCATCGCGGTCGCCGGCGTACCAGGCGATGACTTTCTTCCGCATAAGGTCATAGAGCTTGGGATCGAATGCTTCGGCCCAGTCCGCCGCCATGCGTAGCGCGAAGGCCGTGGAGGTATGAACGCCCGTGCGCGTCGGATAATCAGCCAGCGGCAGGAAGTCGGAGAAGCGCCTCCCGAAGCTCTGGGCCAGAGGACGCAATTGCAATCCAGCCTTGCTGAGCGGGTCCTTGTGCAGCTCAAGTTCCGCCTGCAGCGCCAAAAGCCAGCCCCAGCCATAGGGCCGTTCGAACCCGCGCGCGCCGGGGCGGTCTAGATAGGCAACCTCGGCCGCCACGTTCGCGGCCGTAAACCGCTCTTCGAACAGCGCGAACACTTTTGACGCTGCCGCGATTTCCGGATGCCGTCGTAGCAGGCGCGCCATCAGCCAGTAGCCGTGCACGCAGGAATGCCAGTCGAACGAGCCGAAGAAGATCGGGTGCGCCGCGCGCGGTCCGATCAGGTCCTGCGGCCCGCCGATCATGTGATCCATCTTGTTGGGATATTCGCGGCTAACATGCGCCAACGCGATGTTGGCGAACTTCTCTGCGATCTCGGCTGTGAGTGTCATGACCGGAATGCCAGGACGTACATTAGCACCATGTTGATGACGAGCATAACCATGGCTGTCGGAATCTGTGCGCGGATCACCCCGTTGAACGGCGACTTGCGATCGGGAAGCTCAAGCAGGTTGGCGGGAACGACATTGAAGTTGGCGGCCATCGGCGTCATGAGCGTGCCGCAGAAGCCGGCCAGCATGCCGATTGCGCAGACGACCGCGACATCGCCGTGGAAATGATGAACCAGGATGGGCAGGCCAACAGCCGCGGTCATGACGGGAAAGGCGGCGAAAGCATTGCCCATCAGGATCGTGAAAAGCCACATGCCGAGGCAGTAGGCGATGACGGCCGTGACGGGCGTGGTCGGCGGCACATAGCTCGCAAACAGCTTGCCCACCTGGTCGCCTACGCCGCCGGCGATGAACACCGCGCCAAGCGAGGCCAGCATCTGCGGCAGGATCGCTGCCCACCCCACGCTGTCCATCAGCCGCCGCGCCTCCTGCAGCGGGGCTATGAGCGGCGGCTTCAGCCACACCATGATAACGCCTGTCGCGATGAGAACGCCGAGCACAAGCGTCACCCAGGTCGCGTCCTTTGCCGCCATGATGGCGCGGCCGAAGTCAGTGTTCTGCGCCAGCAACGTGCCTGCGAGCGCGATGGCTGGGATGATCAGCGCCGGCAGGAAAAGCAGGTTGCCGCGCCGCTCCGCGCTGGCCTTGCGTTCTTCGGGCGTCGTCGTCCTGATCTTGCCCTGGCCCAGTCCCCACGTCGCCAGGCCAGCAAGCGCAAGCGCCAGCACGCCATTGGCCAGGTCGCCCATCAACGAGCCAAACAGGAAGCTGACCGCCAGCAGACCCCAGAATGCCGCGTTACGCATGCGGCGAGGGTTGGCGCGGTCCATCGCTGACAGCACCGCCAGTGCTCCGAAGAACAGGCCGCCCAGCACATAGAGATGCGTCAGCTGGATCATGTTTCGACCTTCGCCGCCGCCAGCGCGCGCTCCAGCTTTCGGTTCAGCAGGAAGAGGCGGGTGGAGTGGACCACAAACACGCAGAGCGCGGTCGGAATCGCCCACATTGACAGGTCGAAGGGCTGCATCTCGATATTGTTGGTCTTCAGGAAGGCGACCATCAGGCCGATCGAGCCGATAGCAATGAAGATGTCCTCGCCGAAGAACAAGGCAATGTTGTCGACCGCTGCGGAATGAGAGCGGATGAGGTATCGTTCCTTGTCCGGCAGCGGCCCATGCCTGCTTTCGGCGGCGCCCTCCGCCATCGGGGCGACCAGCGGCCGCACCATTTGAGCCTGCCCGCCGAGCGAGGTGAGGCCGAATGCTGACAAGATCTGCCGGAAGATGAAATAGACCCACAGCACGCCCGCCGACGTCGCCGCCGGAACACTCGAGATGACGATGCGTGCGCGTTCCTGCAGGCCGGATCGCTCCAGCAGGCCGATCACGATCAGCAGCATCCACACCAGCGTGATGAAGCGGTTATCGTTGAACGCCTTGCCGAAGGTGGCGAGCGTCGTGAGAGCGGCATTCCACATCACGGCGAGGTCAGCATTGGGCGTCCAGGCTGCGGCGAGGCCGGTGGTGATCGCGGCGGCCATCACGACCAGCAGCGGGTTGGCGCGCACGACGAAGCCGAGCACCACCACCCCGATCCCCAGCAGAACCAGCATCAGCGCGCCTTCCCGAACCCGCCGCCGCCGGGCGTCTCGATCACGAACACGTCGCCTGGCTGGACCTGCGCCGACGCCGTCGCCGCCAGCTCATCCACACGACCATCCTTCCGCTGCACATAGTTGCGGGCGGGCAGGGCCGGCTCGCCGCCCTTGAGGCCGAATGGCGCCGTCTTGCGGCGATTGGCGAGCATGGAAGCGGTCATGGTCTCTCTGAAGCGGATTCCTCGGATAGCGCCATCGCCTCCATGATGCGCGCCCTTGCCGCCACTGCCGCGTCGCACGCCGAAGCGCTCGACCAGGATCGGGAAGCGGCTTTCGAGAATTTCAGGGTCGGTGAGGCGGGAGTTAGTCATGTGCGTTTGTACGACGGAGGCGCCGTCGAAACCTGGGCCGGCGCCGGATCCACCGCAGATTGTCTCATAGTATTGATAACGCTCGGTCCCAAAGGTGAAATTGTTCATCGTGCCTTGCGACGCGGCGAGTGCGCCTAGCGCGCCATATAGTGCATCGACAACAATTTGGCTTGTCT
>DASZSI010000229.1:0-1683 GCA_035548775.1 Hyphomonadaceae bacterium
TGTCGAGCGCGAGGAAGAGGACGTTCTTGTACACGAATGAGTAGTAGCGGGGGCCGTAGCGCTCCTCCCACACCTTGCGCTGGGTGAGATTGGTCAGGTCGTGGTTCCCGCCGATGTGGAAGTAAGGCGCGTGCAAAGCCGAGAGCCGCGCATCGAATGTGTCCCACTCCTTGCGAAGCCGCGCTTCGTCTTCCGTCCCGCCCTCGATCTGATCGCCGATGGTGAGGACCAGCGCCGGGCGCATCAGGCCCAGCTGCGCCGCCGCCACCTCAAACACGCCGGGGCGATAGCCGGACTCGAGATCGGATACGATGGCAAAGGTGAAACTGTCATTCGCGTCGTCGAATTTAAGGTTGGTCCACGGCTTGGCAGTCGTCGCAACATCGGACTGGAAAGCCGCCGTCTCGCAACCACCAAGCAGTAGCCCAACGGCCGCCATCGCCCCGCAAACCAGGCGCCTCAAGGATGACATCTGAAACCCCTCCGGACTCGTCCAACCATGGCATGGCGGCGACACTCGCGAACAGGCCGTCGCGGCCCTGAATTCAAAGCGAAAAAGCATCGTTGCGCCCGGTTGACGATGTGGGGCGAAGCGCCTTCATGTGGTCTCACTCTTCCGGGAGATTCTCTCTATGCGCCTGATCGCCACTTCCTTGCTTGCCGTTGCGCTCGTGACTACGTCGGCGCTCGCCCAGCCAGCGCCCCAGACGCCTCCTCCGGCTCAGGCGTCAGGGCCGGATGCGGCCGCTGACTTTGCGGCTGACCCGCTGAACACCAGCGCGACCTACGCTTTCATCATGGATGGCGACAACGGCCTGCCGCTCTATTCGAAACGCGGCGACGAGCTGATGGTGCCGGCCTCGATGTCGAAGCTGATGCTCTACTACATCGTCTTCACGCGCATCAAAGAGGGTCGCCTGAAGATGGACACCGAATTCACGGTGAGCGAGCACGCCTGGCGCACGGGCGGCGCCGGCACCGACGGCTCGACCATGTTCCTGCCGGTCAATGCGCATGTGACTGTGGATGACCTGCTGCACGGCGCGATCATTGTATCGGGCAACGACGCCTGCATCACGCTCGCCGAAGGCATCGCCGGAAGCGAAGAAAACTATGCACGCGAAGCGACAGCAAAAGCGAAGGAGCTGGGGATCGACGCCACGTTCGGAAACGCGTCCGGTCTCGACAACCCCAACGAGCGGATGAGCGCCCACGCCATCGCCACACTGGCCTACAAGATCATCCATGAGTTCCCGGAATACTATCCGATCTTCTCGCAGACCTCGTTCACCTACAACAAGATCACCCAGCCGAACCGCAATCCGCTGCTGAAGGAACTGCCGGGATCCGATGGCGTGAAGACGGGGCACCTTGAGGTGTCAGGTTATGGCCTGGTCGGCTCCGCGGTTCAGGATGGCAAGCGACGCATCATCGTGCTGCAGGGTCTCGCCAGTGAAACCGAGCGCAAGAAGGAAGGCCCGCGCGTGATGCGGTCCGCATTCGCTGACTTCAAGACCGCCAAGCTGGTGGACAAGGGCGCACAAGTCGCCACGGCGCCGGTGTGGCTAGGCGAGGAGAAGGCAGTTCCCCTGGTCGCCACTCAGGACGCGAGCGCAGGTTTGCACATTTCTTCGCTTAAGTCGGTCAAATCGCAGGTTGTTTTCAAAACGCCGCTGTATGCGC
>DASZSI010000230.1:0-15890 GCA_035548775.1 Hyphomonadaceae bacterium
CTCGCCCATCGCCGAGACGGCGCTGCGCACCACCTCGCCGGACTTTTCAGCCTCCGAGCGGGCCTCGACCACGACCGAGTTGGCCTGGCGGGCCCCTTCGGCCGTCTTCTTCACCGTCGCCGTGATCTCGTCCAGCGCCGCAGCCGTCTCCTCCAGAGACGCAGCCTGCTGTTCCGTCCGACGCGACAGGTCATCCGCAGCATGCGAGATTTCGTCGGCGCCGGAGCGGATGCCCTGGACGTTGGCGACGATAACTTTCATTGCGTCCTGCAGCCGCCCGACGGCCGCGTTGAAGTCATCGCGGACCTTGCGGTATTCCGGCGCCACTTCGGCGTTGAAACGCTCGGTCAACACGCCGCGCGAGAGCGCATCGAGGCCTTTCGAAAGCGTGTCGACCACAAGCTTCTGCTGGTCAGCGGCGATGGCCTGCTTCGCCTCCATCGCCTGTTTCTCGATCGCTGCGGCTTTGAAGGTCGCAACCGCGTCGGCCATCAGGCCGATCTCGTCGGTCTGGCCTTCGGCTGGAATCCTTATCGTATTGTCGCCCCTCGCCAGCTTGCGCATGGCGTCGGTCATCTGAGTCACAGGACGGGCGATGGTGCGCGCGAGGAGCCAACCCATCAGGATCGAAATCAGGATCGCGAGGACACAGCCGCCGCCGAGCACGAGATAAGAGGTTGAAAGCGCATCCTCGGCCTCCTTGTCATAGCCCTTGAGCTGCCCCTGCTCGTGCTCGATCACGCCGGTTATCGCCGTGCGCATGTCGGTCAGCCGCGCCGTGCCGCCGAGCGACTGCCGCACCTCGCCGATCGTCGCGGCTTCCTGGGCGCGGGCCACCGCCGTGTCGGCTTCCCTGCGGAAGACCGCGAGGGCCGCGTCGATCTTGTCGACCAGCGCCTTGTCGTCTGGCTCGGTGTTGGCGGCGCGAAGCGACGCCAGCTGCGCATCCAGCGCCTTCAGCTTCTCGTGATATCCATCGACAAAGCTTGCGTCGCCGGTGGCGGCAAGGCCGCGCATCGCGTTCTGCGCTTCCACCGCCGCGTTCAGCACGGCGACCGCGTCGGCGATCAGGGCGCGTGATTCGGCGGACTGGGCGTTGGCGGCGTCGACCGACTTGTTGCTCAGGTACACAAAGCCGTTGCTGGCGGCGAATGTCGCCACGACACAGCCGAAGGCCAGGGTCAGTTTCTGGGCGATCTTGAGGTTGTGCCGCGTTTTCAAAGTCCGTCTCCCGCGAAAATCCGCCCCGAATTCGAGAGCGAAAATTTCTCTCGAATGGAGACTTTTTCTCGCAAAACGCTGAAGGCTTGGTTAAAAGAGAGAATAATGAATGGTTTCTCGGAATCAGCAGCTCCCGGAACGGCCGGCGCATCGGCGCTAGCCGGTGCATCCGCGCCTTCGCGCGCCTCGCGATTGTCAAACGGCCCGACGACGCGAGACACTGCCGTGCTGGCGTGGGGCGAGGGATCCGTGGGCAAGACGATTGCGCGTAGCCTGATCTACGTCGTGCTCTTCCTGATCGCGATGGAGATTGCCGTCGATCTCTTCCGCGGCACGCAGGCGGTTACTCCGTTATGGCTTGCAGGTGCGGTGGCGGCATGGGCGCTGGTTACGGCGCCGATCGCGGACTGGCTTTTGATCACCCTGTTGCTGGCCGCCGCTCACATTGCGCGCGGCCTCATCCTGCACGACACGCCGGCAATGGAGGCGATCTATCTTGCGGCCAATGTCGGCAGCCCGCTGGCCTGCGCCGCCCTGCTGCGCCGCTTTACCAATGGGCTCGCCTTCGAGGATCGAAATGCGATCCATCGTTTCCTGCTGATCGGCGGCATAGCAGCGCCTGCGGTTTCCACGTTCTGTGTCTATGTCGGCAGCTTCATCGAACCCTCTCGATTCAAGATCGAGGATCTTCCGGTCTGGTTCCTGGCCGATGCCCTGAGCTATCTGGTCTTCCTGCCGATCTTCAAGAGCCTCGCCAGCGGCGATTGGCGCGAACTCTTTGCCGTGAGGCTGCGCACCCGCACGATCATTTTCCTGCCGGCGCTGGTCGCGGTGCTTGTCATCGGCCTGATGCTGCCGCCGGACCTGTACAGCTTCTATACGATCTTCCTTCCGGCCGTCCTGATCTACCTCGCGTTCGAACTGGGCGTCGCCGGCGCGCGCGCCGCGATCGCGCTATCCGCTCTCGCCATTCTCGGCCACGTCCTGCTTCGCCCGATCAGCGCCGTCGGCCTTGTAGGATCTGAACTGGCGCTTGCATCCCAGCTCTACATCGCCGCGCTGGTCATCTGCGTCCTGCCGCTAGCCGAGGCGCTGGCTGAAAAACAGCGTCTCTACGAACAGGCCTCTGATGCATTGAGCGAAGCGCAGGCGGCTTGGGGCGACCTTATCGCCGCCGAAGCACATTATCGCCTGGTCGCCGACAATACCGCGGACATGATCCTGCGGCTTGATCTTGATGGTGCGATCCTGTTCGCCTCGCCTGCCTGCCACGCGCTTGCCAGCGAAGTGGAAACCCTGACGGGCCGGCGCCTTGCCGACCTGGCCGAGGGCGATGACGCCGCTCACATCCGCGATGCGCTTGCCGGCTTCGCCGCCGCCGGCGCGCCTGACCAGCCGCATTCGATCCGGGCGCGGCTCGCCACCGCAAACGGCGATCGCAGGCAATTCGAGATTCATGTCACGCTGGTCGCCGCCCGCCGCGATGAACCCGGCGAATTCATCGCCGTGCTGAGGCCGGCTGCATGAAGTCCAGGTTGACGCAACAGGCCGGCGTTGCGGTGCGCAAGCTGCGCCTCGCCAAGGGCTGGACGCTTCAGGAATTGAGCGACAAATCCGGCGTGCCGCTGTCGACGCTGTCCAAGCTCGAGCTTGGCCAATCCTCGCTCACCTACGACAAGATCCTGCGCATCTGCAGCGCGCTGGACATCGACCCTGGCCTGTCGATCCTGCAGCAGGCGTCGGTGACGCCATCGCCCAGCGCGCGTCGCGCGGTGATCCGTAAGGGCGAGGGCGAACCGGTCGAATTCGGCGCACACACCGCCCGCGTCGGCGGCCAGGACTTGCTGTCAAAAAGCTTCACGCCGATGGTGGTGACGTTGCTGCCAACCGAGGGCCGGCGCCAGACCATGCCGGGCGAAGTCTACCTTCATGTGCTGACCGGCGTGGCGCTGTTGCTTACCGAAGTCTATGCGCCGCTCAAGCTGGCTGATGGGGACGCGATCTTCTTCGACGGCTCGACCGAGTTTCGCCTGCACGCCGCCAGCGAGCATCCCTGCCAGGTGCTGATGGTCTGCTCCGGCGACGAAGGCTTCTGGCGCAGGAGCGAGAGCTAGGCCGCCATGGTCTTCAGGCGTTTGCCGATGATTTCCTCGGCCTCGCGCATGATGCGGTCGATCAGCTCCTTCACCGTCGGCACATCGTGGATAAGGCCCGCGACCATGCCGCACGAGAAGGCGCCGGCGTCCATGTCGCCTTCCTGCATGATCTTGGGATAGACGCCGCCGACCTGGGCGATGATGTCCTCGAACTTGAGGTCCTTGCCTTTGGCGCGTTCCATCTCGAGGATTTTCTCGACGCTCTTGTTGTCGAGCACGCGCTCCGTGTTGCGCAGCGAGCGCATGATCAGCCGGGTGTCGAGCTCGCTGGCTTTCACCAGCGCGTCCTTCACGTTCTGGTGGATCGGCGCTTCCTTGGTCGCCATGAAGCGTGTGCCCATGTTCATTCCGTCGGCGCCAAGCGAGAGGGCCGCGACGAGCGAGCGTCCATCGGCCATGCCGCCCGAGGCCACGAAGGGAATCTTCAATTCCTCGGCCGCGCGCGGCAGCAGGATAAAGTTCGGAATGTCGTCCTCGCCGGGGTGACCGCCGCATTCGAAGCCGTCGACCGACACCGCATCGCAGCCGATCTTCTCAGCCTTCAGCGAGTGACGCACGGATGTGCACTTGTGGATCACCTTGACGCCGGCTTCCTTGAAGAACGGCATCACCTGTTGCGGGTTGTTGCCCGCCGTTTCGACGATCTTGATGCCTTCCTCGATGATCGTGCGCACGAAGCCGGGATAGTCCGGAGGCGTGATCGACGGCAGGAAGGTGAGGTTCACGCCGAACGCCTTGTTCGTCATCTCGCGGCAGCGGCGGATTTCCTTGCGCAGGTTGTCCGGCGTGCGCTGGGTAAGGCCCGTGATGATGCCAAGCCCGCCCGCATTCGACACCGCCGCCGCCATTTCGGCGAAGCCGACATAGTGCATCCCGCCCTGGATGATCGGGTGCTCGATGCCGAACAGTTCGGTGATGCGCGTCTTCATGTGTCTTTCCCTACCTGACCTGAATTATCAGGAAACCGCCGGCCGGATGCCGTCAAGCCCGACGCGAGGTCAAGCCGGAGGGTCCTGGAAGATCGCTCTTTTGGCTGCGAAATAGGCGCGCGCCGCAGGCACGCTTACCAGCTCGCGCTCCGGCCAGCGCAGCGCCGTAAGCTTGCCGCCGAATACGCAGCCCGTGTCGAGGCAAATGGTTTCGTGCAGCCACACCGCCTCTCGCTGGGCGACATGGCCGTAAACTACAGCGGCTTGGCCGCGATATGAATCGGCCCAGTTCAACCGTTCGGGATGGCCGAATTCATCGGTCTCGCCCGTCGTCTCGCCGTAAAGGGCGAAGGAGCGGACGATGCCGGATATGCGTCCGATATGCTCCTCCTTCAGGCCCGCGTGAGCCACGCACAGCTTGCCGCCATCGAGCCACCAATGGCTTGGCATCTGGGCAAGGAAGTCCCTTGCCCGAGCCCGGAAGGCCGCACTCTCGCTCTTGATCTGGTCGATGCTGGCCTGCAGGCCGTTGCCGACCTTCACATCGCGGCCATCCATCCAGCGGCTCAACTTGTTCTCGTGATTGCCCTCCACGACGAGCCCGTCGCCGGCCTCCACCAGGCTCATCGCTAGTCGCAGCACATCGGGCGTGCGCGGGCCCCGGTCGACCAGGTCGCCGACAAACACGGCCGTGCGCCCCGGCGGCGGCGTCACTGAAACCTCTCTTTCGCCGTTCCGGTCGCTCCACTCAACACGATAGCCGAGCTTGTCGAGCAGCTGCTCCAGCTCGTCGCAGCAACCATGCACATCGCCGATGATGTCGAACGGACCGGTCAGGTCACGACGATCCGGCGCCAGCGGCTCGCGTTCGATCTGGGCGTCATCGATCTCCGCCACGCCCTTGAGAATGTGGACGCGCCGAAAGCCCTCCTTCTCCAGCCCGGAAAGTCCCCGGCGGATCTCCTCAACCATTCGCCGCGGCAGGTCAGGCTCCATCTGCCGGTCCGGCCGCCTGCTGTTGCGGTCGATGCACACGTCGGCGCCAGGGTCGAGCACGATAGCGACGGGCATCGCATGCCAGCGCTTTGCCAGGTCGATCCACATCTTGCGGTCGGCGGCCCGCACATTGGTGGCGTCTATGACGGCGAGCCGTCGATTCTTAAGGCGCTTGTCGGCAACGGCCCGCACGATATCGAAGGCGTCCGCACTGACCGATTGATCCGTTTCGTCGTCCGATACCAGGCCGCGACAATGGTCCGACGAGATCGCCTCCGTCTCGCGGAAATGTTTCCGTGCAAACGTGCTTTTGCCCGCGCCTGATGCTCCGATCAGGACGACAAGGCAGAACTCAGGAATGGAGAGCACGTGCACCATCGCGGCGACGTAGCATGCGTCGGCGGTCGGGGACTATAGCGTCCGGGCGATCAGGATCTTCATGATCTCGTTGGCACCGCCGTAGATGCGCTGGATGCGGCTGTCGCGGTACATCCGGCTGATCGGGAATTCGTCCATGAAGCCGTAGCCGCCGTAAAGCTGCAGGCAGCGGTCGATGATCTTGCCCTCGAGATCGGTGACCCAGTATTTCGCCATCGACGCTGTCGCGGCATCGAGCTTGCCCTTGAGATGGACGCCGATGCAGTGGTTGACGAAGACGCGCGCGACGGTCGCCTCGGTCTTGCACTCCGCGAGAACGAACTGCGTGTTCTGGAAGTCCATGATCGACTTGCCGAACGCCTTGCGGTCTTTCACGTACTGGATGGTGAGTTCAAGCGCGCGCTCGATGGTAGCAATTGCCTGCACCGCGATGTTGAGGCGTTCCTGGGGCAGCTGGCCCATCAGCTGGTAGAAGCCCTTGCCCTCTTCCGAACCGAGGAGGTTGTCGGCGGGAACTTTCACATCGTTGAAGAAGAGTTCGGACGTGTCCTGCGCCGGCTGGCCCAGCTTGTTGAGGTTGCGGCCGCGCTCGAAGCCTTCGGCGCCTTCCGTCTCCAGCATGATGAGCGAGATGCCTTTAGCGCCCCGGCTCGGGTCGGTCTTGGCGACGACACAGATCAAGTTTGCGGTCTGGCCGTTGGTGATGAAGGTCTTGGAGCCGTTGATGACATAGCCATTGCCCGACTTCTTGGCGGTGGTCTTGACGCCCTGCAGGTCTGAGCCCGCCCCCGGCTCCGTCATGGCGATGGCGGAGACCAGCTCGCCCGAAGCCATGCGCGGCAGCCAGCGTTTCTTCTGCTCTTCGGTGCCGTAGTGGAAAATGTACGGCATGACGATCGCGTTGTGCAGCGAGGCGCCGAAGCCATCGACGCCCTTGAGGCCGAGCTGTTCCATCAGGATGACTTCATGGCGATAGTCGCCGCCCATGCCGCCGTATTCTTCCGGCGTCGAAAGGCCGAGCAGGCCAGCTTCAGCCGCCTCGTTCCACATCGCGCGTTCGACGACCTTGTCCTTGCGCCATTTCTCGACGCGTTCGGCGGGGGCGTGGCTGTCGAAGAACTTCGCGACCGAGTCCTCGAACATGCGGATGTCTTCTTCCGCCATGAAATCCGGACGTTCCACGTTCAGCACCGACATTGAAGGCCCCAAGTTGTTCGCTGCGAGTTGTTTCGGCCTTTTGGGTCCGGCCTTCCGCGCACGTCAAACAGCACAGCACGCCTCACAAGTCGAGGCGAAGTTTGTCGCGTCGATGCTGACGTCGCGGCTTAGCTCGCCGCCGATGTCGTGCCAGCGCTAATCCAGTCAACGAGCGGTTGAAGGAGGTTCTGAAGAATCGGAGCCAAATAGATGACCTCCAAGGTCCCGATGAACGTCAGGGTCAGGAAAAGGGCTTGGAAGTAGGGCTTGTTGAACAGAACCGCCGAGCCGATCGCAACAGCCGAGATGATCAGGAGGCCAGGAATGGCGATCGGCGCGAAGTCTGTAATGAGAGTAGTCTGACCAGGGAGCAACGCTCCAACAACCATGTTCGTCACGACCACAACAAAGCAAACGACCACGAACTCCGCCAGCTTGTGTCTGGGCGGCCTCAGCAAAACGCCGAGGGCGGGAATCATGCTGGGCAAGACTAGGGCGAAGATCACCACAAGATAGTGACCTTCCCACGGCGTGATCTCCATGTGAAACGGGAGCAGAGCGCTCACAGCGTGCGAGAGCCAAGCGATTCCCTCGCTCCAACGTGTCGTAATCGCGTGCGCAACAGGCAGCCACTTCTCGCGAACCCATCCGAGCTGATCCAAAAAGCCCACAAGCGCCAGAGCGCCGAGTACACCGCGCAGCCACCAGAGCGGTTTGAGCCGCTCCCACAGCGTCTTTTGCGCCGGCGCATCCAATGGCTGGACGGCCGACGCCTGCCGCTGTGTGATTTCGGTTGAATCCCCTTCGTCCATGGGTCCCTCCAACACAAGCGCGCGCTTATATCGAGCGGAAGCCCGCCTGCCAAAGGCCAGTTACACTGGCGGTTTGGCTAGACCTGCACCACTCCGGGTCCCGGCTCGGGCGTGAACAGGGCTGCGACATCCGCGGCGCGGTGATCCTGCGCGACGCGCTGGTTCACATAGCCCTTGTCGGTGATCTCGCCGGCATCCATCGACGGCGGTGTGGTAAGCACCTTGAAGCGGCCGACCCGGCGGGAGGAGCCGCCCTGCGTCGCGTTGAAGGTTTTGAGCTTGGCCGCGATGTCCGAGGTGAGTTGGGCGAATGCCTTCGCCTGATCGCCGCCATTGGCGTCCATCGCCGCCTTCATTCCCGCAGGCGATGGCCATAGCAGGACGCCGACGAAAGCCTTGTCCTGGCCGCACACCACGGCATCCGCCACCAGCGGCGCGCATGCAGCCACGATGTCCGGCCGCAGCGTGCCGACCGACACCCAGGTTCCGGAGTTGAGCTTGAAGTCCTCGGTCACACGGCCGTCGAAGACGAGGCCTTTTTCCGGATGATCCGGATCAAAGAAACGCACGGCGTCGCCGAGGCAGTAATAGCCTTCGTCGTCGAAGGCCTGCGCGTTCTTTTCCGGCAGGTTGTGATAGCCCTTCATCACGGTCGGGCCTTTCACGCGCACTTCCATCTTGGAGCCCGCCGGCACCAGCTTCAGCGTGAGGCCCGGAAGCGGCAGGCCGACCATGCCGACCCGCTCGAGCTGCCAGTGCACCATGGTGACGCCCTGGGTTTCGGTCGCGCCATACATGGTGGTGAGCGGAATGCGCATGCCGGTTGACGCAATCGCCAACGCCTGGATGCGATCATAGAGGTCGTCCGATAGCGTGGCGCCGCCATAGACCATGTATTTCATCCGGCTGAAAAAGGCGTCCCGGAAGTCCGGATCCTGTTCCATCGCCTCGGCCAGCATGGCGTAGGCGATCGGGGCAGAGCCGAAATACTGCGGGCGGATTTCGGCTGCGTTCTTCATCGTGGTCTGGAATAGGCCGGGCGCCGGCCTGCCCTCGTCGATGTGATAGGCGCCGCCGCGCGAGATGCAGCCGTTGAAGTTCACATTGCCCCCGGAAATGTGGCTCCACGGCATCCAGTCGAGATTCTGCAGTATCTCGTTCGGATCCGCATCGGGATCAGGTTCGTCGATCCCGCGGGCGCAGGCGATCTGCGCCGTCATCTGACCCTGCGATTGCGGCGTCGGCTTGGGCATGCCGGTCGAGCCGGACGTGAAGAGGTATTTGCCGACGGAGTCCGGCCCCAGCCAGTCCATCGCGGTGTCGACCACGGACGTCGGCGGCGTCTTGGCCAGGTCTGAAAAGCTTTCCGAGCCAGGCGAGCCGTCCGCTGAAATCACCGCCACGCCTTCGAGCGGCAATTGCGCCAGTGCCTTGCGGAACGGGTCCATCGTCTGCACGAAGATCGCCTTCGGTTTCACGGCGCCGAAGCAGTGCTTGAGCTTGGCAAAGTCGGTCGACAGGGTCGAATAAGCTGGCGATATCGGCGTTGCCGGCGCACCGATGCGCTGGGCGGCAAGCGACATCAACGCGTGCTCGATCGAATTGCCGGACAGGATCAGGAGCGGGGCGTCCGGCCCAAGCCCACGATCGATCAGCGCCTGCGCCAGTGAGCGGGTGATCCGCGCGCCCTCACCATAAGTGACAGTCCGCCATGGACCGTGGTTGGGCTCGCGCTGTTTCAGCCAGGGCCGCTCTGGATGCTCGGCCGCCTTTTCGTCCAGCAAGTGCGGAATCGAGCGCGGCGCATCGCCCATCGGCAGCCGCGAGATCAGGTAGATCGCAGCATTGGTGCGCTTCACCTCGATTTGCGGGGCCTTGAAGGGAAGCCGTTTGAACGGCGGCAGCTTGGTTGGCGCCGTCTGGGCGGTATCCGCTGGCATTGTTTCCTCCGGTAGTCTTTTGCCGGAGCTTAGCCGCCCGCGCCGCAGGCTTCAAATATCCCGTGCCGCCGCATCCGGGCCGTAGAACTCGCCCCGGCGTCAATTCACCCAGATGTCATCCGGAAAGGCGCAGCTCACCCGCAGGCGAGTTCTTCCTCGTCCTTCGGCGGCGTGCAGTCGCGGCTTGGCGGCTCGGCGGTCTCGCCGGCCACTGAGATGTCCACGCGACGCTGGTTCGAGCAATTCTGATTGTCTTCCAACCCGGAAAGCTCGCCGATGCCGGTCGTTTCCACGATCTTGAGGTTCCGGGACTTCAGGAATTCAGCGACCGTGCTCGCGCGCATGCCGCCCAGCACGTTGTTGTAGTCGATCGCGCCGCGCGTGTCGGCGTAACCGGTCACGATCAGTTCCTTGCCCGAGAAATAGGACGCGTATTCCTTGATCTGCTTTTCCAGCGCCTTGCGGCTCACGGCCGTCAGGTCGCTCTTCGCCGTGCAAAAGAAGGCATGCATCTCAAGATCAGGCGGCGCCTTGATCGCGGGCGGGGGCGCGGCCGCAGCTTCCGGAGGCGGCGCGGACTTCGGCGTCAGGTCGACCGGCTTGTCGCCGAACGGATCAGGCGGCGGCGTTACGACAGGCGGCGGCGGGGGCGCAGCCGCAAACTGTGTCGACACGATCGGGCTCACGGCAGGCGCCTGTGCAGGACCACCCCGGAAAAGATACATCGCAAGGAGGAGCAGTAGCGCGATTACGATCGCCACGCCCATCAGGTCGTCCTGGTTGAGAACACGATCCTTGTGATCGGGAATTTTTAGCGCCGCAGGTTTGGCGCCGCCGCCCGATCCGCCTGGTCCGCCCCCCGATCCACCGGAGCCGCCACCCGAACCACCGCCGCCGGTCTTTTCCACCTTTGGTTTCGGCGCAGGCTTCTCAGCCTTTGGTCTTGGAGAAGGTTTCGGATCGGTCTTCGGCCGATCAAGCACCGGTGCATCGACGCCGCCGTCTCCACCGCCCGGCGAGGCGGGCTTTGGCTCGTCCGCCATCGCGGTCACCAGGGGAGTGGTCGAGACCAGAACCAGGGAGGATGATTTGCCCGCGGCTCTGTCGCGACGCAGGTCGAGAGGCCTGGCCTGCTTCAATTCCGGCAGGGGCGCGGAAGCCACCACTGTGAACGGCCGGACTTTGATGCCGGTCGAGGTCTTGGCCTTCACGGATGGAGTCTTCGCCTCGGTTTCCGGCGCCGGCGGCAATGCCGCTGCCGGGGCGTCGGCTATTGCCGGCTCGATCTTCGGTTGAGGCTTTGGCGGATCAATCTTGACCGGAAGCGGTGTTTCGGCGCTGGGCGCTGCCTGCCGTGATCGGGCCGGGGCTGCGAACGGATTGTAGAAGCCGCTTGAGGGAGCGGCCTTGCCTGTCCCGGCAAAAGCGTCGGCTTTTTTCGGGAGCTGATCCCGCTGCGGCTTGAAATGATCCGGCCGGGCGGCGCCCAACCCCTGGACCGGGGCAGAGCCGCGCCCGAATGCGTCGCGGAAGGTGTTGGGACTACCCATATGGCTGCCCGTCTGCCGACCTGCCCCGCTGGTTGAGGCCTTTCTCGCAAGTTCTACTCACAGGTCATACCGGCCCGGCGCGGCACACTGCAAGTATGACCGGTTAAGTCGCCCCGCGAGCGAACTGGCGCATGAGCTTGTCCCCCAGCGCTGCCCGGGTCTAAACCCCGGCCATGACCGAGCTTCCAGACGATCCCGTCGCCTTCTCCCAGGCCCTGATCCGACAGCCCACGGTGAACCCTTGCCATGACGGCGCGCAGGACGTTCTGGCGACCGCATTGGAATCCATCGGCTTTCGGACCAAGCGCTATCATTTCGAGGGCGTGGACAATCTCTGGGCGCGCCTGGGGACGGCGCAGCCGAATTTCTGTTTCGCGGGCCATACGGACGTCGTGCCGGTCGGCGACACGGCCGGCTGGACCACCGATCCCTTCGGCGCCGAGATCAAGGGCGGGATACTTTATGGCCGGGGAGCGTGTGACATGAAGACGGCGATCGCCGCCTTTGCTGTCGCCGCCGGGCGCTATCTGCGTGACCACGGGGCGCCCAAAGGTTCAATTTCCCTTCTGATCACTGGCGATGAAGAGGGGCCCGGGCTCTATGGCACGCGGCGCCTCTTGCCCGCGGTCATCGCCGATGGCGAAAAGATCGATCACTGCATCGTCGGAGAACCGACCTCCGAAGACGCGCTTGGCGACATCGTGAAGAACGGCCGGCGCGGCTCGCTCAACGGCTTCATCCGCGCCGTCGGCCGCCAAGGCCATGTGGCCTACCCGGAGAAATCCGCCAACCCGGTGCCGGTGCTGCTCGACGCCTTGCAGAAACTTCGCGGCATGACCCTCGACACTGGCAGCCCGGGCTTCCAGCCGTCCAACCTCGAAGTCACCACGATCGATGTCGGCAACGCCGCGCACAACGTCATACCGGCGCAGGCCGCAGCCAAGTTCAACATCAGGTTCAATCCCAACCACAAGGGCGATGACCTGATGCAGCGTATTACCCAGCTGATCGGCACTACCAGCCACGGCGTCCGCCTTGAAACCGACATGCGCGTGTCGGGCGAGGCGTTCTACACCAAGCCCGGGAAACTGACCGACCTGATCCAGGCGGCGGTGAAGGCCGAGACCGGCCGCAGCGCCCAGCTCACCACGGGTGGCGGAACCTCGGATGCGCGCTACATCAAGGACGTCTGCCCAGTTGCTGAACTCGGCGTAAGAAACGAGATGGCGCACAAGGTGGACGAGTGCATAGCGGTCGACGAAATCGAAACGCTTTGCCGGGTATATTACCGCCTGCTGGCCAGCTATTTCGCCGCGGCCTGATCTTTCTGGCGACTGGCGCTTCAAGGTCCTGCGATTTCTTGGTGAATCGTCGACACGCCACGAGAAAGACGCGGCTTGATGCTTGCTTCGCAATTGGGCCGCGAGCGCTGCGGCAAGTGTTGAGTGCGTGAATGGCGTTCGGCAGACCAGACATTGGCCCGCCCCGGATGAGGCTTTTCGGCAAGACCCTTGCGGGTCTGGTGATTGCGCTCGCCTGCCTCGCCTCGCCCCTCGCCCCAGCCGCCTTCGCCCAGGCCGGGCGCGTTCCAGTCGATGGGATTCCCCCGGCCCTCAGCGACGATCTCAAGCGGCTTCAACGCGAGGAGCCGGAACCCACGACGCTGTTTGAAGCCCAGCGCCAGGCCCAGCGCGCCGTCGATGTCGTGAAGGCTTTCCTCGAGTCCGAAGGGTACTACCAGGCCGAGGTCGAGTATTCCGCCGACGGCGAGAACACGTTCAAACGCCAGGTCCACGTCGTCGCCGGCCCCCTGTTCACCTACGCCTCGCGCAAGATCGAATACTCCGGCGCCGAGCCCGATGCGCTGACGACGAAGGAGATCGACACCCTGCTGGCGCCGCTTGAGGCAGGAGTGCCGGCGCGCGCCCAGCCGGTGATCGAGACCGGCGATGCGATCATCAAGCGCCTCAAGGCTGCGGGCTATCCGGACGCCAAGCAGGAACCGGTCGACGTGCTGGCCGATGGCCGCCAACATACGATCGAGCTGACCTTCAAGGTGCAGCCCGGACTGCGCGCCTCGTTCGGCAAGATCAACATCTCGGGCCTCGACCGCACGCGAGAGCAGTTCGTCCTCGACCTCAAACCGTGGAAGGACAATGAGCGCTATCAGACCGAGAAGCTCGATGAATTCCGCGCGCGTCTGGCCGAGACCGGCCTGTTCGATACGGCCGCCGTCCGCCTCGACGACGCCGGCCAGCCGCTGGACAACGGGCTTTCCTCGCGCGACGTCGATGTCGAGGTGAAGGAACGCAAGCGCCGCACGATCACGGCGGGCGCGTCGGTCTCGACCAGCGACGGCTACGGCGTCGATGGATCGTGGGAGCTGCGCAACTTCACCGGCTGGGGCGATTCGGTGAAGGTCAGCGCGCAGGTTGCGACGCTGCAGAGCATCCTCGATACCTCCTATGTCCGCCCGAATATCGGTCGGTATGGCCGCAACCTGAAGCTGGACGCCAAGGTCGAAGATCTTGAAACCGACGCCTTCGACCAGACCGGCGGAAGCGTCAGCGCCACCCTGCAGGAACAGCTGACGCCGCGCATGCGCGGATCGCTGGGCCTCGAAGCCGGTTATGCCAGCATCCTCGATGCGCAGGCCAAACTGCTCGGCACGGGTCGGCGCGATGTCTACACGCTCTCCAGCACCGCGACGGCTGAGTATGTCGGGGTGCGCGACATACTCGATCCGGTGAACGGCGTGCGGGCGCGCCTGGCAATCGAGCCCGGCATAACGTTCGGCGACACGAATATCGGGTTTGCCAAGATCACCGGCGAAGCCTCGATCTATGCGGACCTCGGCAGCGACAAGCTGGTGGGCGCGCTGCGCGGCAAGATCGGAACCATCGCCGGCGCCAATGGCGCGCCGCCCGACCGGCTGTTCTTCGCGGGCGGCGGCGGATCGGTGCGCGGTTATGACTACCAATCACTGTCTCCGCGCGACGCCGATGGCGTACTGATCGGCGGCCGCTCGCTAGTCGAAGTCTCGGGCGAGCTGCGATACCGGGCCAGCAACAGCCTGGGTTATGTCGCCTTTCTCGATGCAGGCGCGGCTGGTTCGAACGTCGAGCCGCCGATCGATGCGATGCGTCTCGGCGTGGGTTTCGGCGTGCGGTACTATGCCGGCTTCGGACCGCTGCGCGCAGACATCGCCTTCCCGCTGAACAAGGAGCCGGGAGACGCCGACTTCCAGATCTATATTTCCATCGGACAGGCGTTCTGATGGAAACCGCGAACACCAGCGCACAACCACCCAAGCCGCCGCGCAAGCGCCGGAGAATTCCGCTGTGGGCGCGAATCGCGATCGGCGTGGTTGTGGCGACGCTGGCACTGGTCGCTGCCGGCGTCGCGCTGCGCTACTGGATCACCAGCGACGGCGGCCGCGGCTTTATCGTGAGCCAGATCGACGGCCGGAAGATCGGGCCGCTCGGCACCATCCGCATTTCAGGACTGAAGGGGGATCCGCTCACCGCAGCAACCCTCGCCGACATCGCGCTGGTGGACGACGACGGCATCTGGCTGCGCGCCAAGGACGCCCGCATCGAGTGGACGCCTGAAAAGCTGTTCGGCGGGGAGCTCGAAATCCACGCCATCCAGATTCATTCCGTCGACGTGCTTCGTACGCCGCACACCACGCCGGACAACGACAAGAACCCGCCGCCCGATATCGGCATCAAGCTGGACAGTGTCGTGATCGACGAGCTGCATCTCGCCGAGACGCTGGTGAAACCCAACGCTGCATACCGCATCGCCGGCGGGGCCGCACGCGGCCGCAACGGCGACGGCTTTGCCAAGCTGTCGGTCACGCCGATCTCGGGGCCGGCGGACCGCATCGACATCACTTCGGAATGGTCGCCCGACAGCCTGAAGGGACATGCCATCATCGGCGGTCCGGCCGGCGGCCTGGTCGCCCTGCTCGCGCAATCGCCAGAGGGCGAGGCCGTGATGCTGGAGGGCACGGTCGACGGCAATCTCAGGAATTTCCAGGGCGGCCTTCACCTCGCATTCGATGGCGAACCTATTGCCGACGTCAGTGTCTTGCGCGACGGCGACGCTGCGAAACTCGACGCGGCCATCGCAGCCGCCAAATGGCCGCTGCTGGATGTGATTGCCAGCCGGGGCGGCGGCGATCTGAAAGTCTCGGCCGAAACCAATCTCGCCAGGATGTCGAACGCTCCGCTGTCGCTGCGCGTTACGGCGCCCGCTGGCGATGTGGCGGTGGCGGGAGCGGCGAATTTCGAAACCTTCGCCCTGATCGGCGCGCCCAAGGTCACGGCAACGGGCCTCGACCTTGGCCGGCTTGCCGCGCCGCTGACCGGGAAAGTTGACGTCTCGGGCGATCTCCAAGTGAAGGCACCGCTCGACTTCGAGCTGAAGGGCAATGCAACCGCGACCGATATCACCTGGCCGTCGGGCGCCGCTGGCAGGGTTGCGACCCCGATCACGGTCGGCAAGTCCGGCATGTCGATCTACTGGGAGGCGCCGGGGGCGATCATCGAAGGGGGCCGCATCACGCCTTTGGGTTCGCTCAAGCCCGCCCGCTACACCGCCTCCGCACGGGGAGAGGTCAATCTCCGCTCTCATGTCGTCGAGCTGACCCAAGCCCAGGTTCGGGGCGAACCGGGCGATGCCTCTGCGCGTGGAACCTTCCAGATCC
>DASZSI010000231.1:0-2082 GCA_035548775.1 Hyphomonadaceae bacterium
GGCGCCGAGGCCGATCTCCTCCGCCGGCTGGGCGATCATCACCAGCGTGCCTTTCCAGTCGGATTTGTGCGCCGCCAGCTCACGCGCAGTGCCAAGCCAGACCGTCATGTGGATGTCGTGACCGCATGCATGCATCACGCCGGTTTCTTCCCCGCTCCACGCGATGTCCTTCAGCGTCGAGGCATAGGGCAGCCCGGTCTTTTCGACGACCGGCAGCGCATCCATGTCCGTCCGCACCATCAGGACCGGGCCAGGCCCGTTGTTCATCACCGCGATGACGCCATAGCCGCCCACGCCATCCTGGAGTTTGCCGTAGTCCTTCATAGCGCGAGCCTTCACCCACGCATCCCCGATGCCGGTCGTTACGGTGAACCCCAGCCGCTTCATCTCATCCGCAAGGATCGCCGAGGAGTTCTTCTCCTGCAGCGAGAGCTCAGGGTTCCTGTGCAGGGATTCATAGATTTCGCGCAGCGACTTGCCGTTGGCGACAAAAGGCGCCGCCGGCTGCGCGTTAGCCAGAGGAACAGTTCCTGCCGCCAGCAAACATCCGGTCAACCACAACGCCCGCTTCATTCGCCTGCTCCCATCCTGCCGCCCGTCCTCCTGATACCCCCGTCCGTCAATTCGGCAACTGCCGGCTTGCCATGAATGCCCGTTCGCTGTGGTATCAGACAGTCTCGACGGGGAGCCACACATGAAACTCTACAATGCGCCTCTGCCGGCGCCGAACCCGCGCCGCGTGCGCATCTTCCTGGCCGAGAAGGGCCCAAAGGCGGCAAGCGCTGTCGAACTGGTCAACCTCGACATCTTCAAGGGCGAGATAAAGACGCCCGAACATTTCGCCCGCAACTCGCTGGGCCAGGTTCCCGTGCTGGAACTGGACGACGGCAGTTTCCTTTCGGAGACCGTCTCGATCTGTCGCTACCTCGAAAGCCTCTTCCCCGAGCCGCCAATGTTCGGCCGCAGCGCCAAGGACACGGCCTTTATCGACCAGTGGACGCGCCGTGTGGAACTGCGCATCGGCAATCCAGTGGGAATGTACTGGATCCACGCCCACCCGCTCACCGCCCGGGTCGTAAAGGTTCAGCACAAGGAGTTCGGTGAATCCAACCGCGCCAATTTTGAAACCGCCCTCAAATGGCTCGACAAGGAACTAAGCGGCCGGACATTTGTTGCCGACGACTATTTCACGATCGCGGACATCTGCCTTCTCACCATCATCGACTTCGCCGACTGGATCGGCCTCAAGGTCCCGGATGACATGAAAAATGTGAAGGCCTGGCACGAACGCGTAACAGCCCGCCCAAGCTCGAAGGCTTAGGCCTGCTTATCGCAAAAATTCGCCAATGCCGGCGCATACTGCAGAGACTCAAAGCGTTGAGAGGCGTTGATGACGTTGAAGGTGATAGGGCCAGGTTTTGGCCGGACAGGGACCATGTCCCTGAAGCAGGCGCTGGAACAACTCGGGTTTGGCCCATGCCATCACATGGAAGAAGTGTTTGGAAACCCGGCCCAGGTTCCATACTGGCAGACCGTTGCGGCTAAGGGCCACGCGGATTGGGCCAAGGTGTTCGCCGGCTTTGAATCGCAGGTCGACTGGCCCGGCGCGCATGTCTGGCGCGAACTTGCCTCCGCCTATCCCGACGCAAAAGTGGTGCTCAGCGTTCGTCCGGAAGAAGCGTGGTGGAAGAGTTTCTCGGCGACAATCGGGAAGTTCATGAGCGAGTACGAGGCGATGCCGCTTCCGCCGCATGTGAGGGCTATGTGCGAGGCCGCGAACGAGATGATCTGCCGGCAGACCTTCAATAACGCCTGGACAGATCGGGAGGTTGCTGTGGCGGCGTACCGAAAACGCATCGCGGATGTGCGCGCGGTGATCCCGGCCGGCCGGCTGCTGGTGTTTGACGTCGCCGAGGGCTGGGCGCCGCTCTGCCGTTTTCTCGGCGTCCCGACGCCGGACTCTCCTTTTCCCCACGCCAATACGACCGCCCAGTTCTGGGAAATATTCGCCGGCCCGCCTGCGCGATAAGCCGGCTACTTCGCAGCGCGAGGATGCTCGGCGGCGCGACCGGCCTGCAGGAT
>DASZSI010000232.1:0-4555 GCA_035548775.1 Hyphomonadaceae bacterium
TACGCGTCCCCGGCGGAGGCCGGGGTCCAGCCGCAGGAAAAAGCCGGGCGGAGCCCGACGAAACCCCTATTGCAAGACAAGCCCAGCCGAGCGCTTGCGCGCGCTTCCTGCTGGGACTGGACCCCGGCCTCCGCCGGGGACGCGTGAACGAGTTCACGCTTCCAGACAGGTAGGATCGGTTCCGGACTGAGCCTTGCGTGCTTGCCTCTCGCCCCCGCCTGACACTTCCAGGGGGAGGAACCCTGTTGGGCGAGCTTGCTCGGTGTCAGGAGGCGGAGGCTTTTGGATTCAAGGTTCGCTAATTCGGCGGGGGTTCTTGTGCGGCCTGGTCGATTTCCTGCTGGACGGCGGTGACCATGTTGTGCGCGCGCATCGCCATGTCGGCGTTGTCGTATTTCTCGGCCTGCTGGTAGAGCGCGAGCGACGCCTTCAGATCCTTCTTCGTGCCGCGGCCATCATGGTAGAGCTGGGCCAGGCGATAGACGGCGTTCGGCTCGCCCTTGTCGGCGGCCGCCTTGATGTGGGCGAACGCGTCCTGGTCGGTGGAGTTTTCGATCGTCTGGCGGAGGTAGAGTTCGCCGATGGCGAGGTCGGCGATGGCGAGGCCCTTGGCCTTGGCCAGGTTGTAGTGGTCGAGCGCCTTCTGGAGATCGACGACCACGCCGCCCTCGCCGGTTTCCAGGCGATAGCCATAGTCGAGAATGCCGCGCGGGAAGCCCTGGTCGGAGGCTTTCTTCACTTCGGCCGCCGCCGCGGCGAGGTCCACGCGCTTGTGATCTTCATCCGGAGCGGCGGTGGCGCGGTCGGTCAGGAGGACAGAGTAATAGACCTGGCCGGCGGGCTCGTTGGCTTCGGCGGACGCGCGGCACATTTTCCAGGCGAGGTCGTCGTCGGGTTCGTGTCCGCGCACGCCCCAATAGCTGACGGCGCAGAGCACGGCCTGGGCAGGCGCGTTGCCGGCGTCGGCTTGCTTGCGCAGGGTGTCGTAGTTGGCGGGATTGAAACGCTCGCGCGCGATCTGGCGCCAGTCGTAGAGATCGAGATCGGTGGGCAGGAGGCCGGTGGCGGCAAGCTCCTTCAACGCGGCGTCGCGTTTTGCCTTTGCCTTCACGACGGGATCGTTGGCCGCGATGACGGCTTCCCACGGCTTGAAGAACCAGAGGCTGGCCCCGCCGATTGCGATGACGACGGCGGCGGCGATGGCCGTCCACATGCGACGCATGGCGCGCGGCGTTGCAGGCTTGAGCGGCTTTACGTTCTGCTTGCTCGAAAGCTCCTTCACCCGCTTGAGCACGCCGACATAGTCCGGGTCGGTGCGGTCGCCGTCCCATTTCGTGAGGTTGGCGGTGTGGATGAGATTGAAGGGAACCGGAATCTCGACCTTCTTGATCATCACCGGCACCAGCACGCCGCGTTCGCGTCCGACCGAACCTTCCGAGCGCACCCAGTCGCTTTCGACAGCGGCGGGCGACCACAGGATGACGACGGCTTTCGCGGATTGCAGGAGCGTCTGGATCTTCTCGTCGTAGGTTTCGCCGGCTTCGAGACTGCCGTCCCACCACACTTCAAGGCCATCATCGATGAAGGCGTTGGCCAGCTGCTCGGCATGGCGCCGGTCTTCACGGCGGTAGGAGATGAAGATGTCGGCCATGAAATCCCCGGACGATCAGACCCCCCGGCCAAATCCCGCGGCGTGTTCTATCAGGCCGCCGAAGCGGATGTAACGGGGGCAATTCAGACAGAGCTGCGCGAGATCTATTCCGCCGGCACAGGAGCGGGCGTGGGCTTGGCCTTTGCCGGTTTCGGGGGCAGGCCGGGCGTGCCGGCCTGGTCCGGATGCGCGGCGATGTACGCGGCTTTCAATTCCTTCGAGCGCATATGGTCTCCCGTGGGCGACCAGCCCGGCGCGGCGGCGAAGCGGCCGATCCAGCGCCACGGGCGCGGGCCATCGCGCCAGCAGTCGGCGAGAATTGCGAAGAGCTCGTGATAGGCGACGATGACGGGATTGAATTTCCCGAGCGGCTTCACCGTGCCGTAGACCGGCTTGTCCGAGTCGAGTTCGGGCACATAGCTGCCGAACATGCGGTCCCAGATCATGAAGACGCCGGCGAAGTTGGCGTCGAGATAGCGCGGGTTGGTGGCGTGGTGGACGCGGTGATTGCTCGGGCTGTTGAGCAGCCACTCGAACCAGCCCGGCATGCGCCCGATCGCTTCGGTGTGGATCCAGTACTGGTAGAGCAGGTTCACCCCGCCCGAGAACGCGATGAACGCCGGATGGAAGCCTAACATCACCAGCGGCGCGGAGATCAGGATGAGGCCGGTGAGCGGCCCGAACCAGGGTTGGCGGAGCGCGGTGGTGAGATTGTAGTGCTCGCTTGAGTGGTGCGTGACGTGCTCGGCCCAGAACCAGCGCACGGTGTGCGCAAAGCGGTGCTTCCAGTAATATATGAAATCGTAGCCGACAAAGACGAGCAGGAAGCTCCACCACGTCACTGGAACCTCGAACAGGCGATACGGCCAGAACAGCATCAGCATCCAGAGGCCGACGCCGGCGAGCAGGGTGTCGACGACGACCGAGCCGAGGCCCATGGCGAGCGAGACCAGCGCGTCCTTGGTGTCGTAGCGGCCGTTGAGCCGTCCCGCCTTCACCAGCCACCATTCGAGCACGACGGTGATGATGAAGACCGGAATGGCCAGCGTGGTGGGAGACGGGAAATCCATGGGCGCAGAATCGCATGCGGTTTGTGTCATGGGAAGGCGGCGGGAGGTCGCCCATATTGACCCGGCGAAAACCCGGACCGATGCTGCGCAAAAGCTGCCTGCGGAAGACGGGCGGTGCGAGGGAGAGATCAATGCGGATCATCGTGAAGGCGGCGCTGGCAGGCGCGTCCATCCTGGCGCTGGGCGTGGCGGGGATCGCTGCCGCGCAGCAGACGGCGCCGGCGGCGGGACAAAGCGCGGCGACGGCGCCGATCAAGGTGGCGGCGGGCGCGACCGAGGTGATGGCCGAGATGCGCGACAAGGTGAAGCTCGCCGGCAACCTCTATGTTCCTGCAGGCAAGGGTCCGTTCCCGTGCATCGTGCAGCGCACGCCCTACGGCAAGGACGCGATGTTCGCCAACCCGGCGCAGATGAAGAAATACACGGACGATGGCATCGCCTACATGGTGCAGGACGTGCGCGGGAAGGGACGCTCGGAAGGCTTCTACCAGGCCTTCATCAACGACGCGTTCGACGGCTACGACACCGTCGAGTGGATGGCCAAGCAGCCTTGGTGCAACGGCAAGATCGGCATCATGGGCGCAAGCGCGATGGGCTACACCACCATGCTGGCCGCCACGATGAAGCCGCCGCACCTGAAAGCCGCGTTCTCGATCGTGACGCCGTCGACGCGTCTCACCGGTTCCTACATCGGCGGCGCGTTCAAGCAGAAGGACTCAGGCGACTGGTCGCGCGGGCAGGGCATAGCGGAGGATGTGATCCAGCAGAACGCGATCAACTATCCCGCCTCGTCCTATTGGGATCGCACCGAAATTGCCGACCAGCGCAAGTACATCAACATCCCGGTCTATTCGCTGGGCGGATGGTACGACATCTTCAACGAAGGCAACGTGCGCAACTTCATGTACCTGCAGCACGAGGGCGCGGACGGAGCACGCGGCAACCAGAAACTCGAGATGGGTCCGTTCGGCCACGGCAACCTGTCGGGCGACATGGAGTATCCGCAAGGTGGTTCGCTCGGCGGATCGCCCAACGAAATGCGCTGGTGGGATTACTGGCTGAAGGGCGTCGACAACGGCATCATGAAGGAGCCGCCCGTCACCTATTTCATGATGGGCGCGGGCGAAAAGGGCCAGCCGGCCTCGCCCGACGTGCGCGTGCTGCACGCCGATAATTGGCCGCCCGCCAGCCGCAAGACGCGCTTTTACCTGACGCCCGCAAAAACGCTGACGCTGGACGCGCCGGCCTCGGCGAAGCCTCAGAAAATCTCCTATAAATTCGATCCGGCCCACCCCGTGCCGACAGTAGGCGGCGCCAATCTCCTGGCGCCGGCGGGGCCGAAGGATCAGCGCGAAATCCCCGCGCGCCCGGATTATCTGCGCTTCGAAACGGCCCCGCTCGATCGGCCCGTCGCGATCGCCGGCAATGTGACGGTCGAACTCTATGGCGCGACAGATGGGCTCGACACCGATTTCATGGCCAAGCTGGTCGATGTCTATCCGGACGGCTACGAGGCGATCGTGCTCGACGCGCCGATCCGCACGCGCTACCGCCACGGCTTCATGGCAGACCAGGTCGAGCTCATGAAGCCTAACGCGCCCGACAAGCTGACGATCGATCTGTGGGACACGGCGATCACCTTCGCCAAGGGCCACAAGATCGCGCTGCACATCTCGTCCAGCTCGTCGCCGAAATACGAAATCAACCCCAATACCGGCGAGGCGCCGGCCTTCACAGCCAAATTGAAGCCGCGCGTGGCGACCAATTCGATCTATATGGACGCCGAACATCCCAGCGCCCTGGTGCTGCCCGTGGTGGACGCCGGCGGAAAATA
>DASZSI010000233.1:0-5127 GCA_035548775.1 Hyphomonadaceae bacterium
ATCTTCTCTTCCGGCACCGGCAGCACGCCCGCTTCGGAAGCAAGAATGACGAGATCGTCATCGGTGACGATGAAGCGCGCGGGACGCAGGCCGTTACGGTCGAGCGTGGCGCCGATCTGGCGGCCGTCGGTGAAGGCGATGGCGGCGGGGCCGTCCCACGGCTCCATCAGGGCCGCGTGGTATTCGTAGAAGGCGCGGCGCTTGGGATCCATCAGCGGGTTGCCGGCCCACGCCTCCGGAATCAGCATCATCATCGCGTGGGCGAGTGGATAACCACCGGCGACCAGGAGCTCGAGCGCGTTGTCGAGGCACGCGGTGTCGGACTGACCGTGCGGGATCAGCGGCCACATCTTGTCGAGATCGGCGCCGAGCAGCGGGCTCTCCATCGAACGCCGGCGGGCATACATCCAGTTCACGTTGCCGCGGACGGTGTTGATCTCGCCATTGTGCGCGATGAAGCGATAAGGGTGCGCCAGCTTCCACGACGGGAAGGTGTTGGTGGAGAAGCGCTGGTGGACGAGCGCCAGAGCGCTTTCGCAAAGCGGGTTGGTGAGGTCCTTGTAGAACGTGCCGACCTGGTGGGCGAGCAGAAGGCCCTTGTAGACCACAGTGCGGGTCGACAGGGACGGCATGTAGAGTTCGGTGAGGCCGGGCAGGTCTTTCTTGCGGGCGACATCGGCCAGAGGGTTCTGCGTTTCCTTGCGGATGGCTAGCAGCTTCCGCTCGAACGCATCCTGGTCCATCGCGGGCGAACCCTTGGCGATGACGGCCTGCTTGATCACCGGCATGCCGGCGAAGACGGCCGCGCCGAGGCCGCGTGTGTCGGTCGGCACATCGCGCCAGCCGAGCAGTTTCTGCTTCGACTTGGCGAGGAAGTTCTCGAACTGCTTCATCGCGACATTGCGGGCTTCCTCGTCGCGGGGGAGGAAGCACATGGCTATGGCGTAGCTGCCCGGCTGCGGCAGTTCGACATTCTGGGATTTTGCCCAGTCGCGGATCAGGGGGTCGGGAATCTGGATCAGGATGCCGGCGCCGTCGCCCATCAACGGGTCCGCGCCCACAGCGCCCCGGTGGTCGAGGTTGACCAGGATTTCGAGACCTCGGGTGACGATGCTGTTCGACTTCTTGCCCTTGAAATTGGCCACAAAGCCGACGCCACAGGCGTCGTGCTCGTTGCGGGGGTCATAGAGCCCCTGGGGCAGAGGAAGTCCGTCAGTCATCCGGCGTAGCCATCCCTTTACGCGCAGCCCCAAAGAGAGGCTCAACGTCGCCTAGCAGGAAGGGAACAGAATTTCAAAGCCGAGCCGAAAAAAGGTGGGAGGTTTCCGTGAACCGCCGCTAAAGGGTGTTGCAAGGCCGGAACTTGCACGCCGCGCAATCAGCGACCGTCGATTGCCCCTTCGCGGACAACGAGGCCCGCGAGATGGCGATCAGCCGCAAGGTCCTGTCGCGAGACGGGCCATTCACAGAATTTCTGTCGAACCCGAATGAGGCTGGGATAGGCTAGACCTTAACCAGCAGGACGGGTCCGACGATGGCGACGAGACGATTGATGAGCGCGTTCGCGGCGGCGGCGATCGCCGGTTCCTGCCAGACCGTGCCTGCGCCGCCGCCTGGAACCGACGCAGGCACGCGGGCCTGGTGGGCGATTACGGGCGAATTGTCCTCGGACGCCATGGAAGGGCGGGACACCGGGTCTGCCGGGTATGAGCGGGCGGCGAAGGTGGTGGAGGCCAGGTTTCGAGCGGCGGGGCTAAAGGCCGCCGGCGAGAATGGCGGGTTCCGGCAGACCTTGCCGTTGAAGGAAGTGCGGGTCGAGAAGGAGGGGACAAGCTTTGGCGTCTATGGCGCGGGCAAGTCAGCCGACAACGCCGTGCGGCCTCTGGTCTTCCTGCACGACATCACAGTGCGGGCTACGGACGAGTTGCCGCCGCGACTGGACGCGGAACTGAGCTTTCGCGGCTATTGTTCCGCCGCCGAGATGGGCGCGGACATGGCTGGCAAGATTGCTGTCTGCTTTGGCGCTCGCCGGCGCGGCATGACCAGCGCGGGCGACCGGATGAAGGCCGCGGCGGATGCAGGGGCGGCCGGCCTGATCAATGTCGACGATCCGGGCTTCACGATAGAGCCCTCGCGCTGGCCGGAGGCGTATGCGCGGACGGTCACCTTCAAGGATGCAGCGCCGCCAGCCTATCCGAAGCTGGCGGTGATGCGATTGAGCGCGGAGAAGCTGGCGACCCTGGTAGGTGCGGATCGGGCGGCCGGCATTCTAGCCGACGGCGCCGCGTCACGGCCGCTGAAGAGCTTTGATTTTCCGGTGCGCATGCAGGCGACCTTCAAGCTGTCGAAGCGCGAGATGACGTCGGACAATGTGCTGGGGTTGCTGCCGGGGACGGATCCGAAGCTGAAGGACGAGGTTGTCGTCGTCTCAGCGCACCTGGACGGGTATGGCTTCGGCGAGCCGGTGAACGGGGACGGGCTCTATAACGGGGCGTTTGACGATGCGGCCTATGTCGCGACGCTGATCCGGCTGGCGGAGCAGCGGCAGGGAAAAGGCTTTCGTCGGAGCGTGCTGTTTGCGGCCTATACGGGCGAGGAGAAGGGGCTGCTCGGCTCCAACTGGTTTTCGACACACCTGACCGTGCCGAAGGAGAACCTCGCGGCGGTGATCAACCTCGACCAGTTGCGGCCGTTGTTCCCGCTGAGCATCCTCACCATGCACGCGGTGAACGATACGACGCTGGGCGACACGGTGCGGTCTGTCGCCAAGCCGATGGGTATCGAGATCCGGGAGGATCGGGAGCCCGAGCGGAACCTCAACCAGCGGACGGACCATTTTCCGTTTCTCCGCATCGGTGTGCCGGCAACGAATTTCGTGTTTGGCTTCGACCCGGCAACCGATGCGGAGCGGCGTTATCGGGAGTGGTATCAGGTTCGCTATCACCGGCCGCAGGACGACATGGGCCAGCCGATCGACTTCAAGGCGGCGGCGGATTTCAACACTTTCTTCGATCGCCTGACCGAGGCCGTGGCGAACGCGGACCAGCGGCCTGCGTTCCTGCCATCAAGTCCGTTCAAGCCGAAGTAATCGAACGCCGTAGGGGAAGGGCCGCGCTCGCCCTTCCGTTCGCGGGAGGCTTGGCTACAACGGTTGGGACAGGAGACCGGCATGAGCCCAACGCCACAGGACCTCGAGGATTTCCGGAAGGAAGTCGCAGCGTGGCTGAAGGCCAACAAGCCGGCCGATCCCGGCTTCCTGCTTCCCGAGTCCTTCATGGAAGTGGGCACGGACAAGCAGTTCGAATTCCTGCGTGCGTGGCAGCGCAAGGTCTACGAGGCTGGTTATCTCGGCATGGCGTGGCCCAAGGCCTATGGCGGCGGCGGGCTGCCGCAGGCTTTCCAGGACATCGCCACGCACGAGATGGCGCGCCAGCGTGTGCCCTTCGTGCTCAACACGATCGGCCTCAACTGGGCCGGGCCGCTGATCCTCCAGATGGGGACGGATGAGGACAAGCAGCGCTTCATCAAGAACATCCTCAGCGCCGAAGACATCTGGTGCCAGGGGTTCTCCGAGCCTGACCACGGCTCCGATCTCGGCTCGGTGACGACCAAGGCCGAGCGGCAGGGCGACGACTATGTCATCAACGGCTCGAAAATCTGGACCAGCCTCGGCATGTACGCGAAGTACATGATCCTGCTTGCGCGCACATCGAACCAGGGGCCGAGCAAGTATGACGGGCTGAGCTTTTTCCTGTCGCCGATGAAGGTGAAGGGCATCGACCCCAAGCCGATCCGCAAGCTCACCGGTGAATACGGCTTCTGCCAGACTTATTTCGACAATGCGCGCATCCCCGCCAGCTGCCTGATGGGCAAGGAGGGGCAGGGCTGGCAGATCGCCATGATCACGCTGACCTTCGAGCGCGGCGCTTCGGGCGGGCAGGCAGGCGGCCTCTCCTTCATGGACCTGAACGTGCACGACGTGGTGGAGCTGGCGCGACGCGCCCGGCGCAATGGGAAGCCGGCGATCGAGGACCCGCTGATCCGCGACCAGCTGGTGCAGTTCCTGATCGAGTCTCGCGGGAACTCGCTGATGAACGAGCGGGCAAGGTTGCAGGCGCTGACCAATGAGTGGCCGAACGCCATTCCTCTTTCGAACAAGCTGCGCAACAGCGAGCTGAAGCGGCGCATGTGCCAGTTCGCACTGGCGTTGCAGGGGGCGAACGGGGCGCGTTATGTGAGCGATGCCGCGGTCGATGGCGGCAAGTGGCAGCGATCTTATTTCAACGCCTTCTCCTCGACCATCGGCGGCGGCACCAGTCAGATCCAGAACAACATCGTGGGCGAGCGCGTGCTCGGCCTGCCGAAGAGCTAGCCATGAGCCATATCGAGCTTTCCGAAGAACAGGCGATGCTGCTGGACCAGGCGGCCAGCTTCGCGCGCGAGGCGGCGCCCATCGCTCGCATCCGCGCCATGATCCTGAAGCCGGAGATGGACAAGGATTTTTGGAGCAGCTTGGTTGAATTGGGCTGGCCCGGCATCTCGATCCCGGAGGCGCATGGCGGCGTCGGGCTGGGATTGTCGGAAGTTGCGCCCGTGGTGGAATTGCTGGGCCGGCATCTCGCGCCGTCGCCACTGGTCGCCACGACGCTGGCGGCGCAGGCCCTGCTGGCGAATGGCGGTGATAAACAGAAGGCGGAATGGTTGCCGAAGATCGCTGCAGGCGAGGTAGCAACGCTGGGGCTGGTCGAAGAAGACGGGGACTGGGATCTCGAGGCGGTCACCTCAACCTTCCAGAAGTTCGGCGATACGCTGACACTGTCGGGCGCCAAGTGCTTCGTGCTCGACGCCGATGTGGCTGAGCTATTTGTCGTGTCCGTGAAGTTGCACGGCCAGACACAACTCGTCGCTATCACACGCGATCAGCTGTCGGCCGGCGCCATCGCTCGCGAGACGGTAATCGACGAAACCAAGCGCAGCTTTCGCATCAGCCTCGATGGCGTCAGCATTTCTGCGAGTCAGGTGCTCCCTGGTCGCGACCTCAAGGCGATCGAGCGGGCGGCGCTGTTGCTGGCCTGCGCCGAGATTTCGGGCGGCATTGCAGGTGCGCTCAACGTCACGGTCGACTAC
>DASZSI010000234.1:0-9790 GCA_035548775.1 Hyphomonadaceae bacterium
GAAGGCCAGGACATGCCCAACCCCGGCCAGTGGCTGGAAGTCGCGCCGAACAGGAAACTCTCCTTCACCGACGCCTTCATCGGCAACTGGGTTCCAAAGGAAGGCGCACCTTTCATGGTCGCGGAAGTGACCTTCGAGGACGCCGGCGCCGGCAAGACCAAATACATCGCCAGGGCCAAGCACTGGACTGAGGAAGCCAAGAAGCAGCACGAACAGATGGGTTTCGTCCTCGGCTGGACGATCTGCGCTCGGCAACTCGAAGAGCTCGCCAGGAAGCTCTGATCAGTTTTCCAACCGACAGGAGCGCATCATGTCCAAGCTCGCCATCACATTGATGTCGGTAATTGTAGCGGCGCTGGCCGTGGCAAGCTGCGACACGCAGAGACACGGTCTTTTCGTCGGCGAAATTGCCGCCTCCGTGACGCGCTAAATGGGCGGAATTGCCGCTACCATCATCTGCGCACGCAGTTCCGTGGACGAAGTCGGATCGAGCGGCGCAGCGATATAGACCCAGGCTGGAGGCGTCCTCCACTTCAACGTTTCGGCCGCCCGCGGATCGAGGCGCTGGCCGCCAAACATGCGGGCAAAACGTGAAAGGCCGGCCTTTGGCATCGCGCCGGGGCGAGAGACGACCGCGATCGGAACCAGTTTCGCGATTTCCTTCCAGCGCTTCCATTTGTGGAAGTCGCGCAAATTGTCTCCCCCCATGATCCAGACGAAACGCGCCTGCGGGGCGGCACGCTTGAGGCGTCTCAGCAGGTCGATCGTGTACCGCAGGTCATAATCGGCTTCGAGCGGCGAAACGATAGTGCGCGGGCCCGCAAGACGCCGGTGGGCGGCGGCGTACCGGTCGACAAACGCCGTTTGTGTTTTCTTCAGCGGATTCCCGGCGGCGACGAATACCCACACGCGGTCGAGACCCAGGGCGCGACGCGCCGTTGCGATCACATGCGCATGTCCGGCGTGCGGGGGATCGAATGATCCGCCGATGATGCCGATGGCCAGGCCGCCGGCCAGGCTGGGTAGACGCAGGTGTGGAGAGGGGCGGCGGCGATGCATGCCGCGACTATGAAGTGATTTTGGCGCAAGGGAAGCAGGGCTCAGCCCGGCAGCGAAGCTTCCCTGGGGCGCGAGGCGTAGAAGTAGCGGCCCGAGCCCATCACATCGACGTGGCGATAGTCGAAGCGGCGATAGACCCGCGCCTCGGGGGAATCGCCAAGAACCGTCCTCACGGCTGCCTTGGTCGCCTCGTCCGCGCCCTTGAGGGCTGCCGAGAGCCGGTCGCCGGTCTCGGCGGCGACAAGCTCTGCGTCCGACGGCTTGTACTCCTGCGGGTCTGCGCCGAGCTGGACAGCGCCAGCCTCCATCGCGCCTGGCGAGGCGGCAGCCTTGGCTTTCCATATGACGAAGGCGGTGGCGAGGCCCGCAGCGTCGCTCACCGGCGGTAGGGCGGAGATCTCGCCTGCAACCCCCGCACGATAGTCAGTCACGGTGTCGGCGGTGGTTTTCGGCTTGTAGTCGGGGAAGGCTGTCTTGATGTCGGCGCTGACGCTGGCATCGCCCGGCGGGGGGACCGCTAAGGCGTCAGGCGGCGCGACAGTGTTCGGCGGTGGAATGGGCGGCGCCCCTGCCGGCGCCGCCGGCACGTTGCCGACAGCGTTGCGAGAGTCAGCAAGCTCGGTCGGCCGCTGACAGGCGGACAGGCATGCCGCGGCAAGAACAATAGCACCGATGGAAATCTTCATGCGCGCCCCTCCAAGGACGCAGCCTAGTTGGACGCGACAAGCTTCGGCAACTGGTCCGGCGAGGCGACCAGGTTCCATGTGCCGCCAGCGTCAGTGACAGTCTGCTCCCACTTTTTCAGCATGGCGAAGTACTTGTCCGGATCGGCCGGGTTCGACTTGATCACGTTGGCCGCGATCACATGAATGCCTTTGAGGTCGAGCGTCGTCTTGGCCGTGTCGCAAGTCTTGCCGTGGTCCTCGATCATGTCGGAGAACAGAACGATATACCGGTCGGCTTCGGGTCGCTGCTTCAACTCGAACGCCGCCTGGGCGAGGGCACCACGAATGTCAGTGTACTTCGCGGATTTCACCTGACCAGCATAGGCGGCAAGTTGGGCAAATAGCTCGCGCTTGGCTGCGGAGGCCAGGCTTGGCGTTTCAGGCAATTCGCGCTGCAGCACGATCTCCTTCTCAGAGAAGGAACATGCCGCAATCTGGCTTACGCCCAGCCAATCGCCCGGCTGAAGCTGCGAGATCATCAGGTTGGCGTATTTGGTGGCGTCCGGAACCGCCTTCACATAAGTGCCGGAAACATCAAACACCACGAACACCGACCGATTGGTGGAGGTGACCAGGCCGCAGCACGAAAGGGCGAGCGCGAAAAACAACCCTGCCGCCGTCTGTCCCACCTTTGGCCAAAGTCTGCCGATCATGCGCGTTGCAACTCCCGCTCGCGCTTGTCGCGTTCGCGACGCGGCGGCTGGTTGGGCTTCTGGTTGGCGGGTTCGTCGAGCGCCATCAGGTCATCGTCGTCCGAGGCTTCGCCCTTCTCCTTGCGCCTGCGGCTTCCGCCGCCGCCTTGTCCCTTGGCTCGCTTTTCAATCCAAAGCGGGAAGAAGATCACGAGGTCGTAGACGGAAAGGATGAACAGTCCCGCATTCTTGAGAAGAACGGAGATCGTCTTGCAGATGAAGGCCAGCGTCATCATCGCATAGCTGCTCGCGATCGAGATCATGAACACGGAGTTGCGTACAATGGTCTCAAGCGGCAGCGCGGCGGTCGCCAGTAGCCACGGGATCACGACGGCGAGAATGATCTGCGCTAGTGTGGGAAGCTGCAGGCCCAGCACGACCGCAGGTTTCACCGAACTCTGAAGCGCGTTCTGGGCTGCGGCGTCGAGACCGTTCTGTCCCATCGAGGCGACAGCTATGCGCGACACTTCCGCATTCTGTTCGATGATCTGCTCGCGCACGATCGCCAGGAACGCCTCGAGGAATGAGAAGGCGATCAGGAAGATTAGCGCTCCGATCAGAAGGATCCTGCGCCCGCCATCCGACATGCTGTTGAAAGCGGGGATGAGCTTGGTGAAGCCCAGGGCATCCATCAGCACGACGCCGGCGACGAATTCGAGGAAGATCACGATCAGGGCCGCGAAGGCGGGAAGGCCAACGCCGCCGATTTTCGATCCCTCGCCCACGATCTCGGACATGGGGCGTTCAATCAGGAAGAAGTTGAGGAAAACCCCCGAGAGCGCGATGCCGGTGATCAGCAATGCGATCAGCCACGGAATGACGATCGAGGCGCGCGAGGCGATCTTGATGCGATCTTCCGAGTGCATGATCATCTCGAACTCGGAGAACGCCTTATTCACCTGGTCGACGCCCTGGTTGAACTCGCCACACGTCTTGTTGAGCTTTTCCGAGAGATCCCGAATACGCGGGCCTTCGGTCTTGAGCGCAGTGAGCGCGGGACGCACCGGCATCAGGCGCTCGTTCATCGCACGTGCGGTGTTTTGCGCGATGTTCTTCTCAAGCTTGTTGAGGCCGCGACCGGATTCCATTGAGGGCAGGGCGGCCCGGAAGGCGCGTTCGGCTGCATCTTCAAGGTTGATGTCGGCCAGCGAATGGGCGGCCGTCGCCAGCTCGTGCGTGGAGGTATCCAGGCGCGCAATGATCGGGCCGGTTTCTTTCGGCAGTTTCTCGGCGCGGCGGCCCAGCCTGTCTTCCAGGACAACCAGCTTTTCCTGAAGCTCGTCGGCGCGATGAGAGGCAATCTTCTCGCTGGTCATGATCCGCGCATTTCGGCCATGCTCGCCAAGCCACAGGCCCCAGCGGCCGAAGACGCGGCCGGTAATAAAGAACACCTGCCACAGCACCTGGCGCACGGGATGGCGGGCCATCCACATGAACAGGATCAGGCCTACGATCGCGAGACCAAGCGGCCAGCCATAAGGGATTCCAAAAAAAGAGCCGCCATGTACAGCGGCGTCGGTCGGCGGTGCGCCCGCCGGCGGATCATTAGGTTGTTCCACTGCGTGCCCTTCAGCTGCGCGTGCCCGACCCCGTCCACATCACCCTTGGCGGCATTACCCGAGTCGAAGCGGGCGGTTCTGTGGCGGAAACATTACGATCGCTACACAGTGAGATTGGACGTGCGGGGAAAGTCGAATGCGCGGCAATTCTTGCCTAGCGACGCGCAGTTACAGGTGCGCGCGATGTCGCGCTGGAACTCGCGGCGCGTGCGAAACGAAATTCGCTACGGTCGGATCTGGCCGTCGCCTCGCACGACATACTTGAAGATCGTCAGCTGCTCCGCGCCGACCGGTCCGCGCGCATGTATGCGGCCAGTCGCGATACCGATTTCCGCGCCCATGCCGAATTCGGCGCCATCGGCAAACTGCGTCGAGGCGTTGCGCATGACGATAGCGCTATCGACCTCAGCGAGAAACCGTTCCGCAGCCGCATCATCTTCGGTGACGATGCTTTCCGTGTGCTGCGAACCGTAGCGCGCAATGTGCGCCATTGCGCCGTCGAGATTATCGACCACGGCGATCGACAGGATCGGCGCGAGATATTCGGTGGTCCAGTCCTCTTCCGTCGCCGCCTTCATCGGATGGATCGCGCGCGCGCGTTGATCGCCACGCAGTTTGCATCCGGCTTTTTCGAGTGCAGCGGCGAGGCGCGGCAGAAGTTTCGGCGCTATGGAAGCGTCGATCAGCATCGTCTCGGTTGAGCCACAGACTCCTACACGACGCAGCTTGCCGTTGACGATGATGGCTTCGGCCTTCGCCGGGTCGGCCTTCTCGTGAACATAAGTGTGGCATAGGCCTTCGAGGTGGCCGATCACCGGCACGCGCGCCTCCTCCTGCACGCGGGCCACAAGGCTCTTGCCGCCACGAGGCACTAGGACGTCGAGCTTGCCGTTGAGGCCGGTCAGCATCAGGCCGACGGCTGCGCGATCTGGCGTGCGGATCAGCTGGATCGCTTCGACGGGCAGGCCGGCATCGGCAAGACCCTGGCCGATCGCGTCGGCGATGGCGCTGCTGGAATGGATGCTCTCCGATCCGCCGCGCAGGATCACGGCGTTGGCTGCGCGCAGGCAAAGGGCGGCGGCATCGGCCGTCACATTGGGCCGGCTTTCATAGATGATGCCGATCACGCCGATGGGGCCGCGCACGCGCGAAATCTCGAGGCCGTTGGGCCGCGTCCAGGACGCCAGCACCGTGCCGACCGGATCGGGCAGGGCGGCGACATCCTCGACGCCCTTGGCCATCGCTTCGATACGGGCAGGGCTTAGCTCCAGCCGATCCAGCATCGCGCCCGTAAGGCCTTTGGCCTTGCCCGCCGCCATATCCTTTTCGTTGGCTGCCAGGATCGCAGGCTTCGCCCCTCGAATGCGGGCGGCGATCGCCTTCAGCGCAGCGGTGCGTTTTTCCGGTCCAGCCTTCGTGACCTTCGCCTGCGCATCGCGCGCGGCAACGCCCATGGCGAGCATCGTCCCGGCGAGGGCGGCGTCATGCGCGGCGAGGGGAAGCTGGATCGTCATCAATGGCCTTTCCTGGCGCGCTTACTATCAACGCTGCGCGGCGCGGGAAAGCTTCTTTGTCCTTCGGGGTTTATGGGAATAGTGCTGCTCGCCAATGCCGCCAAGGCGGTAGATGACGCCGGTTCGCAGTTGTTGGCCTCATCGTCGCCAAGAACGAAGATTTACCGGGAACCCTCAGCCTAACAAATCATAACCGAGAAATCCGGTTGCCAGTTACCTCCCACCCGTGTTGCACTTATTGCTCGAGCACCAAGAGCAGGGATGGCCAATGGCCAGGATTGCTGTGGTTGGAATTGTGGCGGCGGCGCCAGTCATGATGGCCGCGCCCGCGCATGCGCAAGCCTGGATCGAACAGTCCAAGATCTGCGAAGACGTCCAGAAAACACCTGACGAACGCATCGATGCCTGTACGCGGCAACTCGCGGCGCTCCCGGAATGGACGCATTCGGTGCGAGCAACCGCGTTGGTCCAGCGATCAGAAGCCAACCTAGCAACCCACAAGCTTGGTGAAGCGATCGCCGACGCCGATGCCGCCGTGGCTGAGGATGAAGAGAATATCGCAGCGCAAAATGCTAAGTGCTGGACGCGCGCAGTCGCCAATCGTGATCTTGTTGTGGCCCGCGCGGCCTGCGATCGCGGGATAAGTCTCAACCGGGAAGACGCGGGCGTATGGGACAGCCGTGGTCTCGTCAACCTCCGAGAAGCCCGGTGGCAGGCCGCATGGGCCGACTACAACCAGGCCTACGCGTTGCGGGGTGAAATGATTGGATCGCTCTACGGGCGCGGGCTGGCTTCCCTCGCCCTTGGGCGGGAGGAAGAGGGACGCGCGGACATATCGATGGCGATCAATGCCAATCCGGGCGTAGTAAGCGAATTCCAGGGCTACGGCCTGACGCCTGGCGAAATGCGCGCAAAGTCTGCAAAGCCTGCGAGCACTCAGCAGTAGGTTATTGCGCGATTTCCCGAACCATGGCTGCTTGATGCACGACACGGGACGGCGAGGGACAGCTCATGAAACAGCATGTGTCTGCAGTGTTTATGGCGCTGGGTATCGGCTTTGGCGCGGGCGGAGCAGGCGCTCAGGTCATTCCGCAATACAACGAGATCAAGCAGTGCCAGAACATGCAGCTCACGCCGGCCGACCGCGTCGCCGCGTGCGACAAGGAATTGGCGGCGCTGCCCGAAAGTACGCGCGACTATGGCGAGGTGCGCGGCATTGGCATGTTCTATCGCTCGGACGCCAAGAGCAACACGCCCGACCTAGACGGCGCCATCAAGGATGCCGACGAGGCGCGTAAGCTGGTGCCGGAAGAGCGCCACATCATGGCGGCGCAGTGCTGGGCACGTGCGGTCGCCAACAAGGAACTCAAGACGGCGAAGCAGAACTGTGATGACTCGTTGGCGCTGAACCCGGACGATCCATCTGTCATGGATTCTGCCGGCATGGTCGCTCTGCGACAGGGCCGCTGGGAGGATGCCGCCAAGATGTATGCGAAGGCGTATTCCTACGACCATTCGATGGTCGGCTCGCTCTATGGCGCTGCGCTGGCTGCCTATGCACAGGGCAAGACCGAGTCAGGCGACACGATCCTGAAGACCGTCCAGGAAAAAAAGCCGCAGGTGATCGATGATTTCACCGGCTGGGGTCTAACGGTCGATGGCATGAAAGCGAAAGCCAAGGCCGTGCCAGCAAAGCCTGCTAGCAAGCCGGCGTCCAAACCGGCCGCGCCCAAGCCTAATTAGACCAGCACCAGATCATCCACGTGGATCAGCGCGGGGCGGCCGCGATAGCCGAGGATAGCTTCGAACTCATCCGACTTCTTGCCAATCAGCCGCGCTGCATCGTCCGACGAGTAAGCTGAGACGCCGCGCGCGACGAGGCGGCCTTCGGGATCTGTGACATCGACGGCATCGCCGCGCTCGAAACGGCCTGAGACCGCCGTCACGCCCGCTGCCAGAAGCGATTTGCCGGATTTCAGCGCCTTGGCTGCGCCGGCGTCGACACACACGCTGCCCGTGGGGCGCAGTGTTGCGATTAGCCACTGCTTGCGCGCGGTTTCGGGCGGCACGTCAGGCAGGAACCAGGTCGCGCGCGCGCCGGAATTGAGCGCTGCCAGCGGCCCGCCGCCGTCGGCAAGATGGTCGCCGCGCGTGATGGCCGTGGCGCATCCGGCGGAGAAGGCGATGCGCGCCGCATCCAGCTTGGTCGCCATGCCGCCGGAGCCCACGCCCGCGGAAGAGTTCGCGCCGCCGGCCATGGCGACGATCTCGGGCGTGATGCGTCGCACTTCGGGAATGTGCTGTGCATCGGGATTGGAGCGCGGGTCGGCGCTGTAGAGGCCGTCTATGTCGGACAACAGCACCAGCGCATCGGCCCCGATCACCTGCGCAACGCGGGCCGCAAGGTTGTCGTTGTCGCCATAGCGGATCTCTTCGGTCGCCACCGTGTCGTTCTCGTTGACCACGGGCACCGCGCCGCGCTCGATCAGCGTCTCCAGCGTCGCGCGGGCATTGAGCCAGCGGCGGCGGCGGTCGATGTCTTCGTAGGTGAGCAGCGCCTGCGCCACCGGTACGTTGTGGGGCGCGAAGGCGTCGTCCCACGCCCGCATCAGGCGCGGCTGGCCGGCGGCAGCGGCGGCCTGCTTTTCTTCCAGCCTCAGCTTGCCTGGCTTGAGCCCCAGCGCGCGGCGGCCCAGCGCGACTGCGCCGGAGGAGACGATCACGATCGCCTTGCCTTCCGCGCGAAGCTTGGCCGCATCGGCCGCCAGCGTGGCGAAGCGCGCCGCATGTGGCTTGCCGCTTTCCTGGTCGATCAGCATCGCTGATCCCACCTTGATGACGATGCGCCGTGCGGAGGCGAGGGGGCTCATACCTGCCCCCGTTTCGCGGGCATGGTCTCGAAGCTCATCTCGATGCCATCGAGCTTCACCCAGTCATGCTGGCGCACGGTGTAGCTCTGATAGCGTGGGCGCAGTTGCGATGTGTCGTCCAGCGTGCCGGGCTTGATGTGCACGAAGCCGGGTTCCGCCGGCTCATGCCAGATGCGCGTGCCGCAATTGGCGCAGAAGGCGAGGCCCACGGCATTACCGTTGTCGGCGATGCGGGTCCAACTCTTCAATTCGCCGCGCGTCACGGTCACGTCCTCGCGCCTCATGCGCATGCTCATGCCGAACGCGGAACCGGATTGCCTCTGACATTCGGTGCAATGGCAGATGGTGAGGAAGACCGGTTCGCCGGTCAGCCGGTAGCGCACCTGGCCGCAGGTGCAGCCGCCTTCCGCGGGCAGGGCGAGCGTCACGGCGTCCACCCTTCTTGTTTTTCTTCGGGAGTCTTGCCGGCTTCGATCTCGGCCTCGCGGCGTTCGCGGCGGTCTTCGGAGATGATCTCGTAGAGTTTCTGGATCGCTTCCGGCACACCCTTCTGCGAAGCGCCGGAGAGACGCAGCGGCGTCGACTTGCAGGCCTTCTTGAGCTGTTTGGCCTTCTCGGAAATCTCTTCCTTGGTCATCGCATCGATCTTGTTGAGCGCGACGATCTCCGGCTTGTCAGCAAGGCCGCCGCCATACTTCCTCAGCTCTTCACGGATGACGCGATAGGCTTCGCCGACATCCTCCTGCGTGCCATCGACCAGGTGCAGCAGCACCGAGCAACGCTCGACATGGCCCAGGAAACGCGTGCCGACGCCGGCGCCTTCCGCCGCGCCTTCGATCAGTCCCGGAATGTCGGCCAGCACGAAACTCGCGCCCTCGGCAACCGAGACGACGCCGAGGTTGGGCACGAGCGTCGTGAACGGATAGTCGGCGATCTTAGGCTTGGCCGCGCTCACCGCCGCAAGGAAGGTCGACTTGCCGGCGTTGGGCATGCCGAGCAGTCCCGCGTCGGCGATCAGTTTGAGGCGCAGCCAGATCCAGCGCTCCTCGCCCTCATGCCCCGGGTTGAAGCGGCGCGGCGCCTGGTTGGTGGAAGACTTGAACTGCGTGTTGCCCCAGCCGCCCGATCCACCCTTGGCGAGCAGGACCTTGTCGCCAAGCTTGGCGAGATCGGCAATCAGCGTTTCCTGGTCTTCCTCGAACACCTGCGTGCCGACCGGGACTTTGAGCACGAGCGTCGGCGCATCCGGGCCGGTGCGGTTCGCGCCCATGCCGTGTGTGCCGCGCTGGGCCTTGTAGTGCTGCAGATAGCGGTAGTCGATCAGCGTGTTGAGGCCGTCGACTGCTTCGACGATCACATCGCCGCCGCGCC
>DASZSI010000235.1:0-11784 GCA_035548775.1 Hyphomonadaceae bacterium
AATAGGCTGCACGCGACGAATACGGCCCAGTCCCAGGCATTGATTTTCACGCCCATCGCGCGCGCCTTCTTCGCGTCGCGCCCCATGAAGCTGAGCAGGAAGAAAATCTTGGAGAAGCTGCGCTCGATCCTGTCGAACACCTTGCTGCCGAATGTCTGGTCCGAGGGCAGGTAGGCCGCCATCGTCGCGCGCACCAGTTCGCCGCAGGTCGCATCGTCGAAGCCTTTGCGCAGCGTCTGGTCGTACATCATCATCACGTCGACCATTTCCTTCGGCGTCGCCGGAACCAGTTCCTCGGGCAGGCCCAGCAGGAAGCAGCGATAACGCGACAGCTCTACCCGCGCGCGTTCCTCTGCGGTGTACTCGAACCGCCCCTTGCCGACGATCTTGAACGCCAGAAGGAACACGCCGATCAGGCCCGCCGGCATCTGGTCCACCTGCGGAACCGGAATCCCGAACGTCTTCACGTCCCACATGTTTGAGCGCTTGAGTGCATTGAACCGAACCATGGAGTGCATCAGCCGCACCATGGCGGCGGAACGGAAGCCGGGCCCGAACCGTTCCAGGGCGCCGGGCAAAACGGACGTGATGAAGAAGCTCGCCGTATCCTTCACGCGCCGCGCCGCCGTCTCGTTGGTCAGTGTGCCCGTCAACGCCATCGGCAGGGCGGAGTACTTGTTCATGAAGGTGGCGATGAACGCCCCCCGGATCACGAAGGGCGAATAATTGGCCGAGTCCTCACGGCTCTGGCGTGCGCCTTCCTCCACCAGTTTCATGTCGACCCAGCTGGGCGTGGCTTCCATCGCGCGGATGAAATTGACCAGCTCCGGCGGCGCGTCGGCGACAGTTTCCACGCCGCGATCGCATACTTCCTTCAGCATGCCTACCAACTTGCGGAAGCCGTATTTCGGCATCAGCGCCGCGTAGGCGTCGGCCACGGTGTCGCCCATCATGGTGTAGGCGCGCATGCGCTCCAGCCGGTCCGTGTCGGCAAGCAATTTCGGACGCAGCTCGCGAAAAACACCCTCCGGAGAATTTTCCGGCATTGGCTCGTCAGCGAACCGTTCCGGCTTGATCGAAAAGTCGACGTCGCCATAGAGCGCGGGCAAGGCGTCTTTCTGCGCGGCCACTTTGGCTTTCAGCTGTTCGATCGTGAGGGCCATTGCCATCCTCGTGGTCGCGAACGGGAGAAGGGCAGCTTCGGGTAATTTGGAGTTTCCGCAAGCCTATCGTGGCGGAAGCCTGCAGCTACGGCGTCCAGACGTATTCGAGTTTGATCCCGTCGGGATCGCTGAAGAACACGGCGTAGTAGCCCTTGCCGTCATTGTATTGCGGATAGTCCGCGGGTGCATCGAGGATGTTGGCCCCGTGCGCTTTCAGCTTTTCGTACAGTGCGTCGACGTCCTCGCGGGTAGGCGCAACCCAGGCTGCGTGGTGCATGCCAGGCGAGTAGCGGTCCACCTCGCGCAGTGCATTCTGGCCTTTTGCCGGAACTAGCCCCACCGACATCGCCTTGTCCGGCGCCATGTCGAACTCGACATAGCCATTCGTTTGCTGCTTGCCCGCGACATAGCCCATGTGGCCCAGGAACAGCTCGTAGAGTGGTCGGGAACTCGCCGGGTCCGACACGGTCAAGTCGAGGTGATGGATCATGCCGCGCCGTCCTGTCATTTAACTTGCTCCTGCAGTTTGCCGGCGAGACAGTGACATAGGTCGGTCCACCTCCGGCCGCCACTTGCAAGGAGGCGCGCCCATGAATTTCAGTATCCAGCCCGTTCTGCTCGCCGTCACCGTCGTGAACGTGGCTCTGCTCGGCTTTCTGCTCGCCCAGCCGCGCGCGGTCGCGGCGCCTGAGCCCCGCGACGGCATCCTGCGCGGCAAGGGCCTGCAGATTGTCGATGACAGCGGCAAGGTGCGCGCCAGCATCACCATCATGCCGTCGGAAAAACTGAAGGACGGCTCGACCTATCCCGAAACCGTCCTGCTGCGCCTCATCACCAATGACGGTCGGCCGACAGTGAAGATCGCAGCGATGACCAGCGGTTCAGGCATGTCGCTGGCCGACGGGAAGGGACTATCTTACGTCCAGGTGCTGGCCGAAAAAGACGACCCGCAACTCAACATCGTCGATAAGGACGGCAAGAAGAAAACGGCGCTGCCGTAATCTGCCGACAGCCTACTTATCCAGCGCCTGGCTCGCGTTCGGCTTTGACTGCAGCTGGATGTAGTTCTGGATGCCAACCTGGTTGATCAGGTCGAACTGCGTCTCGAGGAAGTCTATGTGCTCCTCCTCGTTGTGGAGGATCTTGTTGAAGATGTCGCGCGAGCCGTAGTCGCGAACCTTCTCGGCATACTCGATCGCATCGCGCAGCACCGGCACGGCCATCTGCTCGGTCTTGAGATCGCATTCGAGGATCTCTTTCACATTCTCGCCGATTAGTAGCTTGCCGAGGTCCTGCAGGTTCGGCAGGCCTTCAAGGAACAGGATGCGCTCGATCAGCCAGTCGGCGTGCTCCATCTCCTCGATCGATTCCTTGTATTCCTTCTCGGCCAGCTCGCTGACGCCCCAATCCTTCAGCATGCGTGAGTGCAGGAAGTACTGGTTGATCGCGGTCAGCTCGTTCTTGAGCGCCGCGTTGAGGAATTCGATGACCTTGGGATCGCCTTTCATGGGCGGAGCACCTCAATTTGGAACGAGCAGGCGCCGGCCAACGCCAGTGGACGCATGCAACAGGCTCAGAAACCCTGAGTCAGCCGCCAACTCAAGTTGAACGTGGAGAAATCCGGGAAAACTCTACTCGGCGGCGACCAACGTGCGTTGAGATCCGGCCGCTTCGTCTGTCTGTTCGCGGATCATGCCGCACACCGTCTCGCAGCACTTGCCGCAATTGATCGTCGTGTCGTGGTGCGCATGGACGGCACGGGGAGAGCGAGCGCCCGCCGCGATGGCGTCGTTCACTTTCGACGTATTGAGGCCCCGACACACACAGATGATCATGCGAACCATTTGCAACAAGTTGCGAGTGATTGTCAATCTCCCTGCAACAGTCGTGCCCGAGGCGGGGTGTCGCGGGGCGCGAGAGAGGCTTTCGCCCTGATTATGAAGGGAATTGCCCCCAGGCCGGCGCTTTAGCATGATCGGCTCGGGGACTTGGGAGATCGGGGAATGCTGACCTATTCCACCCGCCGCAACATGTTCGAGAAGGGCCAGACCGAATGGCGGCTCGACGGCGATACCTTCATCGTGCGCGATCACAAGGGTCAGGAGACACGCGAAAGCCTCGCCAATGTCACGACCGTTCGCCTCGCTTTCACACCCACGCAGTACCAGGAATGGCGGCATGTGATGGTGCTGGGCTTCAAGGACGGGAAGAAGAAGACCGTCGAGAATTCCAATTTCGTCGGCGTCGGCAGCTTCGAGAACCGCTCGGCCACATATACGCCGTTCGTCATGGCCGTGGTCGACAAGGTGAAGCAGCTCTCGCCCAAGGCCGTCGCGCGCACAGGCGCTGGCCCGATCTTCTACTGGACCACGATCAGCATCCTCAGCGTCGCCTTTCTCATGGCGGCTGTCATTCTCGCCATCGCGCCGATGGAGGACATTTCCGGGTCGGTCTTCATCAAGCTGGGCATTCTGGCCGTAACGCTGCCGGTGCTGATCCTGTGGGCGCGAAAGTCCTATCCCAGGTCGGCCGAGTTGGCTGATCTGTCGGCCGAAGCACTGCCGCCTGCGGCTTAGAACGAACGTATGTGGCCCTCACGCGTTCTCCTCGAAAGCAGGAGAGCGCCATGATCCGCAAGCTCAAATCCGGCGGCTATCGCCTCTATTCGCGCAAGACCGACAAGAAGACCGGCAAGCGCAAGAACCTCGGCACGTTCAAGACCCGCGCGGCGGCTGAAAAGCACGAGCGCGAGGTGCAGTACTTCAAGCGGGCGGGCTAGGGCCGTGCCCTCAACCGCGGTCGAATGGACCAATTGGAAGGACGAGGTCCTCTCGGTGAAATACCGCTGCGGCGACGCCTACGACTATTTCGACGTACCGCAACGTGTCTACCGCCAGCTCCTTGCCGCGCCCTCCAAAGGCCAGTTCGTGAACTGGGTTATCAAGCCCAATTACAGGTACGCGAAGCGAGCCCCGACCCGTTTCGCTTGACCCCATCCCCCCATCCCAATAGGCGAGGCGGACAGGAGTTCCGTAATGTCCATCGCCGCCCTTGCAGCCAACGCCAAAGCCTGGCCGTTCGAGCTGGCGCGCGAGCTGAAGGCGCGGATCGAGAAGCTTGAAGCGGCTGGCCGGGCGAAGGATGCGCCGGTGATCTTCGAGACGGGCTACGGCCCCTCCGGCCTGCCGCACATCGGAACCTTTGGCGAAGTGGTCCGAACTACCATGGTGCGTCGCGCGTTCGAGGGGCTGACCGAGGGCAAGTACAAAACGCGCCTGATCTGCGTCTCCGACGACATGGATGGCATGCGCAAGGTGCCGGACAACCTGCCGAACCAGGAAATGCTGGCGCAATATCTCCAGAAGCCGCTGACCTCGGTGCCCGATCCGTTCGGCACTGCGGAGAGCTATGGCGCCCACATGAATGGGCGGCTCAAGGCATTCCTCAACTCCTTCGGCTTCGAGTACGAGTTTGCCTCGGCGACCGAGCTCTACAAGTCCGGCCGGTTCGACCAGATGCTTCTACGCGCCGCCGAGAAGTACGACGACATCATGAAGGTCATGCTGCCGACGCTCGGCGACGAGCGCCGCGAAACCTATTCGCCCTTCCTGCCGATCTCGCCCACAACTGGGCGCGTGCTCTACGTGCCGATGAAGAAGGTGGATGCGAACGCTGGAACCGTCACGTTCGAGGATGAGGACGGCAAGGACGCCACCGTCCCGGTCACAGGCGGCCATGTGAAGCTGCAGTGGAAGCCGGATTTCGGCATGCGTTGGGCGGCGCTCGGCGTCGACTTCGAAATGTTCGGCAAGGACCACCAGGCCAACGCGCCGATCTATTCGCGCATCGCCAAAATCCTCGGCGCCGAACCGCCGCAGCAATTCGTCTACGAACTCTTCCTCGATGAAAAAGGCGAGAAGATCTCGAAGTCGAAAGGCAATGGCATCTCTGTGGAACAGTGGCTGGCATACGCGCCGGAAGAGTCGCTGGCGCTCTACCAGTTCCAGAAACCGAAGACGGCCAAGAAGCTCTATTTCGACGTGATCCCGAAAGCGGTCGACGAGTACCTGACCTTCCTCGAGAAGTATCCGAAGGAGACGCCGGAACAGCAGCTCGAGAACCCCGTGTGGCATATTCACGGCGGCAGGCCGCCGGCGAAATCGAGCCCCGTGTCGTTCGCCATGCTGCTCAACCTCGTCTCGGCTGCCAACGCGTCGAACAAGGATGTGCTGTGGGGCTTCATCAAGCGCGAGGCGCCGGATGCCTCGCCCGCCACCGATCCCTTGCTGGACCGGCTGGTCGGCTACGCGCTGAAATATTACGCCGACTTCGTCAGCCCCGCGAAAGTCTTCCGCGCACCGAACGACAAGGAACGCGCCGCGCTGGAGGATCTGGCGAAACGTCTTGATAGCTGGGCGGGCGCGACCGACGCAGAGTCACTGCAGACCATGGTATTCGCCGTCGGCACCGAACACGCCTTTGATCCGCTGCGCGCCTGGTTCACCGCGATCTACGAGGTCTGCCTCGGCCAGTCGCAAGGCCCAAGGTTCGGCGGTTTCATCGCGCTCTATGGCGTGAAGGAGTCGGCCAAGCTGATCCGGGACTCGCTGGCCAGAGGTTAGCGAGCACGCCCTCGTGGTTCGACGGGCGGCCCTTCGGGCCTGCTCACCATGAGGGCTTATCAATGCTTGTGACTGCCTCGTAGCCCTCATGGTGAGCAGCACGCGTAAGCGTGCGTCCGTCGAACCACGAGGGCGGGGCTCACCAGCCTAGTGAAACGCCAGAACCGCGAACACCAGCGTCACCACGAAAGCCAGCGCCGCTAGCGGCCCAAGGCTCAGCAGCGTGTGCGCCGCCTGCTGGTTGCCGGCGCGGATGCTTGAATAGGTGAACTCGGTCGCGATGGCCGCGAAGGTCAGCAGCGCGGCGAATCCCATCTTCATCCAGAACATCGCGCTGGCCAGCACGTTGACGCCGGTGATGATCAGCAGGGCGAGACCCGTTCCCCAGAGAAGCACGATGCCGAAGATCGACATGCGGGTCAGGATCGGCCCGATCGCCTTGGGCCCGCCTCCGCGCTTACCGGGCAGGGTGCCGCGATGACCCATCACGACGACGCCGCCAAAGGCGCCGGCAGCGGTCAGCCCCAAGCCCAGGAAGTGGAAGATCGTCAAGACGTCGAGAACCGGCCCGTTCATGCGCCAAGGCTTGGCGAGTGTTTCTTAATAATCTGGGACCGCCGGGCTCCCGCCCGGCAGTGTGACGCGAAGCGACGCAATTTATCGGCTACGCCGATTGCCGGGCAGGAGCCCGGCGGTCCCAGATTATCGCAAAGCCGCAACCACAACCATTTCAACCATGTCGCGGTCTTCCAGCTTCACGCACATGCAGGCGCGCTGGGGCGGGTTCCGGGGATCGACCCAGGCGTCCCACGCCTTGTTCATCTCGCCCTTGCGGCTCATGTCGGTGATGAACACCTGCACGCTGAGAACGTGGGACTTGTCGGTTCCCGCCTCGGCCAGCCGCGCGTCCAGCTGTTTCAGCGCTTCGCGCGTCTGTTCTTCCATCGATTCCGATTTCATCGGCGAGGTCGCCACCGTGTAAACCCGGCCATCGTGAACAACCGCGCGCGCCCGCGTTGCGCCATCGGCGAAGTGGCGGGTGATCTTGGCCATGATGTCTCCGTCAGTGGAATGTCAGAACCGCCAGGATCACGGCGAGCAGCGACGAGATGCCGGCGATCGGCCCCAGGACAGGCAAACGTGCCGCGGCCTTCAGGTTCCCGCGCTTGATCTGGCCATAGGTGATTTCCGTCGCCAGCGCCGCCAGTGCCAGCGTGGTAACGAACACCATCTTCGCCATGAAGGTTGGCCCAAGGCCGCCTCCGCCGCCATAGACAAGGACAATCATTGCTATCCCGGTCGCCAGCATCAGCACCAGACCGGTCAGCGCCACACGGGCCAGGATCGGCGTCAGCCCCTTGATCACGCCGAGCTGCTCGGCCGGAAGCGTGGCGCCATAGCGCACAGTCACCATGCTGCCGAAGCCGCCGCCCGCGCCGAGCATCAGCCCGATCAAATGGACAGCCAGCAGTATGTCTTTCAGTAACGCCGTATCCATGTGTGAAGCCCTCCCCGGACGCGCCGTAGAGAGCATCCCTCGGGATGCAGATCAATCCTCAGTCTGGCTATCGAGCAATGCCGCAGCGTCCTCCAGCCCGTTGCATCGCGCTGATTCCGCCGGGGTCAGGCCCTCCGGGTTGCGCCAATTGGGATCGGCGCCAAAAGCGAGCAGCACCTCAACGACTTCTACCGCCTTCTCGTCATCGTCGGGCAGGCAGTACAGTGGCGGCTCCTGTGGCCGTATCGGCATGTTGGCCAGCCCAGGTTGCTCGGTCAGTAGCTCTCGCAGTCGATCCGTCTTCGCCGCAAAACACAATCCGCGGATATTCTGGCTCAGCGGCGCCAGGAAGTCGATCAGCGTCTGCTGGTTGCTGTGGTTGGCCCAGCTCAGCGGCGTACCGCCGAAGCGGTTCTCGAACACATCCACCTGCGCGCCGCGCGACACCAGAAGCCTTGCAATCTCCAGCTTTCCGCCGCCCGCAGCCTCGTGCAGCGGTGTCATGCCGTTGGCCAGCGCCAGCCTAGGCGACATGCCCATATCCAGGAGCGCCCGCACCAGCTCGATGCGGTTCTGCTGAACAGCGAGGATCATGGGCCCTACGTCATCGAGGTATTCGGAATGGCCAGTCAGCATCCGCCTGGCCGCGTCGATGTCCCCGCGCATGACGGCGGCCTGGAATTCCTCCAGCCCCGACAGCATCGGGCGTTCAGCGCCGTGCCTTGCCAATTCGTCCGCGATTCCCGTCGCACCGGAGAGCAGGGCGTGTTTCATCACCGGCAGGTGGGAATAGGGATTCAACGTTCCCGCCTTGGCGCCGTGCGCCAGAAGCCAGGCGACACGTTTTTCGTGCCATTGATTCACCGCATTGCCGATGAGATAGTCGAGCGCAGGCAGGTGCAGCTCGCGCGGCTTCACAAGCCATTTGGCCGTCTCTCCGCGCCGCGCGGACTCGTTCCACAGCACGTCGAGCCACTTCGTATCGTCCTCGCCCAGCGACGTGTTGTAGAGCGCCTGGCCGTCATACGGTTCGGCGCCCTGTTCGAACATCAATCGTACAAGGTCGAGCGCTTGCGGGTGTTCCGGCTGGCCGCTTTCGCCATGGCCGATGGCGCATGTGAGTACAGTGAAGTGGTAGTGATCCTCCGCATCGGCCCAGAAGACATGCGGCGAGGCGCCGTGCTCCAGCAGCAGCCGCGCGATTGCCACGCCGTTCTGCTGAGCCGCATCGGTTGGCAATCGCACCGACGCCAGCCGCACCAGGGGCGACCAACCGTCGTAGTCGCTGATGTCGTTCGCCATGGCGGGATGCTCGCGCAGCATCCGTCTCGCCAGCCCGACATCTCCGGCAGCGACCGCTGTATGAATGGTTTCGGCGGCAATCTCCGGATACCGCGCCAGCAGCTTTGCCGCGCGCGCCCAGCGATAGGGCCGATCCTCGTATACCGGCGTCCACTTTCCCGATCCGGGCGGCGTACCGTAGCGGATGACCGAATGTTCCAGAAAGTCGCGCACCCGCTCAGCGTGGCCCTTGGCCGCCAGCGCCCGGTCTTCAATTTCCTCTTTCAGCGACGCCCAGCTTGCGAAGCCGTATTCTCTGGCGAGAGCCTGCTGCACCTCGCGCAGCTTCGGCTCGCCGGCGCTGGGGAGCGCGTCGCGCAGGCGCGCAATCGCTTCGGTGTCTCCGCTCCGAATATCCTTCAGCCAGCGCTTGGCCTGGCGCCGGAAGGTTTCGAGCGATGTGTTGGGGCTAAGGTCGCGGGTGACGCGGGTCATAGGTCCTTCCTTCCGAGAACTGCCGAGCGTCCGCTCTCGCCGGCCGGAAGAAGGGTTGATTGTGATTAGTCCGGTAGACTGGGTGGGAGCAGGCTCCCTTGCCGCGGACAGGTGGCGCCCCATGCGCACTGTGCGGAATTTGGCGCGGGCGCACTGTTCAAGTCAAGACAACTCGCCTTGATGGCCGCGTCCGGACGTGGCTTAACCTTGTCCTGCCGGTGCGGGCCGAAGCATCCGGTTATCGCCAGGGGGCAGGAAGTCGCTGGTTCGAATCCAGCCATCTCTTCGGAGATGTGGCTCAGCCTGGTAGAGCGCCTGCTAAAAGCACGGCTGCAATCCATGCCCGCACCGGTCTGCTTCACGACGCTGAGCGCTGCTCCTCGGCTTGTGCGAGAAAGAGATCCTGCAGATCGCCGCTCAACTTGCGGCCTTTGGCGGTTGTCAGGACGAGATCTTCCGTACGGTTCGCGAGGTAGGACGATCCATCGATAACGCCCAGCACGCCCGAAACAGTATCAATCGATACCTGCTGAAGAATCTCGAAGAAGACCAGTCTCTGCGCCGGAGACAATTGTCCAAATAACACGAGCGCCCGCTTCCAGTAGGGATCGGAAGCCTTGTCGGGATGCGTATCGGCAAAGAGGCGGCGATAGGTTGCTGCGCCTTCTTCCACGACGGGTTTCATAAGTCCGGCTGCCAACAATTCAGGTGTCATGATCCACTCGCTTCGCCCGAAACAGGATCGGATAGGCGGAGTGAATAGCCTAGGCCTTCTTCACGCAGCGCACGAGATCGAATGAGGTGGTGTCGTTGAACGTCACCTTCATCTCCTGCAGCGAGTCCTTCACATGGAAGAACACGAAGACGTGGCTCTCATTGCCGCCCTGTAGGCACTTGGCGTTCGATGCCCAGCTCACCGGCGCGCCATCGGATCCCTGGTTGAGATAGACCTCGTCCCAGGCGCAGAACCGACGCAGCGTGGCGATCGCCATCCGCTTGGGCTCAACGGTCCAGACTTTCTTTTCGTCCTTGCATGCGCCGACGTCCTCGGCCCAGTCGCCAGCGTAAGGTCTATCAAGATTTACGCTGCTGCTGGCCCTGAACGTATTGGGGTCATTCGATGGCATGCCCGCCGACGGTTGGCCGCCTTCGCCTTTCGGCGCATCGCAGCCGGCCAAAAGGCCCACAGCCGCCACACAAGCCACCACCCTACGCACACCAAACTCCCTGGCGACCGCAGTCTATCCTGGGACAATCTCCCAGCGCGCCTGGGGGTGATCTTCAAGAAATCTGCCGAAGACCGCCCGCCGCCACGAACAGCTAACGCCTGAGTTGGGGTAATTGCGCAAGAGGCTTGAGCCAGCCATTGTCAGTTTTGTTCGCTGGAGACGCCCAGATGCGCCGGGTTTTCCATGCTTTGGCGCTTTGCGCCGGGCGACTGGCCGTGGCCGCGGCCGGCTTCGTGTTGTTTGGCGGCGCGGCATTCGCCCAGCCTTCATCGCCCGAGCTGGCCGACATGTTTGCGCGGGGCGACTATATGGAAGCTGCCGTCCAGGCCGAGGCCAAGGTCAGCGCAAACGATCTCGCCTTCGCCGCACGGTCGCTGCTCGCCCATTGCATGACGGGGGTGCAGGACCCGGAAACCGCGATTGTCGATCGCGCATCGAAGGACGCGGAAGCAGCGCTCAAGCTCGATCCCCAACTCGAGGAGGGCAAGCTGCAACTCGCGATCGCGCTATCGCTGAAGTCGCGCACGATGGGTGTCCTCGACGCTTGGTCGGCTGGCTATGGCGACAAGGGACGCGATCTGGCCAACCAGGTGCTGTTGAAGGACCCGGGCAACTTCTACGCTCACGGTTTCCTGGCGGTCTGGAATCTCGAGGTTTACCGGCGCGGCGGATCGATTGGCGCAGCTTTCATGGGCGCCAGCATGAAGGATGCCCGCTGGCACTACGCAGAAGCCGTGCGCCTTGCGCCGGACGATGTTGGAATCCACTGGCAATATGGCCGCGCGCTTGCCGCCCTTGATGTGAAGCAGTACGGCGCGGAGGCAATCGCGGCCCTCGAACGCGCCGTCGCGGCCAATGCAGGCGACCATGTTGAGAAGGTGATGCAGGATCGCGCCGTCCGCCTCCTGCAGGCGCTCAAGGGCGATCGCAGGACGGCGCAGGCGCTGGCCAGACAATTGCTGTAGTCACGCCCGAAAACAAAAGATCCGCTCTTTCGAGCGGCTCTTTGCATCTTGAATTTCTATCGGGTCAGAAGTTGCCGGAGGGCGAGCCCGGCTGATCTGCCATCGGATCCTGCGCGTGTTTCACCGCGCCTTCGAAGATGGCGTTCGGCTCGATCGCAAGCGAGGCGTGGAAAATGTCGCCGCGGACCTTCGCGCCCGTGCAGAGCTGTACCTTGCGGCCGCGAATGCGTCCTTCGACCGTGCCGCGCACGACGACGGATTCAGCGATCACTTCGCCCTTCACCGCACCAGTTTCGCCGATGGTCAGCGCCATGGCGCGGACATCGCCTTCGATGTTGCCGTTGATGTCGAGTTCGCCAGTCGAGGTGACCGACCCGGTCATCTTCACGTCGGCCGAGATGATCGATGGGCCCGAGCGCGAGGCTGCGGGCGCGCGTTTCGGCGGCTCCGGCATCAGCGGCTTGGGAGCGAGCGCCGGCTGAACCGGCGCTTCAGGAGACTTACCCTTAGTGAACATGCTTGCCGGCCCTC
>DASZSI010000236.1:0-2849 GCA_035548775.1 Hyphomonadaceae bacterium
GGCGGTGTTGAAGCGGAACTGCTCGATGCCCAGGGTGACATTCCTGATCACCTTGTGAGCCATGCGGCGCAGCTCAAGCGCATCGCCGGATGTGACAGGACCATCGTCCGCGCTCGGGGCGGCTTCCGCGATTGCCCAGACTTTCTGGACAAAGCGCCAAGCGCCCTCGACGCCGGCCTGCGTCCACTCCACATCGCGTTCGGGCGGCGAGTCGGAGAGCACGAACCAGCGCGCAACATCAGCGCCGTAGTCGTTGATGATCTGCACCGGGTCGACGACGTTCTTCTTCGACTTCGACATCTTCTCGGCGTTGCCGACCGCGATGGGCTTTCCCGTCGATATCTCGAACGCGCCGCCATCGCGACGCTCGATCTCCTCAGGCAGCAACCAGGCGCCGGAGGCGGACTTGTAAGTCTCGTGCGTGACCATGCCTTGCGTGAACAGACCCGAGAAAGGCTCGCCGCTTGGCAGGTCCAGCAATCCGGTGTCGCGCAGAGCGCGGGAGAAGAAGCGGGAATAGAGCAGGTGGAGAACCGCATGCTCGACCCCGCCGATATACTGGTCGACCGGCAGCCAGTAGGCCGCTTCCGTTTTGTCGATCGGTTCTTTCGCATCCGGATTGGCGAAGCGCGCGAAATACCAGGACGAATCGACGAAGGTATCCATCGTGTCCGTTTCGCGTGTCGCCGCGCCGCCACAGGTGGGACAGTTGACGTGCTTCCATGTCGGATGCCGCGCCAGCGGGTTGCCGGGTTCAGAGAAGTCGGCGTTGTCGGGCAACAGGACCGGCAGGTCTTTTTCGGGTACAGGAACGACGCCGCACTTGGGGCAGCGGATCACCGGGATCGGGCAGCCCCAATAGCGCTGGCGCGAAACGCCCCAGTCGCGCAACCGATATTGCGTGGTCGCTTCGCCGGCGCCGCGTTTCACTAGCTCCTTGATGGCGGCGGTGATGGCGTCCTTCGTGGAAAGACCGTTCAGGAATTCCGAATTGTAGATCGTGCCTTCGCCTGTGTAAGCCTCGGTCGTCACCGCGTAGGTCGTCACGTCCGCGCCCGGCGGCAGGACGACGGGCTTGAAGGGCAGGGCATATTTGTTGGCGAACTCGATGTCGCGTTCATCGCCCGCGGGCGAGCCGAAGATCGCGCCTGTGCCATAGGTCGACAGGACGAAGTTCGCCGCCCACACCGGCAGCTCCCAGTTCGGGTCGAACGGGTGTTTTACTTTCAGGCCAAGATCGACGCCGACCTTCTCGGCTTTCTCGATGTCGGCTTCCGACGTCCCGTGCTTGGCCGCGTCGGCGATGAATTTCGCGACCGCCTGATTGGTCTTTGCAATTTCCTTGGTCAGCGGATGGTCGGCGGCCAAAGCGACAAAGGCGGCGCCGAACAACGTGTCGGGCCGGGTCGAGAAAACCTCGATGTCCTTAATGGCGCCGACCGGCCGGGTCAGTTGCCAGCGGAAGCGCGCGCCCTGCGACTTGCCGATCCAGTTGGCCTGCATGATCCGGACTTTTTCCGGCCACCGGTCCAGCGTGTTCAGCGCTTCCAGCAGATCATCGCCGTATTTGGTGATGCGGAAGAACCACTGCTCCAACTCGCGGCTTTCGACCGTTGCGCCCGAGCGCCAGCCCTTGCCGTCGACCACCTGTTCGTTGGCGAGAACGGTGTTCTCGACTGGATCCCAGTTCACTTTCGCCGAGCGGCGGTAGACCAGGTCGTGCTCCAGGAACTTCAGGAAAATCTTCTGCTGGTGCGCGTAATAGCTCGGCTCGCAGGTTGTGACTTCACGCGACCAGTCGAAGGTGAGGCCCAGCGGCGCGAACTGGTCCTTCATCGCCTGGATGTTCTGCAGCGTCCAAGTGCGCGGTTGGGCCTTTTTCTCGATCGCTGCGTTCTCTGCCGGCAGCCCGAAAGCATCCCAGCCCATCGGGTGGAGCACGTTATAGCCGTTGGCCAGGCGATAGCGCGCAACGACGTCGCCCATCGCGTAGTTGCGCACATGGCCCATGTGCAGCCGGCCCGACGGATAGGGGAACATCTCTAGGACGTAGGCTTTAGGCATCCCCTTGGCCTCTTTCGAGGACTTGGCGCGGAAGACCTGCGCGCGGTCCCAGGCCTCACGCCATTTCGGCTCGGTCTCTTTGGGGTTGTAGCGGGTCGCCATCCTGATCGCCTGTCATAAGTCCGGGCTCGCCGGAGATTGCACGTCTCCGGCGTCAGCCCAAGAGGCGATCCGGAGTTACTCGATGTTGGAAAGTCGAAGTTCGCGGGCCTTCGCCAGGATGGCGTTTTCCAGCGCGACGTTGGTGTCGGGGCTCACCGCGGCGGTCTGCCACTGACCGTTGACCATGGTTTCCCGGAAGACCGAAGCCGCGATCCCATCCGCACGCAGGCGCGTGTCGAGAATGTAGACGGTGGCTTTGAGGCGTTCGTCCTGTTTGGAGGGGTTGGAGTACCAGTCGGTGATCACCACTCCGCCATAGGGGTCGGCCGAGGTCAGCGGCATGAAGGACAGCGTGTCCAGGGTCGCCCGCCAGAGATAGGCGTTGACGCCCAAACTGCCGGTTTCCTCGGGCCCCAGGTCGGCGCTGGACGCCGTCGAGGTGTTGGCCGTCGACGAACCGAAGATCGCACACCCGCCCGTCGCCATGACGGCGGAAACGACTACGGCTACAGCGGCTACCCGAGACAACATCATCATTCTCCCCGTTGCCCCGCGCGTTCATGCGCCCAAAGGCAGTCGAGCAGGGCCTTCCTTAGCTGCGAGGCCATCCCTCAGGCAAGGGCTGCTTGCTGTGGGCTCGCCCGAAGGTCCGCTCATGATAGATCGTGCAATGGACGGAGATT
>DASZSI010000237.1:0-6108 GCA_035548775.1 Hyphomonadaceae bacterium
CAAGCAACTCCTCTTTGCCACATCGGGGAAGAACGGCCCGATCAGGGGCGCGTGTGAGACGCGCATTGCCGGCAGCAATGCCGGCGCATGGACTACCCAACGGCGCACTCCCACGCGCCCCGCTCCCTCACAGGAGGGACATGCATCCCAGACGGCATGAGCCGGTCTGAAGGAGAGGGTGCGCGTCGTATCGTAGGGTGCATTAGGCCAAAGGCCGTAATGCACCTCTTTCGTGCCACACCCACGCCCGGCGCTGTTGGCCCATGGTGCATTACGGGCTTCGCCCTAATGCACCCTACGTTAGAGGCCGCCGCCGGAGATGGAGAATTTGCGTCGCACGCGAAGGAGGCAAGGCCCCAGAAACGGCGACCCCGGCTGCTGCTTTCGCAGAGCCGGGGCGACACCATGGTTGTCCGCCAGTTCGTCCTTCGAGCTCCCGCCCTGATCAGGGGCACGCCCGTTCGACGCCATCCGGCGAAGCTGAGCCTGGAGCGTCTGTGGTTGCCTGCCGCCGAACTCCGGAGACTCTCGCCTCCGCTTTTCTGCGACACCGCAGCTGAACACGCTCGTGTCCGTTTCCATCCCCTCTCGAGGGCCCCTGCGGTCTTGGATCCCGCCTGGGCGTGCCGCCTGCCCTGCGAGGGCGCGACGCCACTTCCGGTGCTCGTTGCTCCCCTTTTTCAGCGCCGGTCCAATCCGGCTTACCAGTGGGGACATCCAGTTGCTCGACCCGCGACGGTCTCCTCTCTGGACAGGTTCAGCATGCCAGAAACGTTGCCGGCCGCAATCGCGTGGGCCTGTGGAAACTGTTGAGGAGCCTGTTGATAAACACTGACGCGTGGGGCAACGAAACAGACGCTTAAGGAGTGATCTCATGGCGCTCGACCTTGAAACCCGCGAGCAATTGCTCGGTCAGGTGCGCAGGTTCGTTGAAGACGTCTGCGTGCCGAATGAGCAGCGCGTCTCCGAAACCAACTCCATGCCCGACGAGATCGTGGCGCAGATGAAGGACATGGGTCTCTTCGGTCTTTCCATCGCGGAAGAATATGGCGGGTTGGGATTGAACCTCGAGGAAGAAGCGCTCGTCGTGCTCGAGATGGGCCACACCTCGCCGGCCTTCCGCTCCACCTTCGGCACCAATGTCGGCATCGGCAGCCAGGGCATCGTGATGTTCGGCAATGCCGACCAGAAAAACGAATGGCTGCCCAAACTCGCGAGCGGCGAAGCGATCGCGAGCTTTGCGCTGACCGAGCCGGAGAGCGGATCGGATGCAGGCTCGGCCAAGACGCGCGCCGTGCGCGATGGCAATCACTATGTGCTCAACGGCGCCAAGCGCTTCATCACCACCGCCGACAAAGCCAGTGTCTTTACCGTGATGGCGCGCACCGATCCCTCGACGCCCGGCGCCAAGGGACTGTCGGCTTTCATTGTCGAGCGCGACACCAAGGGCATCACGGTGGGCAAGCCTGAGAAGAAGATGGGCCAGCAAGGCGCCAATGTCTGCGACGTGATCTTCGAGGATGCGCGCGTGCCGATCACCAATCGCCTGGGCGAGGAAGGCGACGGCATGAAGGTCGCCATGAGCGTGCTCGACCGCGGCCGCTTTCACATCTCGGCGCTGAGCGTCGGCATCGCGGAACGCCTGGTGCAGGAAATGACGCGCTATGCCAGCGAGCGCAAACAGTTCGGCAAGCCGATCATCGAGCATCAGTTGGTCATGGCGATGATCGCTGACAGCTATGCGGAGGCCGCTGCCGGCCGCGCCATGGTGCTCGACGGCGTCCGCAAATACGACCGCAAGGAGAAGGTGACGCTCCTCGCCGCCGCCACGAAGATGTGGTGCACCGAAATGGTCGGCCGCGTCGCCGACCGAGCCGTGCAGGTCCATGGCGGCGCCGGCTATATCGCGGACTATGCGGTGGAACGTTTCTACCGCGATGTGCGCATCCTGCGGCTCTACGAGGGCACGACGCAGATCCAGCAGATGGTCATCGGCCGCGAGCTACAGCGGATGGCAAAGGCGGGAGAGATATAGAGACGGGCGAGATCTAGCGGTCCGCAGTCATGGCGGCGTGGAGCTGTTGCTTCAGTTCCTCGACATCGTCGAACCCGATATCCATATCCATGCCGTTGAGCGTGACTTTGCGAGGTTTGGCGTTTGGCCCGGCCACGCTTGCGGCTTTCTCAAGCTGGGCCAGCGCTTCAGTCCGCAGCTTCTTGCGTGTGGCGGGATCGGATGTGTTGTCGGCCAGCGAGATACGCGTCATGGCGGCGACTTTCAGGACATAAGGGTCATTCGGCGAAGCGGCGATTTCCCTGTCCAGCGTCGCGGTCGTTTCGGCGATATCGACGCCCTCGCCATGCTGGCCGGTCGAGACCATGAAGCTCACTGCTTCCTGCAACTTGTCGCCGCTTCCGCCGGGGCTTGTGACGCAAGCGGCAGGCGCGGCAAGGCATAATGCAAGCACAAGGGTGCGGATCATGATCGTCTCCCAAGAAATCCGATGTCGCCTCCGCATTGCGGCGTCGCTGGGGCGGCGGCGTGGCGTCTGCAGGCCCGGTGACAGCGCGGATCCGCAACGGCTAAATGCCGAAGTCCTGGAGATCGACTATGCCACGCATCGCAAAGCTTGCCCTGCTCGTCCGCGACTATGACGAGGCGATCGCGTGGTTCTCCCGCTGCCTCGGTTTCGAGCTGGTTGAGGACACCGAAATGGGCAACGAAAAACGCTGGGTGGTGATGCGGCCGGCCAAGCCCAACTCCGGCTCCGACCTGCTGCTGGCGCGCGCCGTGGGCATGCAGCAGGCATCTGCTATCGGCAACCAGACGGGAGGACGTGTCTTCCTGTTTCTCGAGACCGACAATTTCGAGCGGGACTTTTCGCGGCTGCAGCGCGAAGGCGTCCGCATCGAGCGCGAACCGAAGGACGAACGCTATGGCCGCGTCGCCGTATTCCAGGACCTCAGCGGGAATTTGTGGGACCTGATTGAGCCCAGAGGCCAGTGAGCCCGCCCTCGTGGTTCGACGGACGCTCCCTTCGGTCGCTGCTCACCATGAGGACTTCTAGATTTCAGCGAACGTAGCGAGAGCCCTCATGGTGAGCAGCCGCGAAGCGGCGCCCGTCGAACCACGAGGGCGGGCTCTCTGACCTATCGCAAGGGTAGGACTTGCATCGACAGCCAACGTCGTGTCCCCTGACACTGACAGGGCCAGGAGACGACAATGAGACTCACGCGGCGCAGCCTGCTTTCCACCATCTCTGCAGCCGGCCTCGCCGCCTGCGCCCCAAAGGAAACGCCGGCCGTCGCGGCCAAGCCGCCAGAGCCCAGCCACGACCTACCCGACGCCACCGAACTCGCCTCCCTGATCCGCAACAAGCAGGTCACCGCCGCCGAAGCGGTCGAAGCCGCGATCAAGCGCGCCGATGCGGCCCAGCCAAAGCTCCACTTCATGGTGTCGGACACCTACGCGCTTGCCCGAGCCCGTGCGGCGGAACCGCTCACCGGCCCCTTTGCGGGCGTGCCCTCGCTGATCAAGGATCTCAACAGCGTCATCGGGGCCGTTACGCGCGAAGGCTCGCGCGGGACAGGGGACCGGAAGCCGGCAACCAAGCAGGACGCCTTCATCACGGCCGCGATGGCGACAGGCATAGTCTGCATCGCCAAGTCTGCAACGCCCGAATATGGCTACCTGCCGACCACCGAGCCCCTCGCCTTCGGCCCCACGCACAACCCGTGGGAGCTCGGCCATTCAAGCGGCGGCTCCTCCGGCGGCTCGGCTGCGGCTGTGGCGGCCGGCGTGGTGCCGATCGCGCATGCCAATGACGGCGGCGGATCGATCCGCATCCCGGCCTGCAATTGCGGCCTGGTCGGTCTCAAGCCGTCCACTGGCCGCTTCATCGCCGACCAGCCGGGCGCGCGGCCGCTCGACATAGCGGTGCAGGGCTGTGTCTCGCGCACCGTCCGCGACACGGCGGCGTTCTTCGCCGCGGTCGAGGCGACCGGCGGCGCGGCGGTCTTCCCGCCCGTGGGTCTGGTGACGGGCGCGAGCGGGACAAAGCGCAAGGTCGGCTTCCTCCTGAAAGGCCTCACCGGCGATGCGCCCGACCCGGAAGTGGCGGCCGTGGTGCAGGCGGTGGTGAAGCTGCTGGAAGGCGGCGGCCACACCATCACGGGCGAGACCAACTGGCCGGTGACGCCCGCATTCATGGATGACTTCGTCAACCTCTGGTCTTTGGGCGCCGCCAACGATGTGGCGGAGATGGCGAAGGAGACCGGCAAGAAGATCGACGAGACGATGATGGAGCCCTTCTCGCTGCAGATGGCGGCGAACGCGGCCAAGCTGAAACCGGCCGAGATCGAGGGCGTGCAGAAGCGCCTGATCGCCGCGTCAGCCGCCTATGACAAATGGATCGCCGGGTTCGACGTGGTGGTCTCGCCCGTGCTGGCGACGCCGGCGCCGGAGCTGGGTTTTGTCTCGGGCGACGTGCCGTTCGAGACGCTGCGCACGCGCCTCCTGCATTATGTCGGCTATACGCCGATCCACAACGTCGCGGAGGCGGCGGCAATCAGCCTGCCCATGGGCATGAGCAGCGCGGGCCTGCCGATCGGCGTGCAGATCTCCGCGCCCAAGGGCGGCGAGAAAGTGCTGCTGGAGCTCGCTTACGAACTGGAAGCGGCCCAGCCCTGGATCAAGAAACGCCCAGGCGTGTGGACCGGTTGAAGCTTTCCGGCCAGGCGCGCACTAACCTGATATCAACCGGCAGGGCGGATGTTGCGGGCCGATCCAGTTGGGGCCGCGTGCTTGTCGATATCGACCGACTATTCAATTCCTGTGCAGGTGAATGGTTATTCTTGCCGCAACTGCACGGAAGTGGCGGAGGCCAAGAAGGGCGTCGACCCGGCTCATCCCAAGAGCGGACCTTATGGCGTCACCGCCGCCAGCGATCCCACGCGCAAGGACGATGCGGTCTCGTTCGGCGGATCGCTTGCCGGCCTGAACGCCGTGCAGGGCCCGTCGGATGCACACGCGCCCTCGCTCCAGACATCGGGCAGCTGCGTCAACGTCTGCTGCTGAGGCTCAGGCGGCCTTCGGCGTCACCCTGACCATCATGCGCGTGTAGCCCTTCACGAAGGGCGAGGGCACGCGTCCGGGTTCTTCCAGCACCTCGATCGTCTCGAAGCGCCTGAGGATTTCCTCCCACAGCACCTGCAGCTGCAGCTCGGCCAGTCGGTTGCCGACGCAACGGTGGATGCCGAAGCCGAAGGACAGGTGCCCCCTCACCCGCGGACGCTCGATCCACAGCTCATTGGGGCGCGTGAACTGGCTCTCGTCGCGGTTGCCCGAAGCGTACCACATCACCACCTTGTCGCCCTTGCGGATGGTCTTGCCGCCGAGTTCGTAATCGGCCAGCGCGGTGCGGCGCATATAGGCCAGCGGCGTCTGCCAGCGGATGATCTCCGAAACTGCCGACGGGATCAGCGAGGGATCGGCCTTCAGCTTCGCCAGCTGGTCGGGCCATTTCGAGAAGGCATAGACCCCGCCGGTCATCGAATTGCGCGTCGTGTCGTTGCCGCCGACGATCAGCAGGATCAGGTTGCCGAGATATTCCTGCGGCGTCATGTTCCGCGTGTGCTCGCCATGGGCCAGCATCGAGATGAGGTCGCCCTTGGGTTCGGCGTTGACCCGCTCATTCCACAGCCGGGTGAAATAGCCCAGGCATTCCAAGAGCTCGCCACGCCACTGTTCCTCGCTGGTGACGATGGCGGGATTGGCCCGGCCGGTCGCGACATCGGACCAGCGCGTCAGCTTGCGGCGATCCTCGAACGGGAAATCGAACAGCGTCGCCAGCATCATGGTGGTCAGTTCGATCGAGACCTTGTCGACCCAGTCGAACGGCTTCGAGACATCGAGCGAGTCGAAGATTTTCGAGGTGCGGCTGCGGATCAGGCTCTCAAAGCCCTTGAGATTGTCGGGGCCCACGATCGACTGGACGGTCTTGCGCTGCAGGTCGTGCTTGGGCGGGTCCATGGCGATGAACATCGGCATCGCGAAATCCGGATCGCGGTCGACGATGCTGATGCTGCCTTCGGACGAGAACACGCCAT
>DASZSI010000238.1:0-1859 GCA_035548775.1 Hyphomonadaceae bacterium
GACGGCAATCCGGGCACGGAAGATCCGGCCGCGATCCTGAAGCGTGCCGACGGGCTTCTCTACGCCGCCAAGTCTCAGGGCCGGGATCGCATCCAGATGGACGCACCGGCCGCGTAGCGGAAATGCCGCCGCTTGCGGCGGGCGATCGTTCATATCCCAAGCCATCCGGCACGCCGTTCCAAGAGCGTGCGGACGAGTTCACGCCCTGGCGAGAAACGCCTTCGTCTCCGCCATCGCCGCCGCCAGCCCCACGCGCTCGAGCTCCGCGCCCTTCGGGAACGCGCCCTTGAGGCGCGAGGGCGTCATCGGATCGAGCGGCACGAAGACGCCACGATCCGTCGGCGCGGCAGATGAAGCTGCAAACGGCCTACCATGGTCATGGCTTACTAGACTTTAAATTGATACATAATACTATTATACAATTAATAGAAGCAGTTCGATTCTGACAGCCCGCCTGCGGTGATGGTTGGTGAATCCGGCATATGTCATTGACAACATATGCTCTGTAAAACATAACGAGGCGTCGAATGTGGGAGGTCGAGTTCGCGGACGAATTTGACGCCGAGTTCGACAGCCTGGATCCGGATGTCCAGGACGAGCTGTTGGCCCAGCTTGCCGTTGTCAGGAGATTTGGCTCTCAGGCGGGACGGCCGCGCGTCGATACGCTCAACGGATCGGCGCACGCCAATATGAAGGAACTGAGGTTTTCTGCCGGCGGCGGGGAATGGCAAGTCGCCTTTGCCTTCGATCCGCACCGGAAGGCGATCGTCCTGGTGGCCGGCGACAAATCCGGACAGGGCAGTGAAGCTCGGTTCTACCGGGCGCTCGTCAAGAAGGCCGACGCCAGGTTCAAAGTTCATCTGAACAGGCTGACGGCCAAGCGGAGATGATCATGGGACGCACGCTGGATCAGGTCATGGCCGGGCTGTCGCCGGCCCGCCGAAAGAAGATCGAGGCACGCATTGCCGAGATCATCGCGGAAGAAATGTCCCTGCGGGATCTTCGCAAGGCGATGGGCAAGACCCAGGCTTCCCTGGCCAGGAAGCTCGGCATCGGCCAGGAAGGTGTTTCCCGCCTGGAGAAGCGCGCAGATGTGCTGCTGTCGACGCTGAACGCCCATATCGAGGCGCTGGGCGGCACCCTGCATATCGTGGCCGAGCTTCCCGATCGCGCGCCCGTGCGGATTTCGGATCTGGGCATCATCGCACCCGAAGGCAAGGCCGGGAAAGGCAAGTCGCCGCGCCCGACGACGCGTCGCGGCACCGGCAGGCGGAGTGGGCCGCCGCGCTGACGGTGCCCGCGGCCCTCACCGCGCGAGAAACGCCTTCGTCTCCGCCACCGCCTCCGCCAGCCCCACCCGCTTCAGCTCCACGCCCTCCGGGAACGCGCCCTTGAGCCGTGACGGCATCATCGGATCGAGCAGCACGAACACCCCGTGATCGTCGGCCCGTCGGATCAGTCGCCCGAAGGCTTGCTTGAGCCGCAGCCGCACCAGCCGGTCGTCATAGTCCTTCCCGCCCATCGCCTTGCGTCGCGCGCGGTGGAGGATGTCGGGCCTTGCCCAGGGCACGCGGTCGAACACCACCAGCCGCAGCGAGCGGCCCGGCACGTCGACGCCGTCGCGCACGGCGTCGGTGCCCAGCAGCGACGCGTTCTCCTCGGCGCGGAAGATGTCGACCAGCGTCGCCGTGTCGAGCGGGTCGACATGCTGCGCCAGGAGCTGCAGGCCCTGGCGCTCGAGGGCCGGCGCCAGGCGGCGATAGACCTCGCGCAGGCGCTGGATCGCGGTGAAGAGGCCAAGCGCGCCGCCGCCCGCGGCCAGGATCAGCTCGCGATAGGCCGAGGCCACCAGCGCCAGG
>DASZSI010000239.1:0-6416 GCA_035548775.1 Hyphomonadaceae bacterium
ATGACGCACGCATTTGCACCTTCGAGTGCACCTTCTGCGCGACCTGCGCGCAGGATGTGCTCAAGGGCAAATGCCCCAATTGCGGCGGCGAACTGGTCCCCCGCCCCGCACGTTCGGCCGAAAAGCTGGCCAAGTATCCCGCTTCGACGAAACGCGTGGTAAAGCCCAAGGGGTGTGCAGCGGCCTGAATTGGCCCAGGCTGGCCGAGGGGGGCGAATGACCGGGTGGCGTTTCGCGATCGCGCTTGCTTTGCTTGCCCTGCCAGCATGCGCCAGCGCCGGTTTGTATTCGCCGGGTGACCTGCTGATCCATTCCGACCTGCCGTTCTGGAGCGACAGCTCGGGATCGTATGTCACGCCGCATCCGATCGAAGGCATCGGGTGTGATGGCGATTTCCGGCTCGGCGTCTGGAAGGAATCCATTTTCCGCGAGGACGGGGGCGCGCCCGACTTGCGATGGTGGCGCGTGCACAACTATGGCTCGTTCCACTGCGCAGCGGTGTTCAATGTAAGCGACGAGCGCGACGGCAGTTATGGCGACCGCAAGGGGTTTGGTTTTGTCATCGCGCTCGGCCGGGACAAGGCGACAGGGCTCGACCTGTTTGTCTGGCAGATGGGAATGATTCCCGGATCCGAATACCGGTTTCTGGCGGCGCCGGCCGGCGGCGACGGCACAAGATACACGGTGCTGCAGGCGGATTGTTCCGCCGGAACATTGCGCAGCTCGCATGTCGGCGGATCGTTCATCACCACCTATTGCTCGCTGGCCAGCGAAGCTGCTGTGCGGGCGACGGCGCGGGCGGCGGCGAAACGTCCGCCGAAGGCGCTCCTGCGCTATGTCGACGACAATGCGCCCGATCCGGACGAGGACGAATAGGTCCGGCTTGCCCGCTCTGTTGCAGGGGCGTACCCAACGCGCATGTCGCGACGTTGCCGCTTGTATTTGATCACGCCGCCCGAGGTCGCGGACATCGCGGCGTTCTCGAAGGAGCTGGACCAGGCGCTGGATGGCGGGGATGTCGCCTGCCTGCAGATCCGGCTGAAGTCGCGCGAGGGTGAACCCGCGCACGACGGTCATATCCTCGCGCTTGGCCGCCACATCGTTTCGCGGGCGCAGGATCGCGGCGTTGCGGTTCTGGTGAACGACCGGCCGGACCTGGCGGTGGAGTTGGGCGCGGACGGCGTTCATGTCGGCCAGCAGGACATGCCCTACGCCGAGGCGCGCCGGATCATCGGGCCCAACGGCATTGTCGGCGTGACCTGCCACGACTCGCGGCACCTGGCGCTGGAGGCGGGCGAGGCCGGCGCCGATTATGTCGCCTTCGGCGCGTTCTATCCGACCGAGACGAAGGACCCGTCGGCGAAGGCCGGGCCGGAGCTGCTGACCTGGTGGCAGCAGATGATCGAGCTGCCCTGTGTCGCGATCGGCGGCGTCACGACGGACAACGCCCGCCCCCTGGTGGAGGCAGGCGCTGATTTCCTGGCCGTGTCGGCAGGCGTGTGGCGCAGCAAGAGTGGTCCGGCCGAGGCGGTTGCCGCCTTCAACCGGATATTCGACGAACTTGAAACCTGAGACCCTGGCTTAGGGCGTCGGCACGGTCGGCGCAGCGGACGGCATTTTTCCGCCAGCGCGGATCGCGGCGAGATCCTCGCCCATCCGGAACAGCACGATGTAGAGCTCGCACCCGAAGCGGAGGAAGCACAGTGCAATGACGCCGAAGATGGCTGCGCCGATCAGGGCGCCGATGCCGCCGCCGAAGCCGCCAAAGCCAAAGCCCGCGAAAATGAAACTGACGCATCCGAACGCGATGCCGATCATCCCGAGGAAATAGACGATCTTGACGAGCCCCTGGCCCATCAGCTTGTCGAAGGAGAGAAATGCGGAGATATCCATGACGGCCCCTTTGTGCTGCTAGTCCGTTGAAATCTCACCGGCATTGCCCGCCTGCGTCAAGCCGACGCACCGGCCGGGCGAGGCCTGTTTTGCTTGCTTCCCCTCGTTATCCCCGACTATGGAGTGCGGCCCCCGAGCCCAGCGCCGCTTCAGTAGATCAATCAACATGTCCCGCCCGTCCCCCACTGTCACCGTCATGATGGACGCGGCGCGCGCCGCCGGCCGCCGCCTGATCCGCGACTTTGGCGAGGTCGAGAACCTTCAGGTCTCGCGCAAGGGCCCGAGCGATTTCGTTTCGACGGCCGACAAGAAGGCCGAGGAAATCCTGCGCGACCGGCTGGAAAAAGCGCGGCCCGGCTATGGCTTCCTGCTGGAGGAAGGCGGGTCGGTCACGGGCACCGACAAGACCCATCGCTTCATTGTCGATCCGCTCGACGGCACGCTGAACTTCTTGCATGGCATTCCGCACTTCGCGGTGTCGGTGGGACTGGAGCGCGAAGGAAAGCTGCGCGCCGGCGTGGTGTTCGATCCCATGCGCAACGAGATGTTCTGGGCCGAGGAAGGCGTCGGCGCCTGGCTGGAGAACAAGCGCCTGCGTGTGGCGTCACGCAAGAAGCTGTCGGAAGCCGTGGTGACGACCGGCATCCCGCAGCTCGGTGTTGACGGCTTTGAGAAGTTTGCAACCGAGCTGGCGGCGGTGCGGAGCGAGGTTGCCGCCGTGCGCCGGTTCGGATCGGCGGCGCTAGACCTGGCCTGGGTTGCGGCGGGACGCTTTGACGGCTTCTGGGAGCGCGGGCTCAGCCTGTGGGATATCGCGGCGGGCTTCGTGCTGGTTCAGGAAGCCGGCGGAATGATCATTGGCCTCAACAAGCAGGACGCATCCAAGGGATCGTTCGTGGCGTCCAACACCAGCCTTGCGCAGAAGCTGGCCGAACGGATCGAAGGCAAGATCCCGCGCTCCGCCGGCCCAACCGGCACGACGGGCAGGCGCCTGCTGCGATAACCGTCAGGCCGCCTTCGGCTTGCCGGCGAACCACGCCACAGCGAACATCACCATCCAGAAACCGTCGATCATGCCGCCGATGAACGGACCGGCGATCGCCATGCGCCCGGTAAAGTAAAGCGCAAGCGAGGCCGCGAAGAAGGCGAGCTTTTCGAGGATCGTGATCGGGATCAGCACGCGCAGTTTTTCCGGCCAGCGCCAGATGGCGAGGAAGACCAGCTGCCAGACCAGCGCCGAGCCATAGAAGCCGTAGTAGAATTCGGGATGGGTGATCGGCGGCGGATCGCTGGCATTGGCGACCTGCTCCAGGAAGAAACCGGGCGCCAGGATTAGAATCCCGTAGATGCCGGCGACCAGGAAAATCCAGCGTGCGCGTTTCATGACTGTCTCACCACATCCTTTGCGAGGTGGATGTAGGCGTCGTCTACGCGATGCGAAAGTTGTCTCAGCGTGAAGTGGCGGAAGCGCCCGCCTAGGCCGGCGGCGCTTTCGCGGCAGCCGCGCCCGCATCGATCTGCGCCACGAGACCTTCATCGAGCCCCAGCGCCACGGCGAGGTTCATGAGGAAGGCCTTTTCCTTCATCGTGTCTGGATCGATGGCGACGCGTGCGGCGGTGTAGGCCTGTGCCTTCAACGCATCGGTCTTCGCTGCGGCGACGAGTTCGGCAATCGTCGCGGGCCTGGCGAATTCGTCGTCGAGGAATTTCGCGGCGTGGACGTCGAGGCCTGCTTGCTGCAGTCCGCCGACGATGCGCGAGCGTTCCTCGTTGTCGACCACGCCATCGCACGCGGCCGCCGCGATCATGGCGCGCAGGATCAGCATCGAGGTTTCGTTGTCCTGTTGCGGGTTGCCGGTTTCGCCATAGGGGCTGGCGTCGGGCGCGGCCTCGATCTGTTGCGGCGCGCCCGATTGCGGCGGCGCCTTGCCGGCCTGATGGTTGGTGTAGGCCTTGTAGGCAAGGCCGCCGACCAGGGCCAAGCCGCCCAGCGTCGCCGCCGTGCCGACCAGGCTGCGTCCGCCGCCGGTGCCGAGCAGCAGGGCCCCGAGCGCTCCGATGCCGACGCCGGTCGCCATCTTGTTCTGGCCCGCCATTGTCTTGGCCTGGTTGAACAGGTCGCCCGCCGACTTGCCGCCCGATACCTGCTTGATGAGATTGTCGGCGCCGGCGCCGAGGCCGGTCTGCTTCTCGATGGCAGCGGCGCCTTCCTGCATGCCGGAAACCGATTGCTGCAGCAGGCTGCCGAGCAGGCCGCCGACCTGGCCCATGGCGCCCTGCGCCTGTTTCGCGCCGTCGGCCCCGAGCATCTGGTTCAAGAGCTTGTTGGCGTCGAACATGGGGAGGATCTCCGTTGAACGAGATCCTTATCCTAGGACTTTAGGCGGGCGGCGCCAGTGTGCGCCTCACTCGTCCTGCCAGAAGGCGCGAACCTCGATGCGGCCGGCGCGGGCCATCGGGTGCTTCGCGGCGATGGCGATCGCCTCCTCCATGCTGTCGCAATTGAGGATGTCGAAGCCGACGATGACCTCCTTGGCTTCCGTGTAGGGGCCGTCCGTCACAAGCAGCTTGCCCTTCCGCACGCGCACTGTCCGGGCTTCGCGTTTGGGTTTCAGCCGGTCGCCGGTGACGCGCTTTCCCGAACGCTCCAGATCAGCCAGCCAGGCCTGGATTTCGCCGGGCTTTTCGGGCTGGTCGTCGGGTTGGGTGTCGGAACAGACGAACATCATGAACTGCATGGCAGTCTCCTTTCGCGATTGAGACGACCGCAGGACGTTCCCGCCGGCCTCTAGCCGACAAACTGCGCGAGATCTTTTTCAGTCGCTTGTTAGGCGCTGGTGAACTGCATTTCGGCCAGCCGGGCGTAGAGCCCGCCGGCGCGGACGAGGCTTTCGTGATCGCCCTGTTCGACCACCCTGCCCTTGTCCATCACCACGATGCGATTGGCGCGCCTGACAGTGGCGAGGCGATGGGCGATAACCAGGGTTGTGCGGCCCTGGCTGGCCTGGTCGAGCGCTTTCTGGACGAGGCGTTCGTTGGCGGCGTCGAGGGCGGAAGTGGCTTCATCCAGCAACATGACGGGCGCGCCACGGACCAGCGCGCGGGCGATGGCGATACGCTGGCGCTCGCCGCCCGACAGCGATCTTCCCTTGGCGCCGACTTCGGCGGCGAGGCCGCCGCGACCTTCGAGGAAGGCGTAGGCTTCGGCTTTCTTCAGCGCTTCGCGCACCTCGTCCTCGCTGGCGTCCGTTCGTCCGAAGCGGACGTTTCCGGCGGCGTCGCCCGAGAAGATCGGCGCCTCCTGCGGCACATAGGCAAAGCGGGCGCGCCATTCGGCGGGATCGGTCTCGCGCGCATCAAGGCCATCGAGCAGCACGGCGCCTGATTGCGGATCGAAGAAGCGCAGCAGCATGCGGAAGACGGTCGACTTGCCGGCGCCGGAAGGGCCCACCAGGGCAACGAGTTCGCCCGGCCTTGCTTCCAGCGTCACGCCTTCAAGCGAGGGACCCTGCGCTGCCGGATAGGAGAACGACACGTCCGCGAGTTTGACATGGCCGGCCAGTTTGGCGGGCATCGGCTTGGGGTTCGGCGGGGCGGCGATATCGGGCTTCTGCCCGAGGATCTCGATGGCGCGGGTGGCGGCGCCGGAGGCGCGCATGGCGTCGCCCATCACTTCGGCCACGGTGGCGAAGCCGCCGACGCCGACGACCGCGAGCAGCACGAACTGGATAAAGGCGCCGGTGGAAAGATCGCCCGACATGACGCCGAGCGCGCCCAGCCAGACGACGCCGGTGACGCCCGCGAACATCAGCGCGATGATGATGCCGGTGAGCGTGGCGCGGGCCTGGATGCGGGCAAGCGCCGCCTTGAAGGCCGCATCGACGGCGAGCCGGAAACGGTTCTCGCGTTCCCTTTCCATGCCGTAGGCCTGAACGAGATCGATAGCGTCGAGCGTTTCGGTGGCTTCGGCGGCGGCGTCCGCAACGCGGTCCTGGGCGTTGACCGACAGCTTTCGCACCCTGCGCCCCATGCCGAGGATGGGCAGGATCAGCACCGGCGCGAGGACGATCAGCGCCAATGTGAGCTTCCAGCTGGCGAACAGCATCAGGATCAGCGCGCCGATGGAGGTAACCGCCGAGCGCACGGCCATGGAAAAGGTCGAGCCGAAGAAGGTCTCGATGAGCGTGATGTCGGCGGTGAGACGCGAGACCGCCTCGCCGGTCTTGAGCTTGGCGAAGTAGGCGGGCGAGAGCGTCATCAGGCGCGCATAGACGTCGCCGCGCAGGTCGGCCGCCAGGCGCTCGCCGAAGCGGGAGAAATAGTAGAACCGGATCGCCGAGGTGAGGCCCAGCAGTAGGGCGACGCCGATCATGCTTAGGAAGCCGGCGTTCACCATGTCAGCGTTGGCGGCGGTAAAACCCGCATCGCCCAGGAACCGGGCCGGATAGGTGATGGCGAGGTTGAGCGCCGAGGACACGGCAAGGAAGATGACCGCGAGGATGGCTGTGACCTGCTGGCGCTTC
>DASZSI010000240.1:0-9573 GCA_035548775.1 Hyphomonadaceae bacterium
ATTCTTGCGGCGATGGCGCTGGTGATGGTCATTCTCTCGCGCCTGTTCATGCTCAACGCCGCCGCAATCGGCGAGCGCAAGGTGATTTTCTTCCAGACCTGGAAATGGACGTCCGGCAACGTGCTTCGCGTGATCGCCGCAATCATCATCACGGACCTGCCGGCCTTTGTGATCATGCAGATCCTGTCCGGCCTCGCTTATGAGTCGGTGACAGCGGGCGGCGCAATCACGAATGCAACGGCCTATGCCGCCTGGGGCGCCGTGCTGCAGTTCGTGGCCGCGATGACAGGCATTCCGCTGATCGCGTTGGGCGCCCATCTCTACAAGGGCCTGCGCCCGCCGGATTTTGCGGCGAAATGATCAGCCCGGCATCGGGATGGCTTGGCCGAAGCCGATCATCTCGCCGTCCGGCCCGATCACAGTGAACTCGCGCATCCCGTAGTCCTGGTCGAACGGCGCGCATACGTGGCCGTCGGGCAGCAGATCCAACCTCGGCTTGAGCTTGGCATAGAGCGCATCGACATCGCGGACGTCGACATAGCTGCGATAGGCGCCGTTGCCGTGCGCTTCGAATGTGTCGTCCTCGATCATCCGGAACGCCACGCCCTTGCCGCAACTGACATAGGCGTAGTGGTGTATCCGCGCCTCAAGCTCAAAGCCCAGAGTGTCGACGAAAAAGGAAATCGCCGCATCGATATCCGGCACCCGCAAGAAGGGCGTCACCTGGATCAACTGGGTCATGGCTGCCTCCGCCCGACGCTATTCCGCCGCTTGTGCCGTTTTCTTCGACTTGCCGGCTGCCTTGGTTACAGCCCCGGCCGGCTTTTTCTTTTGCCTGGCCTGGCGCTCCGCCTGCCGCTCAAAGGTCTGCACCAGGAACTTGCCGGTCCAGCTCTTCTTGTTCTTGGCAACTTCTTCGGGCGTGCCCACGGCGACGATCTGGCCCCCGCCATCCCCGCCGTCCGGCCCCAGGTCGATAATCCAGTCGGCAATCTTGATGACATCAAGGTTGTGTTCGATCACGACCACGGTGTTGCCGCTGTCGACCAGTTCCTGCAGCACTTCCATCAAGGTCCGCACGTCGTCGAAATGCAGCCCGGTTGTCGGCTCGTCGAGGATATACATCGTCCGTCCGGTAGCGCGCTTGGACAGCTCTTTCGCCAGCTTCACCCGCTGCGCCTCACCCCCGGACAGGGTAGTGGCCTGCTGGCCGACCTTCACATAGCCGAGGCCGACGCGCGCCAAGGTCTCCATCTTGGAGCGGATGCCGGGCACGGCGGCAAAGAAGGTCTTGGCCTCGTCCACCGTCATGTCGAGCACATCGGCGATCGACTTGCCCTTGTATTGGACCTCCAGCGTCTCGCGATTGTAGCGGTGTCCCTTGCAGACGTCGCAGGTGACATAGACGTCCGGCAGGAAGTGCATCTCGATCTTCACGACGCCGTCGCCCTGGCACGCCTCGCAGCGTCCGCCCTTCACGTTGAAGGAAAAGCGTCCGGCCTGGTATCCGCGCGCTTTCGACTCCGGCAGGCCGGTGTACCAGTCGCGGATCGGGCCGAAAGCGCCAGTATAGGTGGCGGGGTTCGACCTCGGCGTCCGGCCGATCGGGCTCTGGTCGATGTCGATGATCTTGTCGAGATGCTGGATGCCCTCGATCTTCTCGTGCGCGGCCGGCACGTCGCTTGCGCCATTGAGGCGCCGGGCAAGGGCCTTGTAGAGCGTCTCGATCACCAGTGTGGACTTGCCGCCGCCGGACACGCCAGTCACGCAAGTGAATGTGCCAAGCGGAATTTCCGCCGACACATTCTTGAGATTGTTACCGGTCGCGCCGACGACTTTCACTACGCTGGTCTTGTTGGTCCAGCGCCGCCGTTCCGGAATGGCGATCTCTTCTTCACCGGACAGGTATTTGCCAGTGATGCTCTTGGGATTGGACATGAGGTCGTCCGGCTTACCCGCGCCGATGACTTCCCCGCCCAGCACGCCGGCCCGAGGCCCCATGTCGATGACATGGTCGGCCGTAAGGATCGCGTCCTCGTCATGCTCGACAACCAGAACCGAGTTCCCCAGATCGCGGAGCCGTTTCAGCGTCTCCAGAAGCCGCGCATTGTCGCGTTGGTGAAGGCCGATCGAGGGCTCGTCCAGCACGTAAAGCACGCCCGAAAGGCCCGACCCGATTTGTGACGCGAGGCGAATGCGCTGGTTTTCACCGCCCGAAAGTGTGCCGGAGGCGCGCGACAGGGTGAGGTAATCCAGGCCAACGTCATTCAGGAACTGCAGCCGGTCCCTGATTTCCTTCAGGATGCGGACTGCGATCTCGTTCTGCTTCTTGGTCAGCTTCTTCGGCAACGCCTCAAACCAGTCGCGGGCGGCCTTGATCGAAAGTGCAGATGCGTTCGAGATCGTGAAGTCCGACACCTTTACGCTCAGCGCTTCCGGGCGGAGGCGTTCGCCATGACAGGTGGGGCAGGGCGCGGACGACTGGAATCGGCCAATCTCCTCCCGCATCCACTGGCTGTCGGTTTCGCGGAACCGGCGCTCAAGGTTTCCGACCACGCCCTCGAACGGCTTGGTCACCTCATACCGGCGCATGCCGTCATCAAACACGAAGTCGACTTCGTCCTCACCGGTGCCATTGAGGATCAGGTCGCGGACCTTCTCCGACAGCTTGGCCCAGGGCACGTCCAGCGAAAATTTGTACTTCTTGGCCAACGCCTGCAGCGTTTGCGTTTGAAGGGGGGAGGCCGCCTTGCCCCAGGGTGCGATGGCGCCATCGTTCAGCGTCTTGTCCGTCTCGGGCACGACCAGCGCCGGGTCGACCTTAAGCTGCTCGCCAAGGCCGTCGCACGCCGGGCAGGCCCCGAACGGGTTGTTGAACGAGAACAGGCGCGGCTCGATCTCCGGGATCGTGAAGCCGGAGACGGGGCAGGCGAACTTGGCGGAGAAGGTGACGCGCTTCGGCTCCTTCGTGGCCGGGTCCTTCTCAGCGAACTCCGCTACCGCGATGCCGTCCGCTAGACCCAGCGCCGTCTCGAAGCTTTCCGCGAGGCGCTGCTCGAGGCCCGCGCGGATCACAATCCGGTCTACGACCACGTCGATGTCATGCTTCAGCTTCTTGTCGAGCTTCGGGGGATCCTCGAGCTCGTAGTATTCGCCATCCACTTTCACGCGGGCGAACCCGCGCTTCAGCAGGTCCGCAAATTCCTTGCGATACTCGCCCTTGCGGCCACGGATCATGGGAGCCAGCAAGTGAAATTTGGCGCCGTCGCCGAGGGCCATCGCCTTGTCGACCATCTGCGAGACAGTCTGACTTTCGATCGGCAGGCCGGTCACGGGCGAATAGGGGATGCCGACGCGCGCCCAGAGGAGGCGCATATAGTCATAAATCTCGGTAACCGTGCCCACGGTCGACCGCGGGTTGCGGCTGGTTGTCTTCTGCTCGATCGAGATGGCCGGCGACAGGCCGTCGATCCGCTCCACATCCGGCTTTTGCATTAGTTCGAGGAACTGGCGCGCATAGGCCGACAGGCTTTCGACATAGCGCCGCTGGCCCTCGGCATAGACGGTATCGAACGCCAGTGAGGATTTGCCCGAGCCCGACAGGCCGGTAATCACCACCAGCTCGTTGCGCGGGATATCCACGTCGATGTTCTTGAGGTTGTGCTCGCGCGCGCCGCGCACGCGGATGGCGTTGGGTTCGGAGGACATCGCGATTCCGGTCTCGATCGTTTCGCTAGAGAAAACTTCCGGCCAATTCTTCCAGACGGAGATGCGGCGAGTCGATTGCCGCGCCAAGAACATAAGCGGAACAATCGGTCGTGTCTGTATCGGCGCCGGAAGTTTTAGCTAGGCCGCAAATATGGGCGGCGGGGCCGGGGGCGCAACCGCGCTGCTCTGTCACTGCTGCCAGGGGCCAGTCAGCAGCCTTGCTACGCTTTTCGGGGCGGCGGCGCGTGGTAGTCTCGCCAGATGCGTAGATTCCTCGGCTTGTTCGCCTTAGCGGCGATCCTGTCTTTCCCAGCAATCGCCCAGACCGGCGCGGCCGATGGCCCGCCCACGCTCTGGGTGGACTTGCCGCCTGTTTATCAGCCGGCTGCCCACAATCCTTCTGACGGCAAGTTCAAGTTGGGGAACCGGACAATCGAGTTCGAGAAAACCAAGCTCACTGCCCTGGCAAGCGACATCAAGATGCCGGTTGGTGAACGGGGCGACGCATCGACCTCGCTGCATTGGGTTTGCATGCACGCCGCCAACCAGCGGATTTGGTTAACCTCGGATGAGATCGGCGGCGGCAAGATTGACGGAATTGTATTGGCTACCCCCGCGCCCGGCGAAAAGGCCAGCAAGGCGTGCCAGTCTGCGCCGGCCTCGCTTGCCAAGGTCTCGCTGCCGCACGGTCTTTCGCTCGGCATGACCGAGGAAGCCCTGCGAACCCTCCTGGGCAAGCCCAGCTACGCCAAGAACGGCATCATCGGTTATGTGTTCGAACAGACTGCCGGGCAGGGGCAAGTTTCGGCCCGCCTGTGGGTCAGGATCGACGGCGGCAAGATCAGCGCACTCGACCTGGGTCAGGTGACAACGCTGTAGGCGCCGGGCGCCGTTTCCGAAAAAATTTCCGTCATCAACGTCGATCTCATTTGAACTGCGGCGAATCCCGAACTACTTCGCCCGCATGTCGTCGCACCCGTTCCGCATAGCGCGTAGTCGCACTGGCCTTGGCATGTTTGCCACGGAGGCGATTCCAAAGAACCGGCGCATCGTGGAGTACACCGGGACGAAGCTCCGGAATGACTTCGTCGAGAAAATGCCGGGGCGGCCGCGTTATCTCTATGATCTCAACTCGCGGTACACGATCGATGGGTCGCCGCGCAGCAACTTGGGCCGCTATGCCAACCATTCCTGCCGGCCAAACGCCGAGATCATCGAATATCGGGGGCGGGTGTGGGTGAAGTCGAAGCGCGCGATCCAGCCGGGTGAGGAAGTCACCTACAATTACGGCAAGGCGTATTTCGACGAGTTCATCGGCAAGAACTGCAGGTGCGTGAAGTGCGAAGGCTCGCGCTCACCGCAGAAATACGTCGCCGAGCGGGTCCGTTCGGAAAGCAAGCGCCAGCAAAAGAGGAAATAGCTCGGCCTCGCCAACTCAGGGTGCTTGACTTCACGTCTTATATGTAATCATGTAATTACATGACTACGGAAGACGAGATGACCCGAGTTTTCCACGCGCTTGCTCACGAGAGCAGGCGGAAGATTCTGGACCTTCTCAAGCTCCAGCCGGGAATAGGCGTGGGCCAACTGGCGCTCGAATTTGACGTCAGCCGCATTGCGGTGATGAATCACCTCGCTGTGTTGGAGACCGCCGGGCTGGTCGTCTCGGAGAAGGAAGGCCGCACCCGCCGGCTCTACCTCAACGCCGCTCCGATCCAGATGATCAACGATCGCTGGCTGGACGACTATTCCGGCCACTGGGCGCGCAAGCTCACCGGCATCAAGTACGCGGCCGAGGCCGCGCACGCAAAATCCAAAAAAGGGCAAGACTGATGGCCAAGGCACCGGCGCCCCTGACGGGCAAGCCCGAAAAATTCATCTGGAAGGTCACGATCAATGCGCCGATCGAGACAGTATGGAACACCCTCGTGAAAACCGACGAGGTATTGCCGTTCTTCTTCGGATCCGTTTGCCAGACTGCCGACGGACTCAAACCGGGACGCAAGATGCGCATGGCTTCAGCGGACGGGAAGTTCGCGGTCGTGTTCGGCGAAGTGAAGGAATTCAACCCGCCCCATCGCTACTCTCACACCATGGCCTTCACCCAGAACGAAGGCGAAGAGCCTGCCTTTACCACCTACGATTTGAAAGAGGTCCCGGGCGGTACTGAGTTCACGCTCACCACTGAGTGCATTCCGGGCACCAAGACCGGCAAGATGGTCGCCGGCGGCAAGTTCATCGTCGACAACCTCAAACTGCTCGTTGAGACCGGCAAACCGAACTTCACGGCCAAGATGATCATGGCGATGGGACCATTGATGGGCCTGATGACGCCAAAGATCTCGCGGATCGAGAACTGGCCACTGAGCTGAGAAGGGGAAATACGTGGGGAAAATCGAGGATGCGACGGCGAGCATGATCGCCAACCTTAAGGTCAACACCGGCAAATCGCTGGATGAATGGCTAAAAGTCACGACGAAGTCGAAACTGACCAAGCACGGCGAACTGGTGAAAATGCTGAAGGCTGACCACGGTGTCGGCCATGGCTTTGCCAATCTCATCGCTCATAAGACACTCGCCAGCGACGCCGGCAGCCAGGACGGCGACGACCTGCTCGCTGCCCAATATGCCGGGCCGAAAGCGGCGCTAAAGCCGATCTACGACAAGCTCGTCGGAATTGTCGAAGGCTTTGGCAAGGACATCGAGCTCTCGCCGAAGAAGGCTTACATGTCGCTGCGCCGTTCCAAGCAGTTCGGTCTCATCCAGCCATCCACCGCCACGCGCCTTGACGTTGGCCTCAACTTGAAGGGCGTCGCTCCGAAGGGGCGCCTGGAAGCTTCGGGTAGCTGGAACGCCATGGTCTCGCATCGGGTCAAGCTGGCTTCGCTTGCAGACGTCGATGCTGAATTGAAAGCCTGGCTGAAGCAGGCCTACGACGCGGCTTGAAATCAAACGAAGGCTGCTCCCGTTGGAGGTCGGGAGCAGCAACCGTGCGGATAAACGGACTCTGCGTCAGCAGCGATGATCCTTCTTGGCGATTTGGCGGCCGGCGAGTACGCCGCCGACGCCGCCGATCACCGCGCCCTCGGATTTCGCGCCATGGCCCGCCACCTGGCTGCCCAGCACCGCGCCCGTAAGGCCGCCGACTACCGCGCCTTTGTTGGAGGCTTCCTGGCGCTCGTGTTCGCAGTCGAGCTTGGCTTGGGCAGCGTCGGCCCGTGCCTGGGCTTCGCGCGCCTTTTGCTGTTCATACTTGATCTTTTGCGCCGCCGCGTCGTTGGACGAGGTTTGTACTGCACTGTCGGCGGTCGCCTGCGGGCCGTTGGTGGCCGGGCTGCAGGCCACGGCGGCGGTACCCATAACAAGGGCGCTCATCATCGCCGCGCTCTTGAGCATAACTTTGCGCATGGCTGTCTCCATCGTTTCAATCGGTGGAGAAATGAACTTGGCAAAGGATAGTTCCGTTGCCTCAAGGGAAGGAAAACAAGGCCAAATGGCGCCGGGAGGCGACTGGCCGGTTCCGCCCACCTCGGGCTCGATCAGGGAGGAGGGCTGGCGCGCCTGGGGCTTCTAGGCGCAAGCCAGCCACCGATCCAAGGGCAGGACGGAACCGGTCGTGCCGCTCGAATAGCTTGCATAGGCGCCGCTTTTGTGAAAGAACAAACAAAGAACACGCGTAAGCGCGCCTGCGTCACCATTTATGTGGATGACGACCCCGGATCAGCTTTCGTGTGGTCGCGTGAACGAGTGGAGAGCACTAGCTTCCCCGCTCTTGGAATGTGTCAGGAACCGGAGCGGTCCGAAGAAACGGACCGGGGCCGGAGAACAACGGAGACGAACATGGCCGGCTCGGTCAACAAGGTGATCCTCGTAGGCAACCTGGGTCGCGATCCCGAAATCAAGCAGCTGCCCTCAGGGTCGTCGATCGCCAACCTGTCTGTGGCGACGTCGGAGACATGGCGCGACAAGAACTCTGGCGAGCGCAAGGAAAAGACCGAGTGGCACCGCGTCGTCGTCTTCAACGAAGGCCTGGTGCGTATCGTCCAGCAATACCTGAAGAAGGGCTCGAAAGTTTATCTCGAGGGACAGCTGGAAACGCGAAAGTGGCAGGACAAGGACGGCAACGACAAGTACTCCACCGAAGTCGTGCTGCGTAACTTCAACGCGTCGCTGACCATGCTCGACGGCAAGGGCGAAGGCGGCGGCGGAGACCGTGGCGAGTACAACCAGGATCGTGCGCCTGCGCGCGGCGCCGGCGGCAAAGGCAAGAGCAAAGGCGCTGAGGAGGACTTCTCCCGCGGCGCAGATTTCGACGACGAGATCCCATTTTAGGGCGCCGATCGTCACGCCTGTGCGTACGCCCTCATGGTTCGACGGGCGGCCCTTCGGGCCTGCTCACCATGAGGGCTAAACGCCGTTCGCAAGCCTGTCCAAGCGTCATCAAGCCTATCGAAGCCCTCATGGTGAGCAGCACGCGATAGCGTGCGTCCGTCGAACCATGAGTGCGGGCTTGGGGGCGCTCGCAGGGCTGTTCGGCGCCTCCAAAAACCGCTCCGATCGACCCCGAAATGAGCGTTTCCCGAGGCGGATTCCCAGTCGGTTCAGAAGCTTCCGATCCATTGTCAAAATAGCTCGCAAAAATAAGCCCTTACGGCTGTGGAAAAACCACCATCGCGTTTGTCTCGCAGCGCACAAAAGGCTAGAAGAACACAACGAATCCCGGCGGCCCGACCGCCTTGTCCCGGACGGCTTCAAGCTTGACTGACACTCCCGATCAACCGGCTCCGACTGGGGCAGACGGAGCTGGCGATATTTCGCCCGTCTCGATCTCTGATGAGCTGAAGAAGTCGTATCTCGACTACGCGATGAGCGTGATCGTCAGCCGCGCGCTGCCGGACGTTCGCGACGGCCTGAAGCCGGTTCATCGCCGCATTCTCTATTCGATGTTTGACATCGGCATGACGCCAGACAAGGCGTACTCGAAGTCCGCGCGCGCAGTCGGCGACGTGCTTGCGCGTTTCCACCCGCACGGCGACCAATCGGTCTATGACGCCCTCGTGCGTATGGCGCAGCCCTTCTCAATGGGGCTGGAGCTGATCGACGGGCAAGGGAATTTCGGATCGATCGACAACGATCCGCCGGCGGCCATGCGCTACACCGAATGCCGGATGAGCAAGGCGGCGATGTCGCTGCTGGATGGCATCCGTCAGGACGCGGTCGATTTCGTTGACAACTATGACGGCAAGGAAAAAGAACCGACCGTCCTGCCGTCGACCTTCCCAAACCTCCTGGTCAACGGCGCGGGCGGCATCGCGGTCGGCATGGCCACCAACATCCCGCCACACAACCTGGGCGAGGTGATCGACGCGACCGTTGCGTTGATCGAAAACCCGGCCATGGACGATCTGGCGCTGCTGGACATCGTGCCCGGGCCGGATTTTCCCACCGGCGGTCTGATCATCGGGCGGGGTGGCGCGCGCAACGGCCTGATCAATGGGCGCGGCTCCGTGATCATGCGCGCCAAGACCAGCCTAGAAAGCCTGAAGGGCGGCCGCGAGGCCATCATCGTCACCGAAATCCCTTATCAAGTGAACAAAGCCGCGATGGTTGAGAAGATCGCGGAGCTGGTGCGCGAGAAGAAGATCGAAGGCATTTCCGACTTGCGCGACGAAAGCGACCGGGACGGTATCCGCGTCGTGATCGAACTGAAGCGCGATGCATCCTCGGATATCGTCCTGAACCAGCTGTGCCGTTTCACGCCGATGCAGCAGTCATTCGGCGTGAACATGCTGGCGCTTAACGGCGGCCGGCCGGAACTTATGAACCTCCGGTCGATGCTGCAGGCGTTCATTCGCTTCCGCGAGG
>DASZSI010000241.1:0-3330 GCA_035548775.1 Hyphomonadaceae bacterium
GTCGCGCACGGCGGGATCCAGCGTGTCGGACAACTTCGACAGGTAGATCTCGACGTTGCCTTCGGTCATGAAGACATCCAGCTTGGAATCCATGGTGCCCGCCTGTCGTCACTGCGACTCTGGCAGCCCGTCGGCAGCCGCTTCATAGGACTGCGGGCCGGCGCGATTGACGTGCGTCAAGAGTGGTGAAGTCTTGCTGCCGCATAATGACAGCCATGAAGGACCATGGCATTCGCGGCTGGCAGCCGGTTGAAACCGCCCCCTTCGATCGCGAGCTGCAGCTGAGCGTGATCGAGGGCGAGGTCCACAGCTTGGTGTTTCCATGTCGACGAACCGTACGCGGATGGGTGAGCCGGTCGGGAAGGGTGATCGAGATCAGTCCGACTCACTGGCGGGACTGGAAAGAGGCGGACGAGGATTCCCGGTGTTGACCGACGGCAGCAGCTTCGCGAGCCGGGCTTCCTCGGCCCGAAGAAGCCTCTCGATCGTTCGGCGCGTCGAGACCGTGGTCTCCGTCCGAAGCCTTTCCCGGTAGTGCTCGATGTTGAGTTCGATGATGTCCCTGGCTGAGGATGACATCGGCACTGCTCCTTGCGTCCGTCATGCATTCATTGCCGCGGCAGGCTGCCGGGGAAAAGCGCCAAGAGCAGGAAACTTGATCTGGATCAAGGATCGTCGAGGCGACCGGGCGCGACGGCTTGCCAGGATGCTTCGACTGGGAATTCTTTTCGCGCGCGAATGACAGGCTCGACATGAACCGCAAACGCTTCGACTCGACTTCCCTCCGCGGTGGTCCTGCCATTCGCGCGGTGGATCCATGGACCGTCGGCAATCCCCGGAGCGGCGAGGCCCACCAGCTGCTTACCGATGATGAACGCGCGCGCCTGGCCGTCTTCGCGTCACTCGTCCGGTTCAAGAAAGGACAGATGATCTATCGAGGCGGCGATCCCGTCGACGCCGTCTACAACGTCGTATCGGGCGTGGTGAAGGCGTTCAACGGCCGCGACCATATCTCGGCATTCCTGTTCGCCGGCGACCTGGTGGGACTGTCCGAGGAGGGGCATTACGTGAATTCGGCCCGGGCGGTCACCCCGCTGACTGCGTACCGTCTTCCGATCGCCAGGCTGCAGCATCTTCTTCGTCACGATGCGCAGCTGGAGTTCCATGTCATCTGCAAGCTGTGCCAGGAACTTCGGCAGACGCAGCGGCACGCCTTCCTGGTTTCCACGCGCGACGCGGCGGCCCGGATCGCGATGTTTCTGCAGCTTCTGGAACAGCTCCAGGCGAATCGGCAGGAGCCGGTCAACGAGATCCATGTGCCGATGAACAGGAGCGACATCGCGCAGTATGTCGGCCTGTCGCCGGCCGCCGTAAGCAGAACCTTCGCGAAGCTGGTGGGCGACGGGATCATCGAGGAACGTGACCGTCACCACATCAAGGTGAAGGACAGAGCCCGGTTCGACAGGCTCAGCGCCCATGTGAGCGGCGCATCGAGCTGAACGACACGCGGTCTGTCCGATGTCCGTGCCGGCGTCGATGTCGGGCGACGGGCTCGGCGCCCGCTTCACGGAGGCCGGTCGCGGGACGCGCGCGGCTCTTGCCAGATCAAGACTGCGCGGACGCCCCGCCGACAAGTTTCCTGCCGCTGTGTTCGAATTCACCGGCGCCTGCCGCCTGCGCTTCGCCCGCGATCCGTGATGCAGACGCGCCAAAAGAGGCGCCGCGGTTGCCCGCGACGCCCCTCTTCGGCTGTCCGAATAGGAAGGGGAGAAGAACTACTCGGCAGCCTGCAGCTGCGGACGGGCCGGCGCGCTCGAGCTGACCGGGATCACGCGAGGCTTCTTCTCCTCGGGGACCTCGCGCACCAGCTCGATGTGCAGCAGGCCGTTCTCCAGCTTCGCGTCGGTCACGCGCACATGGTCGGCGACCTCGAAGCGGCGCTCGAAGGCGCGGGCGGCGATGCCACGGTGCAGGAACGCGTTGGTCTCGTCCTTCGCGGCGATCTTGCCCGCGACCTTCAGCGCGTTCTCCTGCTGCACGATCTCGATGTCCTGGGCGGTGAAGCCGGCGACCGCGAGCGTGATGCGGTAGCCGTTGTCGCCGACCTTCTCGATGTTGTACGGCGGGTAGCCGGTGCCACCCATATCGCTGCTCACGGAATCCAGAAGCTGGAACACGCGGTCGAAACCGACGGTCGAACGGAACAGCGGCGAAAAGTCATAAGCACGCATTTGGACACCCTCCAGGTGAGCGATGTGGTCGAACTGTGGCCCCCAAGTGCAGGACACTCCCGGCGGGCCGTTCCTCGCCGCCCCACGATGGGCCCGGCGATGCTGTTGAGATAGGTGGCATGCCCCGTGCTTCAAGGGGGGTGAATGGGCCCGTGAAATCCGGGCCTGCATTGCATCGCCGCCCCCTCGCCCCGGCCCCTCCGACCCGAGGGCGGAGCGATGAGGGACGCCGCTTGCCCTGCCCGGATGCCGCCGCCAGAATTGCCGCCGTTGGGGAGCGAGGACCATGAATCGCATCACGCGCCGTACCGCCCTGATCGGGACCGCAATCCTGCCGCTGGCAGCGCCGGCGATCGCGAAATTCCCGGAGCGTCCGATCAGGCTGATCGTGCCCTGGGCGCCGGGCGGGCCGGCGGATATCGGCTTTCGCATCCTGGGCGAGTCGGCGGGCAAGAAGCTCGGCCAGACGGTGGTGGTCGAGAACAAGGCCGGCGCCTCGGGCATCCTGGGCGCGATGGCGCTGCAGAACGAGAAGCCCGACGGCCATGTGGTGTCGCAGATGCACATGAGCGTGCTGCGTCAGCCGCTGCTCAACAAGCAGCTCACCTACCATCCGATCAACGACCTCACCTACATCCTGCAGGTCACCGGCTACGTCATGGGCGTGGTGGTGCGCGCCGACGCCCCGTGGAAGACGCTGCCCGAGCTGCTGGCCTACGCCAAGGCCAACCCGGGCAAGCTGAACTGGGGTACGCTGGGCATCGGCTCGACGCAGCACCTGGCGATGGAGCGCATTGGCGTGGCGCAGGGCCTGAGCTGGACGCATGCACCCTATCGCGGCACCGCCGACACCTTGCGCGCGCTGCTGGGCGGCGAGATCAATTTCGCCTCCGAGGCCTCGGGCTGGGCGCCGATGGTGAACGCGGGCCAGCTGCGCCTGCTGGCGGTGTTCACCGGCGCGCGCGCCAAGCGCTTCCCCGAGATCCCGACGGTGCGCGAGCTGGGCCTCGATGTCGTGGTCGAATCGCCCGGCGGTCTGGTCGGGCCGAAGGGCATGGACCCGGCCGTGGTGAAGATCCTGGGCGACGCCTTCAAGGAA
>DASZSI010000242.1:0-2628 GCA_035548775.1 Hyphomonadaceae bacterium
GGACGCGGTGAGGATCGGCGTCTGGAATTCCTGGAAGCCCTGATCGATCATCCGGCGGCGCAGCGAGGAGATCACCGCCGAACGCAGGATGATGTTCTTGTGCAGGCTCTCGCGCCGCAGGTCGAGGAAGCGATATTTGAGGCGGACATCTTCCGGATAGTCGGGTTCGTCGAAAACCGGCAGCGGCAGCTGTTCAGCGTCCGATTGGACAGCCACGTCGGCCACCTTGAGCTCGACGGCGCCCGTCGCGAGGTTGGCGTTCACCGTCGTGGCGTCGCGCGCCACCACGTCGCCGGTGAAGGTGACGACCGTTTCGACCCTGAGACGCTCCAGCCTGGCAAAGTGGGGGTTGGAGGGCGTCACCACGCACTGGGTGATGCCGTAATGATCGCGGAGGTCGATGAAAAGCAGGCCGCCGAGGTCGCGCTTGCGGTGAACCCAGCCGGAAAGGCGGGCCTTATTGCCCACATTCGCCTCACGCAGTTGGCCGCAGGTATGCGTCCGGTAGGCGTGCATGGGGGTAAAACTCCTGCTTTTCCCGTGGAATCCGGGGTTTTCGGCTTGCTAGATCGGCGGGACAAGCGCATGTCGCCGTCAAGCTTGTCAATATCGGCTATACCGCCGATTCAGGGGCGGTGCTGGAGACCTTGGACTTGAACGACGACGAGACCGGCGAGATCCGGCTGATCACCGAAACCGACGCGCTGGTCCAGGCCTGCGAAACCCTTGCAAAGGGTGACTTCCTTGCGGTCGACACCGAGTTTCACCGCGAAACCACCTACTGGCCGCAGGTGTGCCTGATCCAGGTGGCCAGCGCCGATTATGACGTGCTGGTCGACCCGATGGCTTCGGGCATCGACCTTGAGCCGTTGATGAACCTGCTGGCCGATCCGAGCCGGATCAAGGTGTTCCATGCGGCGCGGCAGGACCTCGAAATCTTCACCCGCATCATCGGCAAGACGCCGGCGCCGATCTTTGACACGCAGATCGCGGCCATGGCGTGCGGGCTGGGCGACTCGATCTCTTACGAGAACCTGGTGAGCCGTGTGCTGAAGGGCACGGTCGACAAGTCCTCGCAGTTCACCGATTGGGCGCGGCGGCCGCTGTCGGAAAAGCAGCTGCGCTATGCGCGCGGCGACGTGGTCTACCTGCGCAAGATCTACAAGATCCTGAACGACAAGCTGGTGAAGCAGAACCGGGTCGACTGGATCGAGGACGAGCATGCGGGGCTGCTCGATCCGGAGATCTATGCGTTCGAGCCGGAGAATGCGTGGAAGCGGCTGAAGATCAGGAAATATCGCGACGATTATCTTGCGGTGCTGGCCAATGTCGCGGCGTGGCGGGAACGGGTGGCGCAGGAGCTGGACAAGCCGCGCGGCCGCATCCTGAAAGACGACGCGATCCAGGAGATCGCGCAGCAGAAGCCGCGCTCGGCCGACGCGCTGGAGCGGATGCGAGCGGTGCCGAGTGGGTTCTCGCGATCGAAGCATGGCGCGGGACTGGTTCACGCCATCAACCAGGCGCTGGAGGCGCCGGAGAATTTCGCGCCTGATGTCGCGCGGCCGGAGAGTTCTGGCCCGCCGCCCGGAGCGGTGAGCGAGCTGCTGAAGGTATTGCTCAAGCAGATTTCCGATGACGCCGGCGTGGCGCCGCGCCTGATCGCCAACGCGGCGGACCTGGAGCGGCTGGCGCGCGAAGAGAACCCGGACATCCCCGCCCTCGCCGGCTGGCGGCGTGAGTTGTTCGGGGAGAAAGCGCTGCAGCTGAAGTCCGGCAAAGTGGCTCTGGCGGCGAGCCCGCGCGGCGTAAAGGTTATTCCGGTTTAGCGCTGGGCCTTCCGTTTTCTCCCAGCTTGCTCGCACGCCTAACCCAACCCGCTCGTCCCGACGAACGTCGGGACCCAGGGCGGAATGAGAGACTAGTTCTGAATTCGGGCTGCAGCCCAAAGCCAAAGCTAGGTTCAAGGTGATCCCTGGATCCCGACGTTCGTCGGGATGAGCGGGTACGTAGGCCAGCGGATGCTCGCAGGCGCCGAATATTGACACCGGTGTCTATATGCGCAGTCTCTCAGCATGAAGACCCTTCGCTCAATCGCACTCGGGCTTGCGCTGGCGAGCGCTTCCGCCACGGCGCAAGCGTCCAAGGAGCAACTCGCCTTCCCCGGCGCTGAAGGCGCTGGTCGCCTCTCCAGCGGCGGACGTGGCGGTGCGGTGATCTACGTCACCAATCTCGACGATGCGGGCCCGGGCAGCCTTCGGGCAGCAATCGATGCGAAAGGGCCGCGCACAATCGTATTTGGCCTCTCCGGAACGATCCACCTCAAGTCGCCGCTGAAGATCGAGACCCCACGCATCACCATCGCGGGTCAGACGGCGCCGGGGGACGGCATCACGCTGGCGGACAATTCGCTGATTGTGGGCGCGGACGATGTGGTGGTGCGGTTCATCCGCTCGCGGCTGGGCGATGTGAGCGGCGTGCAGTCGGATGCGATCTGGGTGAACAAGGGCCATCGTGTGATCCTCGATCATGTCTCGACCAGCTGGTCGGTGGACGAGACGCTGTCGGTTTCGGCGCGGTATGCGCCGCCGAGCGATGGGCCGTACGATGTGACGGTGCAGTGGTCGATCA
>DASZSI010000243.1:0-12594 GCA_035548775.1 Hyphomonadaceae bacterium
ATGCGCGCCACGGTCACTGGACCTGTCGCTGAAGCCTCGCGCGAAGGCCGTCATGGCGGATGCGGAAGCGGTAAAGGCGCCGTTGATCGGACGCGGCGTGTTCAAGGCGACGGAAGCCGACATCCATGGCCGCGTGATGCCGGAGTTCTTTCTCGGCCGCCTGTCGGACTCCATCGCGCACCTGCTGAATCCCTGGCGCGAGCGGGTTGCCGAGGAAGCACGGGCGAGGGGCGAAACGGTGAAGATGGGCGGCGCGGTGGTGGAATACCGGCTGGTCTATCGGCGTTGGCCAAGACCGGGAGACCGGTTTGTGATCCACTCCGGGCGCGGCTTCCAGAAAGAGAAGGCGCATTCGTTTGTGCATTGGGTGCTGGACCCGGACACGGGCGAGGCCTGGTGCACGACCGAAGCCGTGGCGGTCGCCTTCAATATCGAGACCCGCAAGATCCTGCCGGCGACGCCTGCGTTGATGAAGGCGCTGGCAGACGTCGCGCCGGCAGGGCTGACGGTTTAGCTCGTTCCTACTTCATGCACGTGAAGTTCGCGACACCGTTGCGCGTAAGGAAAGTCAGCTGCTCGGGCGCGGTGCATTTGAGGCCGGCTGGCGGCGCCATGGGCGGCTGACCGCATTTGATTTCCACGCCGCCCGCAGCTTCGGTGCGAATGACGATGTTGGGTGCGGAACATGCCGGTCGATAGGCGGGCGCCGCCGGCGCCGGCGCGGTGGGCGGCTTGGGCATCTGAGACGGACCGCCCGTGGGTGCGGGCGCAGCCGGCGGCTTCGATGTCTGCGAGGGGCCGCCAGTCGACGGCATGGTCGGCGTGGGGAAACCGGGCGACGGTGAGGCGGATGGCGCCCGCGGCATGGCAGGGGCCGGGAAGCCGGGCGCGCCGCCCGGCGGCTGCGGCAACTGCGGGATGGCGGCTGCGGCAGCGGCCTGCGCATCATATCCCGGCGGCGGTTCGGTCATCTCGCAAGCCGCGATTGCAAGCGCGCCAATTGCAGCGACGCCGCCCAACAACAGTTTCATTGAAATCCCCTCGTCCGAAGGTCCCGCTCGACAAGATGAGACGGCGGATTTCGCAACTCAAGCGGCGCGGATAGAAATCCCGGACTTCCCGCAATCGACGTGCGCTTCCAGGCGAAAAGTTCCCGGCCCAAGCACCGCTTTCCGCGAGATATTCCGTCGGTTTGCCGAAGGTTTAGCGGCGAATCTGTGATCGCTGAACACAGATCAACATTCCGGAACACCGCCCCAGTCAGGTCGTTGGGACTGCGAGAGGCAGTCATGGCGAACACAACAACATACACGGATACCCCCGAAACCGGCCGTCAGCATACGGATGCAAACGCGGCATATGCAGAGGGAAGCCACACGAGGTTTTCAAGCATCATGGGAATTGGGATCGTCGTAGCGATGCTGGTTGCGATGATCTTCCTGCAGACGCAGGCCTCGGCATCGCCGTTCTGAAGAGTTGAGTGGAAATCAGCCCGCGGCGGTCAGGTCGCCTTCATTGTCCAGCCGTTCTCTGCAATCTTCTTTTTTTGGTTTGCGACGCCGGCCTTGATCACTTTCTCGAAGTGGTTGAGGTCGATGTCTTCAAGCTTGTTGATGTAGAGGCAGCCCTTGCCCGTCTTGTACTTGCCCAGCTTGGCCAGGAGCGGCGCGTTTTTGGGGTCGCCCGCCATCAGCCCGCCGTATATGCACAGGCTGGAGCCACGAGGGCTGAAGCCAACCACGCAGATCGATCCCTTCGTCCCGCTTTCGTAGACATAGTCGTAGCTGCCGAAGCCAACGATCGTGGGACCCCACATCTGTGGTTTCCAGCCGGTGACCTTGCCGAACACTTTCAGAAGAACCTGCGCATCCTTGCGCCGCGTCTCGTTCGGCACCTTGGCGATGAAGTCCTTGACGCTGACTTTGGTGGGTTTGGTTTTCGCTTCAGCCATGGATGCCCCCTGTTTCAGGTAGCGTAGCAAAAGCGCGGACGAGGCGGTAGCGCCTACTCCGGCGCTTTCAGCTTCATGACGAGCATAGGGTCGAGCCAGATATCCGTGCCGCGGTCTTCGGAGAAGACGTTGCGGTATTTGATGGCCCAATGGAGGTGCGGGCCGGTGACGCGGCCTGTGGCGCCGGAAAGTCCCAGGAGGTCGCCCTGCTTCACCACCTGGCCGGCTTTCACGTCGATGCGGCTCATGTGCATGGTGACCGAAACCAGGCCACGGCCCAAGTCGAGGAAAACGCAGCCGCCTTCGAAGAACAGGTCCGGATCAGCGAGGATGACCGTGCCGGCCATCGGCGCGTGGATCTCCGTGCCCTTGCCGACCGCAATGTCGGTGCCGTTATGGACGCTGGTGGTGGGTTCGCAGTCCTTTGTCTTCGGAACGTAGGTGCGCGTTGCGCCGAACGAAGACGAATACACAACACCCTGGAGCGTTACCGGCCCTTCGAAGGCGACGGGCGCGACCGGATCGTTGAATTTCTTGAGAGCCTTTTGCTTCTTCGTCCAGGAGATGTCGGCCTTCTTCTTGTCGGCTTCGGATTGCGGCGCGATCTTCGCGCACTCCATCTCGAACTTGGTCACCGTGTCATGGCGCTCGGCGACGGGAACCGAAAACGTTGTGGGAAAGGCGCCGTCTTGCGTCTTGATATCCATGGAGATGACGGCGGGAGATTTCTGATCGCGCGTCAGCCCAATGACCGCGATGCCGTCCCTGTCGGCCTTGGCGACGGGCTTGCCGTCCAGCGCAAGCGTTGAATCGGCCGGAGCGCGGCAGACGATTGCGCCGCCCTGAGTGGCCTTGTCGGAACACCTCAACAATAGCTGGCGGACGACGACCTGCTTGTAATCCAGGGCCTGCGGCTCGGTCTTGGCAGGTTCGGCCGGTGGTTGCTCTAACTTGACGGGCTCCGCAACCGTGGGAGCCGAAACAATTGGCGGATGCGCGGAAGGTGCGACGCTCGCGGTGGAGTTCGGGTTGCTGCACGCGGCTAGAAGGAGAAGCGCCCCCGCCCATCCTCGCAGCAGCATCAGTCTCTCCCGGTCAGCTCTTTCCACCGCTTGAGCGCGGTCTCGGCGTCGAAATAGGCCTCCTGCGCGTCAACATTCCAATAACGCAGGTCTTCGAGCGCGATCTTGCGGCGCGTGACGGCGCACACGACGAAACGGCCGGGCTTCAGGATCTCGAAGTCCGCATCCAGGTATTTGAGCTTGGCCTCGCCAGGCGAGGCGCCGGGGGTAAAGGCGTCCATGGCCGCTATATGCCCCCGATCCGAGGCGAAGTTAAGGGCGGGGTTGGATAGATCGAAAACCCCAGCCTGGTTGGAGCTAACCCACACCCAGTTGCTCGATTTCGACCTGGTTGCGACCCTGGCCCTTGGCGCGGTAAAGCGCTTCGTCGGCGCGCTTGAGCAGGCTGTCGAGGTTGTCCTCGGGCGGAACCACGGTGGCGACGCCGCCGCTCATGGTGATCTTGAGGTTGTCGCCCCGCCCGATGTTGAAGGGTGTTTCGGCGACAATCTGGCGGAGGCGCTCGGCGGCGGCATGGGCCAGGGCCTGCGTCGTCTCCGGCATGATGATCACGAACTCTTCCCCGCCATAGCGGCAGGCGAGGTCCATCGGCCGGATGTTCTCGCGCAGGCGGCGGCCGAATTCGCGCAGCACGTCATCGCCGGCACTATGGCCGTGGATGTCATTGACCTTCTTGAAGTGGTCGATGTCGCACAACAGAATCGACACCGGCGCCCCGCCCATGTCGACACGCTTCACGAACTGCTCCAGCTGGGAACGCATGTAGCGGCGGTTGTGCAGGCCAGTGAGCTGGTCCGTGACGGCGAGCTCCATTGACTGGTCGAGGCGGGCGCGCAGCGCATCGAGATAGCGCTTCTTGCGCACCTGGGTCTTGACGCGGGCCGAGAGCTCCTCGGAGTCGATCGGCTTGATGACGATGTCAGAGGCGCCGAGGTCGAGCGCACGGACGGCTTTCTTCTCGTCATCGGGTTCGGCCACCACCAGGATCGGCAGGTCGCGCGTGGATTCCAGCGAGCGGAAATAGGCGCACAGTCGCAACCCATCCAGTTTCTCGTTCGATAGCGACACGATCATCAGGTCGACCATCGAACCGGAAATGCCCAGTTGCGTGGCTTCCGAATGCGAAATCGGGCGATGGAGGCCTTCCAGATAACGGCAGATGCGGCGGGCCTGGCGTTCGTTTTCGTCGACCACGAGGATGCGGGCAGGTTCCGAGGCCCTGCCCGACGCGACGATATCGACGGCCCCCAGGCGCTTGCCCGAAGCCTCGCGCTTGCGCAGCTCGTCGGCGACCATCTTGTATTTGGTGAGCGCGCGCACGCGCGAAAGCAGGTGAAGGTCGTTGACCGGCTTGGTGAGGAAATCGTCCGCACCGGCGCCAAGGCCACGCAGGCGATCCTCGCGCTCGTTCAGCGCCGTCACCAGCACGATCGGGATGTGCTCGGTGCGCGGGTTCATCTTCAGCTGGCGGCACGCCTCGATGCCGTTGAGGCGCGGCATCATGATGTCCATCAGGATCACGTCCGGTTCTTCGGCGAGGGCGCGGTCGATTGCATCCTGCCCGTCCACCGCCGTGATGACGTGGAAATACTCGTTCTTCAGCTTGTCCTGGAGAAGCTTCCGGTTCTGTTCGATGTCGTCGACAACCAGGACCCGCGCGCTCATCGCATCGAGCTCCGCGCGGAACGCGGCGGGGGTGTGCGCGGCGGGGGCGCGCCGCGGCCGCCGGTGAGCTTCTTCACCGTATCGATGAAAGGCATCATTTGGATCGGCTTGGACATGTAGGCTTCACAGCCGGCTTCACGCACCAGGCGCTCGTCCTGGCGCATGGCGAAGGCGGTTACGGCCATGATCGGGATCGTGCGGATCGCCGCGTCGTCCTTGATCCAGCGCGTGAGATCGAGGCCCGAGACTTCGGGCAACTGGATGTCCATGATGATGAGATCAGGCTTGTGCTCGCGCGCGAGATCGACCGCCTTGAGGCCATCGCGGCTCTCAACGGTCTGAAACCCGAAAGCATCCAGGAGGTCGCAGAAGAGCTTCATATTGAGCTCGTTGTCTTCGACGACGAGGACTTTCTTGGCTGGCGCGGTCGCCATCAGCACATCACGCATGAACGGGACGGGTTGATTCCCGCCTCAGCGTTCTTGTTAGACCTGAGAGTATTAACTGGCTTTTGACAACACGGCTCAGCAGGCGTCTAAACGCAGAGCAGCGGCAGAAAAAAGTGCAGCAGTTACAGGCGATTCCGGCCGGACCTTGATCTTGAAGGAAAAGATTGCCGATAGCCCACAAAAATCGCCGGCAGCATGCCGGGATTGCCTCTGCCGTTTCGACGCCCTGCCTGCGAAATGTCCCCGCTGTGGATCGGTGCGGTTGGTCACGCACCCGAAATTGTTCGAGCTGACGGTCGCCCACCTGGACTGCGACGCGTTCTATGCCGCCATCGAAAAACGCGACCGACCGGAGCTGGCGGGCCTGCCGGTCATCGTGGGAGGGGGCAAGCGGGGCGTGGTCTCGACCTGCTGTTATATCGCGCGGACCTATGGCGTGCGTTCCGCGATGCCGATGTTCAAGGCGCTGAAGGCGTGCCCGAACGCTGTCGTCATCAAGCCGCGCATGGACCTCTATGTCGAGGAAGGCCGCAAGGTTCGACGGATGATGCAGGACCTGACGCCCCTGGTTGAGCCGGTATCGATCGACGAAGCGTATATGGACCTTTCCGGCACGGAGGCGCTGCACGGGGCGCCGCCGGCGATCATGATGATGAAGCTACAGAAGGATGTGGAGCGCGAGTTGCGGCTGACGGTTTCGGTCGGGCTGGCGTCGAACAAGTTCCTGGCCAAGACGGCAAGCGAGGCGGACAAGCCGCGCGGTTTCTTCGCACTGTCGATTGACGAGGCGCCTGAATATCTCGCGCCAAGGTCTGTCCGGGTGATCGGAGGGGTGGGCGCGCAGTTCGAGAAGAAACTCAACGCCGATGGCGTCTACACCGTAAGGGACATCCAGAAGATCGACGTGAAGACGCTGGTGAGGCGATACGGCGAAACGGGGCTGTGGCTGCACAATTGCGCGTTGGGGCGGCACGAGCGCAAGGTCGACCCCGATGGCGAGCGCAAGAGCGTATCGTCAGAGACGACGTTCAACGAAGACATCTCAAACCCGCGCACGCTGGAGGACATTCTCTGGCGGCTAAGCGAGCGCACGGCGGACCGGGCGAAGCATTCGGGCGTTGAAGGACGAGTCGTGACGCTGAAGCTGAAAACGCACGACTTCAAGACGTTCACGCGGCGCGTGTCGCTCGGCGAGGCGACCCAACTGGCGCAGGTGATTTTTCGCGCTGCCAAGCCGATGCTGGCGCGGGAAACGGCCGGCCAGCGTTATCGCCTGCTTGGAGTGGGGATTTCAGACCTCGTCGACGCGAGGGCCGATGTAATGGACCTGGCCGACCCCAAGGCGCTGAAACGCGCCAGGGCGGAGCGAGCGGCTGACAAGGCGCGGGATAAGTTCGGCGACGAGGCGGTCACGACCGGCCGTGGCGCGCGGATCAGGAATGAGCGGGAAAAAGGGTGACCCTTCAACTCGAAGAAACCTTCCGCGCCAAGGTGTGGGCGCAGGAGAGCACCGGCGCCTGGCACTTCGTCACCCTGCCCGCCGAGCTTTCGAAGCGCATCCGCACGCTGACGACGGGACTGCGCAAGCCGTTTGGCTCTTTTCATGTCGTGGCGAAGACGGGAAAGAACAGCTGGGAAACATCGCTGTTCGCCGACCAGAAACGGAAGGCTTTTGTGTTGCCAGTGAAGGCGGATGTAAGGCGCATGGAGAAGATCAAGCTGGGAGACATGATAGACGTGACTGTTTCCTTTAGGTTGTAGCGCCTTCGGCCCGCCACAGTCGGGATATTGACTGGCGGCGGACGGATGGCTCGCCATGAATCTGAAGTCGCTAGCGTACACTGTGCCGGCAATCGCCTTGTCGTTCTGCGCCAATTCGTCGCCAGCCTGGGCGCAAGCGCCGGCTGACTTGCACAAGCGACTGAGCGATTTAAAGCAGATAGAAATCGGCGCCGGCCTCACGCGTATCAGGAACGCGGAAGGTGATGGTCGCGACGCACAGATCTTCTATGCGTTGAGGGATGACGTCAGCGCCTGGGGCTTTGGCGTCTACATCGTTACAATGCCGACAAGGGTCTGGCCGGATAAACCTGCATGGAACATCGTCGGCATCGAGACAGATGATCACGACCTGGACGTCCAGATTGCAGACCAGCCACATACGCGTGACGACGACCTCAAAGCCGTGCGCTTTGCCCGCGGCAAACTGGATGGTGTGACAGATACGTTTCTCATCACGGCAACACGCGATCCAGACAGTCCTGTTGCTGATGCTGCTTCGACCGCGATCCGGATCTATTCGCTCGGCAACCACGAAGATGAGGGTTTCGGCACGACGCCGGACAGGTTCGACCTGGTTTTCAGCTACACGACGGCCAGGAAGTATTCCGATGCAGACGATGCGTTGTTGGACGAGCTCAAGCTGCCATTGCCGCCGGACTGACCGACATATGAGGAAATTTCTTGCGATAGCCGGTGTGGTGATGGCGGGGTCGGCGGCTGCGTCGGCGCAGCCTCCATCTGATCTGCACACGCGTCTCTCCGAAATCAAGCAAGTCGACACGCCGCTTGGCTTGACACGCATTCCCGACGCGGAGGGCGATGGACGCGAAATGATGGTGTTCCACTCCTGGCGCGAGAATGGAAACGCCTGGGGCTATGGCGTCTTCATGATGACGATGACTTCGCGGGCTCATCGGGACCCTTATGAAAGCGCGTGGGATATCGTTGGCATCGCGTCCGAACCCAAAGGCGGCCTGAAACACGAAGTCACCGATCAGCCGCACACGGGCGAGGATGATCTCAAGGTGGTCCGTTTCGTAAGAGCGAAACTGGACGGCAAGGTGGATACGTTCCTGGTGACGGCGATTCGCAACCCGCCTGGGGCGGCGCCGGACCCGGTGGTCGCGGAGATACGCATCTACGCGCTGCGCAACCACGAGGATGAAGAGGTCGGCACGACGCCTGACTCCTTTGATCCGGTCTTCGCGTTCACCACCACGAAGTCGTACTCCGACGCCGACGACGCCTTGCTCGATGAACTGGGCCTGCCCTTGCCGAAGGGATGAAGGATTTCGCCAGCTGCAAAACCTGCCTAGAAAAGCGGTGGAGGCGGCGGGTGGACAGCGGATCGCAAATTCCAAGAGGTGTTCAGGGGCCAGCGTTCTGGCTGGGCTTCCTGATCTACAGCCTGTTCTGGTTCTTCATGATGCTGGGCGTTGCGGTTGTGGTGCTTCTCGTCGTCGGCCAGGCGCGCACCGTAAATGGCTGGCTAGCAACGCCGCTGGGCGTACTTTTCGTGGGCGGCGTCTATTGGCGCTTTCGGCTCAGCCTGAGGCGCGGCGTGCCCGAGGAAGCAAATGGACTTCGCGGCTTCGGTCGCGGGTTGTGGGCGGCGGCGATTGGTATTAGCGGGGAGTTTCTTCGCCGCCGCAAACAGGAGTAGCGCATGTCTGTGATGGAACGTCTCAAGGTCGCCGGCGTGAACCTGCCAGAACCGCGCGCGCCTGTGGCGAACTATGTGCCTTATGTGATCACAGGCAAGCTGCTGTTCATTTCCGGCCAGGTCAGCGCCGGCGCCGACGGTCTCGTGAAAGGGCGGCTCGGCGAGGACATGACGCTTGAACACGGACAGGCGGCTGCGCGCATCTGCGCCATCAACCTGATCGCGCAGATGAAGGCAGCGCTGGGCGACCTGGAGCGCGTGAAGCGGGTTGTGAAACTGGGCGGCTTCGTCAGCTGCACGCCTTCGTTCACCGACATACCGAAGGTCGTGAACGGCTGTTCGGACCTGATGGTCGAGGCCTTCGGCGACAAGGGCAAGCACGCGCGCTCCGCCGTCGCCTGCCCCGTTCTGCCGATGGGCGCGGCGGTTGAAGTGGACGCGGTCGTCGAGTTCGAATGAAGCTGTTCGACCCCTCGGCCTATGTCTACGCGCACCGGGGGTTATGGGGCGGCGAGGTACCGGAGAATTCGCTGGCGGCATTCCACGCCGCCGCTGACGCGCATGTCGGCGTCGAGCTGGATGTGCGCCTGACCGGCGATGGCCTGCCGGTGGTCTTTCACGACAAGACGCTGGAACGCATGTGCGACGATCCGCGGCGGCTGGAGTCGCTATATGTCACTGACCTGCCCTGGCTGAAGCTGCCCGATGGCTCGGCCATCCCCACGCTCGAGGAAGTGCTGGATATCATGGCCGACCAGCCCGTGCTGATCGAGCTGAAAATCGACACGCCGGACAGCATGCTGGCCGAAACGGTGGCGGCGCTTATCGCAGGGCGACCGGGGCGGATGACAGTCATGAGTTTTGACGAGCAGACGGTCGCCAGGCTGTGCCACCTGATCGATGACCGGCCCATCGGCCTGTTGATCGACGCGCTGGCCAATATCGGGATGGACGAGATCGCGGCGAAGGCCAGGCGCGCCAGGGCCATGGGATGCGACTATCTCGCGCCGCATTTTTCATCACTGGACGTTGCCGCGCCGCTGGCGGGCGGCCTGCCGGTTGTCACTTGGACAATCCGCGACTCAACGCAGCTTGCGCTATCACGAAAGCATCAGGCGGCGCCGATTTTCGAGGGATTCAACCCCGACCTCGCAAAGTCCGCCGGAACACCGATATAGTGGTGCGGGGCCGGACTTCCGGAGCTGACCTTGGCCGACGATTCTGCTGATCGGATGGAGCTGACGCTGTCGATCGCCGACGGCCTGCGCCATGTCGATCGCGAGCAGTGGAACGCGATCGCCAATCCGGCAGGCGAAGCCTACGACCCTTTTCTCGACTGGGACTTCCTTGAGGCGTGCGAACGATCGGGATGCGCCGAGCCGTCCACCGGCTGGACGCCGCGGCACATGTTGGCGCACGACGCAAATAACAGGCTGGTCGGCGCCGCGCCGCTATACCTGAAGTCGCATTCGCGCGGCGAGTTCGTGTTCGACCACTCCTGGGCGGATGCGCTGCATCGCGCCGGTGGTCGTTATTACCCCAAGTTGCTCTGCGCCGTGCCCTTCACGCCAGTGACTGGTCGCAGACTGCTCACCGTGCCGGGCCCGCGCCGCGAGGCGATCCAGGGCGCACTGGCGCAAGCCATTGTCGAGACGGGCGCGAAGGCCAAGGTGTCGTCCGCCCACTTCAACTTCGTCGACGAACCGACCTGGCGCGCCCTTGGCGCGGCCGGCCTGCTGCTGCGCGAGGACCAGCAATTCCATTGGATCAATCGCGACTACAAAACCTTCGACGGCTTCCTCGACGCGCTCGCCTCGCGCAAGCGGAAGACGCTTCGGCGCGAACGGCGGGACGCACAGGAGGGGCTCACTATCGAGCGCATCACCGGCGCGGACCTCAAGCCGAAACACTGGGATGCGTTCTTCAAGTTCTACATGGACACCGGCGGGCGGAAATGGGGCTCGCCTTACCTCAATCGCGAGTTCTTTGCGCTGCTGCATGAGCGGATGGCCGACAGGTGTCTTCTAATCCTGGCTTATGACGGCAAGAAGCCGATTGCCGGCGCGCTCAACATGATCGGGTCGGACACGCTCTATGGCCGCTATTGGGGCCGCGTGATCGACAAGCCCTTCCTGCATTTCGAGATCTGCTATTACCAGGCCATCGACTTTGCGATCGAACGCGGCTTGAAGCGGGTCGAGGCCGGGGCGCAGGGCGAGCACAAGCTGGCGCGCGGCTATGAGCCTCAATTGACGCACTCGGCCCACTGGATCGGCCATTCGGGCTTGCGACAGGCGGTGGCCGACTATCTCGAACGCGAACGCTCGGCGGTGGAGGAAGGCATTGACGAACTCAACGCCTATTCGCCGTTCCGGAAGGGCGAGCGGCAGGAAGAGCATGACGAGGAGGGTTTCTGATGAGCCTTGAGGGCCAGTACGACGGCGCGAACATCTTTGCGAAAATTTTGCGCGGCGAGATGCCCTGTGTGAAGATTTTCGAGGATGCAGAAACGCTGGCCTTCATGGACATCTTTCCCCAGAGCCAAGGCCACTGCCTTGTCATCCCGAAGAATGTCTCGGCCCGCAACCTGATGGATTTTCCGCCGGAGCGCCTGGGCGCTCTCTTTGCCTCGGTGCAGAAACTGACGGCGGCGGTGACGAAAGCGCTTAAGCCGGACGGCGTTGTCGTCGCCCAGTACAATGGCGCGCCAGCTGGGCAGACGATCTTTCACCTGCACGTCCATGTGATCCCGAAATACGAGAACCTGCCGCTGCAGCGCCACCACCAGGGCAAGCCGGCGGACATCGAGGTGCTGAGAGAACAGGCAGCGCGGATTACGGCAGCGTTGTAGGAGCGCCGGGCCCCTGCCCGGCAATTGTCGCGAAGCGACAAGTCAGCGCCCGTTTGATCTTCAGTCTTCGCGCTCACGCGCGAACGGCCGGGCAGGCGCCCGGCGATACCAGGTTAGATCGACTTGGACCTACCCGCCCAATAACGATCCCGGATCGTCTTGCGCTGGACCTTGCCGGCTTCTGAGCGCGGAATGTCGCTCAGGAAATCCACCCCGCGGGGCAGTTTGTAGGCAGCCAGCTGCGGCCGGGCGAAGGCGATGATGTCCTGCGCCAAATCCGGCGTCGCCCTGTGGCCGTCGTGGAGAGAAACGACGGCGCGGACTTCCTCGCCCCATTCCTCGTTCGGGATGCCGACCGTGCAGGCGTCACGCACTGCGGGGTGTTGCAGCAGAACATCGTCGATCTCCTGCGGGTAGATGTTGACGCCGCCCGCAATGATGAGTTCAGCCGTGCGCCCGGTGAGGAACAGATATCCGTCGGTATCGACGTAGCCCATGTCGCCCACCGTGAAGTGGTCGCCGGCCTTGTGTGCGGACTTTGTCTTCTCCGCGTCGCGGAAATACTCGAAACGGTTGGCGGGATTATTGAGGAAGAAGATCGTGCCGATCTGGTTGGGGCCGAGATCCCTGCCCTGGTCGTCGAGAATGCGGGCGCCTTAAACCGGATCGAGCTTGCCGACCGTGCCGGGCTTGGTCAGCCACTCCTCCGAACCTATGAAGAAGTTGCCGTGGCCTTCGGTTGCGGAGAAATACTCCCACAGGATCGGCCCGAACCAGTCGATCATCGCGCGCTTCACCTCGACCGAGATCGGGGCGGCGCCATGGAACACCCAGCGCAAGCTCGAGATGTCATATCTGCGCCGAGTTGTTTCGGGCAAAGCAAGAAGTCGATGGAACATGGTCGAAACCATGTGCGTGTGCGTGACGCGATGTTTCTCGATCAGGCGCAACGCCTCTTCGGCGTCGAACTTTTCCATCATCACGATGGGCGCGCCGTACATCTGTGGGAACATGATGTCCCAGTAGAGCGGCGCGCCGTGATAGGCCGGACCGCAGAGCAGGTTCACGCTGTCCTGTCCCGCCGGATAGATGTCGAGGTCCTGCCGCAGGATGACGGGCCGCACGAACGCGCCTTCGCGCAAGACGCCTTT
>DASZSI010000244.1:0-13745 GCA_035548775.1 Hyphomonadaceae bacterium
GTCGTTTCTGGGTTCATCTCTCAACGGGGATGAATGACAGCACAGAGGACCGGAGGGGAACGCCTCCGGCTCTTACCGCCGCCGGCGACCATGTCAGGGGATCGAAAAGGTCCCTGCTCTGGGCTGGCGAACAACGGTCGCTGGGGACGCGGGATTTCGCGTCTTCTCTACCCACTGCCGGCGGGGGCCAACCGGCCCCAAGCCACTCAACGCGGGCGATCCTGCGTCCCCGGCCCTCCACTCAGATGGAGGGGATGCATCCCAGGCGGTGACCACCGGCCTGAAGGAGAGCGTGTGCCTAAAGCCGCCTCACGCTTCGCACCTCGCCCGCGATTGGGCGGATGCGCGCGACGGCCTCGGCCAGGGGTTCGATCTCGACCTCCATCCGGTAGGCGCTGGCATGCAGCAGCAGGCTCGGGCTGGCCATCATGCCAACATGGCCCTTCCAGAAGATCAGATCGCCGCGCTTGAGGTTCGAGAAGCGCGCATCGGTATAGACCTCTTCGCCCAGCGTGCGTTCCTGCATGTCGCTGTCACGCAACGGTGATTTTCCGGTCGCCTGCAGCGACACCTGAACAAGACCCGAGCAGTCGATCCCCGCGCTCTCCCGCCCGCCCCACAGATAAGGCGAGCCCACGAACCGCTCGGCCACCGCGACAAAGTCCTTCTCGAAGTCACCCAACAGCGAGACATGCTTCAGGAATATCCAGCCGGAACCCAACACCTGGGCGAAGCCGTCCTTCTCCTCGCCGAGCGCCAGAAGCGCGTTCATCGACACCGCCGCCAGCGGCTGGGCCTTCAGGTTAGGGTGCGCAAAGATGAAGCTCCGCAGAGCGCTCACTCTGTGTGTCGGTTCCGGTCCGCGCGAAACCAGGTCGGCCTCGCGCATGCAGCCGACATAGCCGTCGGTATCCAGCTGGCCCCAGGCCCAGCCCTCCTCGCGCAGATAGACCGTGAAGCCTTCGCCATAGAGCGCCTGGTTCACCTGTTCGGCCGCGGCGTCCGGCTGCCTGCGCAGGCCCGCATTTCCGGACGCAACCTGCATCCTTTCGCCGGACACAAATGATTTCGCCGCGACCACGCCTTTCAGCTTGTCCGCGGCGACATCACCAAATTTCGGGAGAAGACGTGCGTCTTTCGCCAGTAACTCAGGCAGCATGCGAAGTTGTTTCGGCCCCGGTTCGATGAGGACGCTCGCGCGCCTCCATGTCCCGGTCGTTCTGGCACGCAATCACCCGGTCCGCCAACCGGGCCAGCACGGCCAGTCCCCGCGCCGTCACCTGGACGATGACGCTTCGCTTGTCGGTTTCATCCGGCAATCGCGTGGCCAGGCCAAGGCCTGCCAGCGCATCCAGCGCCCGGCTTACCGCAGGCTTACCCAGGGCAAGGCCCTCGGCAAGTCCACGCACCGTATGCGGTCCGGGTTCCAGCGCGACCCGCAACAGGATCGCAGCCTGACGTGCGTTGAGGTCGGGCCCGTCTGCCCGCACCGTCTCCGCCAATACATCCTTTAACAGGGAGAGCGCAGATGCGCGATCCATATCGGCTCCACTTCGCCTCGCCCCGCCAGAAGACTCGCGCGATTTCGGTCGCGCTGCAAGCGGAACAGAAACGGAGTCGAACGAAAGTTTTTTATCGCGCGTATCTCGCTTTCAGCATTGACCAGACGGCCCGAAGGCCGCAGGCGGCCGCGCCAGCGGGTCGCCCGTACCGCGCCGGCCGCCACGCCCAGATGTCGAAATGGGCCCAGGACGACGCGGAGACAAACTGCTTCAGGAACAAGGCTGCCGTGATGGAACCTCCCATCGGCCCGTCGCCCAGGTTCTTGAGGTCTGCAATGGGAGATTTGAGGCCCGCCTCATAGCCGGGCCACAGCGGCATGCGCCATACCGGATCGCCCGTCGCTTTCGATCCCGCAACGATATCGGCGGCCAGCTTGTCATCGTCCGTATAAAGAGGAGCGAGGTCAGGCCCCAGCGCCACACGCGCCGCGCCGGTCAGCGTCGCAAAATCGATCATCAGCTCCGGCTTCAGCTCGCTCGCCCGCGCCAGCGCGTCGCCCAGGATCAGCCGGCCTTCTGCATCGGTATCCTCGATCTCGACCGTCAGCCCCTTGCGCGACTTCAATATGTCGGAGGGACGGAAGGCGTTCGGCCCGATCGCATTCTCGACCGCCGGCACGCAGCAATAGAGCCGCACCGGCAGCTCCGCATCCATCACCAGCCGCGCTAGCGCCAGGGCATGGGCCGCCCCGCCCATGTCCTTCTTCATCAGGCGCATGTTATCGCCGCCCTTGAGGTTGAGCCCGCCCGTGTCGAACGCCACTCCCTTGCCGACGATGGCGACCTTGGGGTCGCTCTCCTTGCCCCAGCTGATCTCGATGTATCGCGGCGGCTGCACCGCGCCCTTGCCCACCGCGTGCACCATCGGAAAGCCGCTCTCGAGCTCCTTGCCCGTGGTGATCTCGATATGCGCGCCGAACTCCTTGGCCAGCGCTTGCGCTTCGTTGGCGATCTCGACCGGCCCCATATCGCATGGCGGCGTGTTGACCAGGTCGCGCAGCCAGTCGATCGCAACCGCCTGCCGCTCCACCTCCGGCGCATCGGCGCCTTTCGGCAGCACGAGGCGTCGCGGCTTCTCACCCGGCGCCTTGTACTTCGTGAAGCGATAGGCGCCGTCCGCCCAGCCCAGCGCCAGCGTCGTCAGGTTCATCGCACTCGGCGCCGAGGCGATGTGATAGTCGCCCGGCGGCAGCGCGCCGTGCACGCCGGCAAGAACAAAACCGTCCGCGCCATCGCCAACGCCGACCGCCACGCGCTCGATCTCGCCTTCGGCATTCGGGATCACGCACACCTTGCCGGCGTCGCCGCGAAACCCGATCGCGTCAGCCAGCAGCCTCACGCGATCCGGCTGTTGCTTGCTCCAGCTTCCGACGTCCTTCGCTGTCACCAGGTCCATCGGGATGGCCGAGGCTGCGGCGCGGAGGAAGGTGGAATGCATGGGGCACCGTTAGGTGGGCTTGAGACAGGCTGCCTGTCTTATCCCGTTCCCATGCAAAGGGAGAAGAGCCGACAACTCTTTGGAAATGAAGCCGGGCTCCAAAAAGCCGCCACGGTCTATTAACACTTCCTTGATCCGGCGCGGCGCAGCCTCCGGGCGATAATCCGAGGTAGCGCCATGTCCACTCTTCGCGCATCCGTTGCGTTCGCCGCTCTTGCCGTTTCCGCCTGCGCGGTCGCACCGCCGCCGACCAAGCAGGAACTGGCCATGGTCGACCAGGCGAGCCAGCCGCTCCTGCCCGCCAGCCGCGCCGAGCGCGACCAGGCAGACCAGCAGGACCTGCTCAGCCAGGCCAAGTTCTGGAACACCGAATACGAGAAGAATCCGAACGACTACGAGACTGCGCTGAAGTATGCCCGCGTCCTTCGCGCCATCGGCTCCACGCCGCGCTCGTCCGAGGTGGCGGCCCAGGCGCTGACCATGAAGCCCGCCGACGTCGACCTCACCCTCGTGTTCGCACAGGACTCGCTCGACCAGGGCAAGCCGGAAGACGCGGCCACCGCCCTCGCCCGCGCCGAAGCAGCCGGCCAGAACGACTGGCGCATGCTGTCGATCATCGGCGTCACGATGGACGCCCTCGACCAGCACAAGCCGGCGCAGGATTATTACAAACGCGCCCTCGCCCTCTCGCCCGACAACCCGAAGATCTTGTCCAACCTCGGCCTCTCCTACCTGCTCGACGGCAATGCCGGGCTGGGCGAGGAGACCCTGCGCCACGCCGTGTCGCTACCCAGCGCCGACTCCCGCGTGAAGCAGAACCTCATCCTGGCGCTGGGCGTTCAGGGCAAGTTCGACGAAGCGGACAAGGCCGCCGGCTCAGATCTGCCGAAAGCCCTGGTCGACGCCAACCGCGATTACTTCCACTCCATGTTGAACCCGTCGCGGACCTGGGACTCGCTGCGCGGCGCGCAGAACTGAGTCACACGTCCAATTTTATTCCGCAGCCCGGCCCCTGACGCTCGCCAGAGCGGAAAAGCCGCGCTATTCCTCCCCCGATGCGACATAGGGGGACCCAATGCGCGCTCTGAAATCTATCATGATGTCGGCCTTCGCCGGCGTTGCTCTCGTAACCCTGGTCGCTTGTGACAGGGGCGGGTCTGGCGCTCTTGCGCCAGTCAAGACCGATCCGGCCGCTGTCGAGGCGCTGGTCACCAAGCTCGGAACCGAGTCATTCAAGACCGACGGCAAGGGCGGCGCGGCGGATGTCGCCTCCGTCGCCGCGGCGCTCCCGAAAGACGTCAAGGTCACCTGGGGCTCGCTCAACTTCGATGCGGCCTCGGGCGCGACAGTACTGACCGACGTGAAGGTCGTCCCGACCGACATGCCCACTATCGGCGTCAACATCGCAGAACTTCGCCTGTGGGATTTCGACGCCGCCTTCGCCAAGGCCCGCCTCTCGGGCCAGCGCCTTGCTGAAAGCGGCAAGCTCGCGCGGCGCATCCAGGCGACCAACATGTCTGTGTTCGGCCTCGAGACACTGTTCACCCAGGCTCTCGGCGGCGACGCCAATCAGGGCCTTGGTACAGATGGCGCTCCCCAGCTGAAGCACTACAGCTTCACCGTCGCCAAGATGATCTACGACGACGTCCAGCTGCGCCCCTACGAAACCATGAGCATGCCGGCCCCGAAGACCGGAGGCATGGCCGACGCCAGCCTTCAGATGTCGTCCATGGGCGACCAGTTCCTCAGTGTCTTCCGTTCGTTCGGCGTGGACACGTCGGCCACGTATGACATGAAGGCCGATTTCGAGATGGCCGAAGGCCCGCAGGACATCAAGTTCAACTTCGGCATGAAGTCGGCCGGCACGCGCGGCATGCGCGGTTACGACAACGACGCCGGCTTCGTGCGCGACATGTCCTTCACCGCATCCACCTCCGGCTCGCCCAGCGAGCCCGCCGTGAATTTCGGCGGCAAGCTCGCGCTGGCGACAACGCAGGACATGCGGATGGACAAGCTGTTCAGCTATATCGGCAAGCAGCAGGTTCCGCCGCGCACCGAAACCAATGTCTTCAGCTACGGCCTCTACCAGGCCAAGGATCTCAGTGTGAATGTCGGCGGCGCCGATGTCTTCACGATGGGCGACATGTCGATCGACGCCCGCCAGTTCTACTGGCTCGTCCCGACCAACCTGAAGTTCTCGTTCAACAACATGTCGCTCGACATGAAGCAGATCATGAAACTCGCCGAGCAGATGCAGGCGATGGAGAACCCGGATTTCGCCGACAGCCCCGAGGCCAAGGCGGAAATGGAACAGGGCATGGCCATGATCGAGAAGCTGGGGCTTTCCAAGCCCAGCCTCGACTTCAACCTCGGCTGGACCTGGGATCCGACCAAGGGCGACGGCGCCATCGACCTCGGCACGGGCCTCGACAACTTCATGCACACGACCTTCAACTATCAGGGCGGCTTCCCGAGCTTCAAGGCGGTGTCCGACCTCATCCCGGACGACGTCAGCAAGGCGAACTTCACGGGCGTCCAGTCCGAATTCGCGAAGTCGACCACGCTTAAGTCGATGGACCTCACCATCAACGACGAAGGCGGCCTTGCGAAAATCTTCCAGATCGCGGCCGAGGTCATGGCCCAGCAGGCCGGCCCGAACCCTGACCCGTCCAACCCGTTCGCCGGCGCCTCGCCGGAGAGCCTGCGCCAGATCGCGGTCGGCATGATCAGCGCCTCCGCCGACACGATGAAGAAGCAGGTGCCAGAGGCGGCCCCGCTGGCCACGGCGGTGGTCAACTTCCTGCAGAAAGGCGGCAAGCTCCACATCTCCGTGAAGCCGAAGACACCGCTGCAATTCGCCACGATGGACCAGACCGTGATGGCCAGCGCGGACAATCCCGCCGCGCTGATCAAGCAGTTCAACGTCACGGCTGACCAGTCGGGCGAGTCCAAGTGATCAACTGGGCGCGATGAGCTTCATCACGCGCTTCGCGCCCAGTCCCACCGGCCTTCTCCATCTCGGACACGCCTTCTCGGCGCTTACGGCGTACAATGCAGCGCGCGCCGCCGCCGGCCATTTCCTGCTTCGCATCGAGGACATTGACGCCACGCGCTGCCGCCCCGAATTCGAGGCGGCGATCCTGGAAGACCTTGCCTGGCTTGGCCTGACCTGGGACCTGCCTGTTCGGCGCCAGTCTGATCATATGATGGACTACGCGCGCGCACTCGAACGCCTGCGCGAGATCGGCGTGCTCTATCGCTGCTTCCTCACGCGCCGCGAGATCGCAGAGCAATCGCTCTCCGCGCCGCACGGTCCCGGCGAAGGCCCCGATGGCGCTGTGTATAAAGGTCCCGTGCGCCGCATGAGCGAAGACGAAGAGCAGATGCGTCTCGCGCGCGGCGACTCTTTCGCCTGGCGACTCTCGATCAGATATTCACAGGACCTGATGGGCGAAGATTTCGCGCGGCTGGTTTTTGTAGAGCAGAGCGACGGATCAGACGGCGAACAAATCGTTGCTGCGCATCCAGAAATGCTCGGCGACGTAATCCTCGGACGCAAGGACACGCCCGCGAGCTATCACCTCGCGTCGGTGCATGATGATGCGCTGCAAAACATCACGCACGTGATTCGCGGAGAGGATCTTCGCGCCTCGACGCATATCCATGTGCTGATACAGAAATTGCTCGGCCTGCCCACGCCGATCTATCGGCATCATCGCTTGCTCACCGGGCCCGACGGCAAACGCTACGCCAAGCGCGATCAATCGCTGACGCTTGCGGCGCTGCGCCAGTCGGGCGTAAGTCCCGCCGGCATACGCGCACGCATCGGCCTTCCCTGAGTGACCGCAACAGCCCCAACCGCTCCCGCCCGCCCGTGGCTTGGTCCGATGCTCGTCCTGTCGGGCGCGATCGCCATCGGCTATGCGCCGATCGGTCTCCGTCTCTCCTCGTTCGGACCGCAGGCGACGGCGTTCTGGCGTTTCGCTTTCGCTCTGCCGATGATCGCCGCCGTGGTCTACGCGCGTGGCGGGAAGCTGGGGCGCCCCTCGCTGCTGTCCCTGGCGGCCGGGCTGTTCTTCGGTCTCGACATGACGTTCTGGCACGCCTCGCTGGTGATGACCTCGGTCGCCAACTCAACCTTCATCGTCAATCTCGGCCCCGCCGCGGTCGGGCTTGTCTCCTGGATCGTGCTCAAGGAACGGCCGGCGAAGATCTGGCCCTATGCGCTGGGCCTATCGCTCTTCGGCGCCCTGCTCCTCTCGCGCGGCTCGGGCCGAACAGATGGCGCGGCGCTGGCCGGCGATCTTCTCGCCCTTACCGCCGCGGTGATGGTCGGCCTTTATCTCTTCCTCGCCAAACTGGCCCGGCGAGATGAAAGCGCCATGAGCGTCCTGTTCTGGTCCACGCTCGTCACCCTGGGCGTCAACGCGATCTCGAGCCTCGTCCAGCACGAAACCTTGATCCCGCCCAACCTATCCTGGTTCCTTGTCCCGCTCACCCTGGGCCTCATCGCCCACACAATCGGCCAGGGACTGATCGTGGCCGGCGTGGGACGCACGCCCGCCTCTGTCGCCGGCCTGCTCCTGCTGGTCCAACCCGTCGCCAGCGCCCTGATCGCCTGGCCCCTGTTCGGCGAAACCCTTACCGCGATCCAGCTTGCCGGAGCGGCATTGGTGCTGGCAGGCGTGTGGCTTGCAGGCCGTAGGTAAGGCTGGAGTGACCCCGAACGTTGACGGCTAGGGCCGGCCCCGGTACTCGATTGTCAGGGATCAGGATTGCCGCAAGGCAATCGACGGACTGAGCAAGTTATGTCGGATCAACTTGCCCCTCAGGGCATGCGCATGCGTGCGCGCCAGGCCGAAGAGGCCACTGGCGGACGTAGCGGCCCGGGCGACCCCATGTCGCCCGACGCCTGCATTCTGCGCCATGTTGCACGCGCCTCGCGAGCCGTCGTCGCCGCCTACGACCCGGCCCTGGCCCCCTACGGCCTTACTGGCCACCAGTTCAACCTGATGATGACGCTGGCGAACATGGGCCCGCTTACGGTTGGGGCTCTCGCCGACACGCTGGGAATGGACGCTTCCGGCGTTCCGCGCGCCATACGCCCACTTCAAGATGAAGACCTGATCGCCGTCGAACGCGGCGCTGACCGCCGCCAGCGTGTTCTCAGCCTCACCCCATCCGGTCGCGCCAAGCTCGACCGGGCAACGCCTGCCTGGCAGCGAGTCCAGGCCGAACTGATCGACGCCATCGGCGCAACGCGCTGGGTCTCGCTGATGTCGGAGCTTCGCGCGGTGCGGCGCGCCGCCACAGCCTGCTCCACGCGCAAGACTAACCCAGCGGATTCGTAAGCTTCCGGGCTGCGGACCTTAACATTCGGCGCCTGATAATTAATCGCGACAAGCAAGCTTTAACCTTGTTCAGCGAAGGTGCATTCGCATTGCGCTTGCGGCCGGGGAAGAGCTGTCGCGCTGCGGGGAAGACGCCTGATGGATGCGCCGAAAGACCTCGACGTAGCTACTCTTCTTGAAGCCCTGGAAGTCCTGAACGACGGCATTGCCGTATACGGCGCCGATGAGCGTCAGCTGTACGTCAACGGCGTGGGCATGCAGCGGTTTGGGAAATTCTACACCGACATCGCCAACGGCATGAGCCAGTACGAAGCCCTGCTCGCCGCCGTGCGACGCTCGCGCCCCAAGGCGGGCGATGCCGAAGTGAAAGCCATCGCCGACGACCTCTTCAAGAAGTACACGAACAACGAGACCTATCCGACCGTCACCGAAGATGGCCGCTTTGTGCTTGCAACCTTCCGCACGATGTCGCGCGGCCGGAAGGTCGGCATCTCGATCGACGTAACCGATCTGCGCAATCGCGAGATCGAACTCGAAAAAGCGAAAAAAGCCGCTGAAGCCGCGAGCCAGTCGAAATCGTCCTTTCTCGCCAATATGAGCCACGAGATCCGCACGCCGCTCAATGGCATCATGGGCATGGCGCAGGTTCTCGAAAGCACCAATCTCGACCAGCAGCAGCGCGAATTCCTGACCACCATCCTGGAATCCGGCAAGACGCTGATGTCGTTGCTCAACGACGTGCTCGACTTGTCGAAGATCGAGGCGGGCAAGTTCGATATCTCGCCCACCGACAACAACCTCGCCCACATCCTGCGCCGCCAGCTCAACTTGTGGAAACCGCGCGCCGAGGAAAAAGGCCTTGAACTCTCTCTCGCGTTCGATGCCGACCTGCCGCAATACCTCTCGTTTGACGCGGTCCGCGTGCAGCAATGCGTCGGCAACCTGGTCTCCAACGCCATCAAGTTCACCGAGCGGGGCCGGGTCGAAATCTTCGCGATGGCGAAGCCGCTCGAACACGGCTGCTTCATGGTCGAGATCCGCGTGGCCGACACAGGCCCCGGCATGGACGAGGAAACTCTCGGCCGCCTGTTCAAGCCGTTCGCCCAGGCCGACGAGTCAACCTCGCGCAAGTTCGGCGGCACCGGCCTCGGCCTGTCGATCACCCGGCGCCTTGCCGAACTGATGGGCGGCGGCGCCACGGCGGAAAGCCGGCCTGGCCGAGGCTCCACTTTCCGCATCTCCTTCCGTGGCAACCCCGCCAAGCCGCAGCCGGCGCGCCGCGCCTCCGATGTGGTCGCAGCCAAAGGCGATTTCCGCGAACAGCTCAAACAATCCAACCTCCGCGTGCTGCTGGTCGACGACCATCCCATCAACCGCCAGGTCGCCTCCCTTTTCCTCAAGCCTTACAACATGCGCATCGTCGAGGCGGTGAACGGGCTTGAGGCGCTCGAAGCGCTCAAGCGAGAACCGTTCGACATCGTGCTGCTCGACATGCACATGCCGGTGATGGACGGGCCGACCGCCATCGCCAAGATCCGCGCCAGCGGCGAACCCTGGGCAGGCATGCCCGTGATCGCCCTCACCGCCGACGCCATGAGCGGCGATCGCGAGCGCTATCTCGCCATGGGCATGACGGGCTACCTTGCCAAGCCGTTGGCCGAGCGCGAGTTGCTGTCCGAGATCGCCCGGGTCCGCGCCGGCCATCCGATCGAAGGCCCGCTGCAGAAATCCGCCTAGAATAGCCTTCCGCCAAGCGGCGTTTCCAGGTCCGGAGCGATCAGCACCACCTCGCCTGCCTCGTCGGGCACGCCCAGCGTCAGCACTTCGGACATGAACGGACCAATCTGGCGCGGCGGAAAGTTCACGACCGCGAGCACGCGCTTCCCGACCAGCCTTGTCGGCGAATAATGCCTTGTAATCTGCGCCGAGGATTTCCTAACGCCGATTTCCGGACCAAAATCGATCCTCAGCTTGATCGCCGGCTTGCGTGCTTCGGGGAACGGCTCGGCCTCGACGACAACACCGACACGGATGTCGACCTTCATGAAATCGTCGAATGTGATCTGCGGCGCGGACATGGGTGGCTCCTTGCGGCCGCCGCCCTACTCCGGCCAACCTGCGCCATCAACTGCGCCAATCATTGAGCCGCACTATCCGCTCGCCGCCGTAATTGCCCATTCGATACCACCGACCGCGGCATAGACCAGCAACGCGCATCCCCCGATGGCGACGGCCATGTGCAGGTTCTTCCGATAATCGAGCTTCACGCCCAGCAGTTCGAACGGCGCCGAAATTGGCAAGGTGACGACATAGGCGCCGATGCCAGGCAGGCTGATCCAGCCTCCGCCGCCTCCGGGCTTGCGCGCGCCAATCACCACCAGGATGGCGAGGCATGCGTAGGCAATCGCCAGGACAGCGCCGATGACCGACATCAACTTATCGCTTCCCGAACTCCGCCAGTCGGGCGTCAAGGCCGTCACGCACGGCCGGCCATTCGTCCTTCAGCACGCTGAACCACGCGGTGTCGCGGATGCGCCCGTCCGGCATCACCATGTGCGCCCGATGTATGCCCTCGAACCGTGCGCCAAGGCGCGAGATGGCGCGGAATGACCGGATATTGGTCGCGTCCAGCTTGAGCTCCACGCGATTGAGCCCCAGCACATCGAACCCGTGCGCGAACAGCATGCGCTTGCACGAAGGGTTCACGGCGCCGGCCCAGAACGCCTTGGCATACCAGGTAGAGCCGATCTCAACTTTCCGGAACGGCGCAGGGATGTTTGTGGTCAGGAGAAAGCTAGTCGATCCAGCGTATTGTCCCGAGGCCTTGTCGAAGACGGCCCACGCATGGTCCGTCCCTTTCGTCCATGCCGCGATATAGTGATCGAACCACCGGTCGAACGATGCGCCCATATGATTGATCGGGTGAAAGCGCCACAGTTCGGGATCGGCGCCCGCCGCGCGCAACGGCTCGCGATGCCGCTGCTCCAGCGGCTCCAACCGGACAAACGCGTTCTCAAGCACCGGGGATTCGAATTTCATGGCCCGCCCGATACACAAGCGAGACGACACACGCTACTCGGCGGCGCGGCGATGTGATCTAGTCATCAAACCAACCGCGAGAAGTGAACATGATCGCCCGCCGTCTCGTCCTAGCCATAACAGCCGTGGCGCTGTCCGCTTGCCAGCTGGCGCCGTCCGCCAAACCGGCTCTTCCACCGGGCGCCAGGTATGTCGCCATGGGCAGCTCCTACGCGGCCGGCCCCGGCATCGAGCCCTATGCCGACGCGTCGCCAGGCCCCTGCTTCCGCTCAACGTTGAACTACGCCCACCAGCTGGCCCAACGCAAAGGCCTCGCTCTCACCGACGCTGGCTGCAGCGGCGCCACAACCTACCATCTCGACGGGCCGCGCGGCGCGATCCCGCCGCAGCTCGACGCCGTCGATGCGCAAACGCGACTGGTCACCATCACCATCGGCGGCAATGACGTGAACTTTGTCGGCCGGCTCGGCGCGGGTTCGTGCATTGGCCTTGCCGAACAGACCGGCGACCCAAGCGCCAGCTGCGCCCGTATTCCACCCGTGCCGACCGAACAGGACTACGCAACCCTCGCCGCCCGCATGGACAAGATCGCGAAGGACGTGCGTCGCCGCGCGCCTCTGGCCCGCCTCATCTTTATCGACTATCCGCTCGTACTTCCGGCGAGCGGCCTTTGCCCCGCAATTCCGCTAAGCCAAACCGAAGCCGATATCGATCGAGAGATCGCGCGCCGGCTTGCGGCCATCACCGCGAAGGCCGCCGCCGACAACGGCGCCGACCTGGTCCGCGCATCGAAGATCTCCGAGGGACATGATGCGTGCGCGGCCAACGCATGGATGAATGGCTATCCCCGGCCCGGCGCTCCCGTCGCCGGAACGAACTACCATCCCAACGCCAAGGGCATGACCGCCATCGCTGACGCGCTGGAAAACCTCCTTCGCAACTAGTTGCCGACGTTTGCAACTCGCAGGCGAAACCGAAATCTGTCTAGGCCTTGAATCTGTTTAGGAAGATTCCGGCGACACGCCATTTGATCCTGTTTGGTCGCGTTCTACGCGTCGGATGTCGCTTTCCATACAAATTGGAAATGTGGCCCTAAATCGTCCGTGTCCGGAACAACAGACCTTTACCCACGTTTGGCACAGGCCCAGATCGTCTTGCGCGCAGGCGCATGGCCTGGCGTCGAATGATCGCGTCACGAACGGCCGCCGTTTTCATTGGCGGCCGCAATGCATGAGAGAGGATGACGAATATGTCTTGGCTGAAGAAACACGCTGCAAGCGCTCGAGTGATCGGCGCCGTTGCTCTGGGCGGTTTTGCGATGACCGGCTGCGCGACGAATGACTTCGTCAACAAGCAGATCGCAGCTGTGAACACCCGCATCGACCAGGTCGACGCCCGTGTCACGACCGTGAGCCAGCATGCTGACGCCGCCGCCGCTTCGGCGCAGGCCGCCAACCAGGCGGCTCAATCCGCCGCTTCGGCGGCCCAGGCCGCCAACGCGGCTGCTCAAGGCGCCGCCACCGACGCCCGCAACGCCAACCAGCGCCTTGACCAACTCACCGGCCGCGTCGATGCGCTCGAGAAGCCGGCGACCAAGAAAAAGCCACGGGGTTGACCCTAAACTCTCTGGAGGGCCAGAATTGACCCAGGGCCAGGCGCCTTTCTTGAAGGCAGCCTGGCCCAACCAGGTGATGGAGAGTTTGTAATTCGCGTCGCGTTCAACATTGCAATGCGGGGAGCGGTCCTCTCCCTTGTTATTTGCTGGAGCAGCGCGATCGCGCTGGACGCCGCCGCCCAACAGGCGCCCGCACCCAAACCAATTCCTGTCGCAGTCAAGACGACCGGCGCGACACCCAAGGCGGTTGCGCCCGCCACCCAAACCGCTGCAGCCGCGCCTGCGAAGCCTGTCGCCAAGAAATCCACAAAGAAACCCGCCGCCAATCCCGCGCCGCAAATGGTCAGCGATGTCGCCGCCTGGGTCACATCCTCGGGCGATAACCGCGGCCTGCCCTTCGCGATCGTCGACAAGAACTCGGCCCAGGTCCTGATCTACGACACCAAGGGTAAGCTGCGCGGCCGTGCTCCCGTGCTCATCGGCTCCGCCGTCGGCGATCAATCTGCGCCGGGCGTTGGCGACCGCGAGCTCAAGGACATCCCGATGGCGGACCGCACCACACCTGCCGGCCGCTATCTTGTCGGCTTCGGTCCCGCCGCCGGCGGCGAGCACGTCCTCTGGATCGACTACAACAATGCGATCTCGATGCACGCCATCCCGCAGACCAAGCAGAGCGTGAAGGAAAAGCGCGCGCAGCGCCTGGCGTCCAAGACATCGGATGACAACCGCATCTCGCACGG
>DASZSI010000245.1:0-10288 GCA_035548775.1 Hyphomonadaceae bacterium
CAACCTCCGACTGCGCGGGCGCCAGATCGTCGAGCCACAGTTCGCCGTCGGCCGGCCAGGCCGTCCAGATGGCGGCGTGCGGCGCCCACTCGGCGGGGGGATGAAAACTTTGCGTCATGGGCGTCGCTCTATCACCTGCACGCCGGGTATCAAGCGCCGGCAAACAGGGCCGCATATGGTCTCGCCGGACCTCAGGCAAAAGAGCGTGCTAAGCAAAACAGCGCGGGGAGGCCGCTGGCCCGGTTGAAACAATTGTGTCAGTTTCTTGCCGCCAGTCTGGGGGAGTGAATGGCGAGACTTTGCGGAGTGGCGGCGCTCGCAAGCGCCTTGTCACTGGGACTCGCCGCTTCGGCGCAACAGGGCCTCGACCAGACAACCCAAAGATCGGCCGACCTCAACGACCGCGACAAGGTCGTCATCACCGGAATGGTCCCCATTCCGGACGTAGGTCCCGGCGCGCCACGGTTCACATCCGATGAGGTGAAGGCGCTGGAGGATGCGGCCAGCAAGTCGCTCGCCGACGCCAGCAGCGACATGGCGAAATGCGGTGGAGATCCCTTCCGCGCAATGATGGCGTGCAAGCCAGGCGGAGGCGCCTCGGGAATTCTCGCTTGCGAAGTCGAGGCGGCGGACAAGGCGGAGAACATGGCGGGCAAGGCGGCAAAGGCGACGCGCGCCGCTGAAGATGTCCGCCGCAGGGCCGCGGCGGGAAAGGCGACGTCCAAGGAAGTGGAAGATGCTGAATTGGCGCGCCAAGTTGCCGTGAACAAGATGGAGAAAGCGCGTCAGAAATTCCTGGAGCAGCAAGCCCAAGTTGCCGACATGCAGGACTACGCGATCCGGCATGGCGTGCAATTGACCACCCCCATCCCCCTCGACCCGGATCAAGCACGTCGCGACGGCGAAAAGATCAGGCGCATCAATACTGACCTCGCGGCCGAACTAATGGCAAAGTCCCTGAAACGGGAGAAAGCCGGTTGGGGGCTCGGAGTGGCGCGGCCCAGCACGCCGCCGGGCATCAGCCTCGAAGGCATCGAGGTCAGGCGTTTGGAAGACGCCAATGGCGACTACATACAGGTCGCCGGCGCGATGAAGAATGCCAACAACGACGCGGTATCGGAATTACCGGGGCTTTCCGTGACGCTGATCGACGTGAAAGGGTTTCCGCTGAACACGATCACGGTGTTCGCAGATGGCGAAGGTGGCATTCCTGCAGGCCAGTCACGACCCTTCCAACTTGCCGTGCGCCCTGCCCCCGTCGAGACTCAGCGCGCCATCGTGTCGTTTGCTTCCGCTGCCACGCCGCCGCCGCGCATCCATATGAACGGCCTTATCTGCCCAAGGGGGTGATGTGAGTGCCCAAACAAAAGAGGCGGCCCGTTGAGGCCGCCTCTCGCAGGTTTGGGAAGGTACGCTGAAACCTAGAACTTCCAGGTGGCGCCGACGCGGGCGTTCCAGAAGCCGACGTCGCGCACCGGATCCTCGCCCACCGACGGGAACAGGGTGCGGAAGACGAACTTGTTGGTGGCCGGGTCGCGGTCAGCCTCGACGATCGCATCGCGCGACGGGAAAGGCGCTTCGTAAGGCACGCCCCAGTCGCTGTTGATCAGGTTTCCGAGGTTCTCGATGATCAGGTACAGCGAGCCGCGGCCGATGCCCGTGGGGAATTCCTGTTCGATCTTGAGGTCGAACTTGTTGGTCCACGAGCCATCGGCCGAGTTGCGGCCGACGACCTTGCCGCGAGCAAGCCCCGTCTGATCCACGAAGTTGAAGAACGACGTGGTGTCGAAATTGACCTGGGTCGCGTTGCTCGCAGAGGTGCGGCAGAGCGACTGGTTGGCGAGCGGCGTGGCCGTACCCTGGCAGAAGATCACGTTCGGGTCGTTCGGCCCGGTCGGCACATAGAGCAGGTGGACGCCCTCGTTGAAGTCGCCGAAGGCGCCGCCGGCCGCGGTGTCGAGACCGCCGTTGCGGAAGGTGTAGGACCAGCTGCGAGCCTGATATTCCTGGCCGGTGAGGCTGATCTTGGTCTGGAAGTCCTTGAACCACTCGTGGCTGTAGCTGACCTGCATGGTGAAGCGGTTCGGAATGTCGAACGTGCTTCGAGCCTTGGTCGGATTGTTGATGTCGGTCACAGCCGTCGAGCCGAAGTTCGAGTTCGCGGTCGAGGATGACAGCGAACGGGTGTCTTCCGCGTCGACGTGAGCGAAAGCGATCGCCCAGTCGAGGCCCCAGTCATAGCTCTTGCGCAGGGCCAGCGAGTAGGTGTTCGCAAAGCCGCCGTCGCCGACGTTCGCCAGGATCAGGTCGTCGATGCCGATCGTGGAGCAAGCCGCGGTGTTGATCGTCGCCGCAACCAGGCAATCCGGATCGGACGGGTCGATGCGCTTGTAGATCGGCGACACGCCGTCAGCAGCCGTACCGACGCGCGCGAGGCGGGCGTTGACGACCTGCGCGGCGTTCTTGGTCTGCGAGCGCAGGAAGTCGGCGTCGAGGTGATAATCGCTGCCGAACCAGCCGGCGTTGAAGTCCCAGCTGGCGCCGAGAGCGAATTTCCATTCAGCGGACGGCTGGAAGTCCGGATCGATCGCGTTGACCGTCGAGTTGGCCGACGCGTTGGCGACACCGTTGAACAACACCTGCGGGATGCCCCACAGCGCGTTGTTCGGGTTGATGGTCTGGCCGGCCGCACGTTCCGAGTTGACGTTCGGGTTGGTGAGGATGTTCGGGATCGTCTGGCTGTTGAGCTGGATCTGCTCGACGCCGTCAGCCGAGTAGCCGTTCGAGATCCACACGTTCGGGTTGCCGCCGGCGTAGAGGCCGACGCCCCCGTGGAGCTTCAGGCTGTCGCTGAGATCCCAGTTGAAGCCAAAGCGCGGCTGGAGGATATACTTACCGTTCAGGTTCTCGGTGTTGTAGTAGCCGTTGCGCGCCAGGAAGTTGGCGTTCGGACGCGGCGTGTCGTGGTTGGTGTACCAGTCGGCGCGCAGGCCAAAGGTGACCGTGGCGTCCGGCGTCACATCCAGCTTGTCCTGAACATAGACGCTGTTGATGTCGTACTGGAACGAGGCCGCGAGGTCGTTCTGGTTGTTGGTGCCGCGGGCGTTGCGGTAGGTCGCCTGCCCGTTCTGCACCGTGCCGGCCGCGAAGGCGGCGACGTCGGCGAACGAATAGGAGCCCTGCGTGCCTTGGGCGAACAGGTTGAAGATGTCGAAGTGCAGCTGCTCGGCGCCGAACAGGAGCTGGTGGTCGCCGAGTTTCCAGTTGGCCGAGGCCTTGTAGTTCATGACCGTGTAGTTGAGGTCGTTGGCCTGGCGGCTGAAGTCGCAGCCCAGGTAGACGCTGGAGGCCCCGACGAAGATGCGCGCCTCGCCCAGCGTTCCGCCTTGGAGACATTTCTGGGTGTAGTCGACGTCGTTCTGCGAAATGCGCAGTTCGGTCGAGAAGTCGTCCGTCCAGTCCGAGAACAGCTGGCCGGAGATGGCCTTCAGCTCGGCGCCGCGGTTGTAGAGGTGGTTGGTGAATTCGAAGTTGTTGTTGCCGGAGTTGGCTTCGACCGGCACCAGGCCTTCGTTGTAGTTGTAGGTCACCACCGCGCGGTGGCGGTCGGTGATGTTGGCGTCGAGGCGGAGCAGGTATTTCTCGTCCGCGATCGGGAAGGCGCCGGGCGTCGTCATCAGGTCGGTGATGCCGTAGACGTTGGCGGCGGTGCTGACGATCTGGTCATAGATCGCCTGGGTGAGGCCGGGAACTTGGTTGGCCGCGCCCGAACCGATGGGGCCACGAGTGAACAGCTTGGAGCCTTCGAACTTCTCGTAGGCGCCGAACAGGAACAGGCGGTCCTTGATGATCGGCAGGCCGATCGTGCCGCCGTAGCGTTTTTCCTCGAAGCTCGGGACGGTGAACGACACCCCGGCCGATTTGTCGCCGCGCAGATCCTGGTTGGTGAAGTCGTAGAACACCGAGCCGTGGATCTTGTTGGTGCCCGACTTGGTGACCGCGTTGATGTTGCAGCCGGTGAAGCCGGTGTAGTTCACGTCGAACGGCGCAAGTTCGACCGAGACCTGGCTGATGGCTTCGAACGGGAAGGGCATGCGCTCCGTCGGGTAGCCGTTGTTATTGAGGCCGAAGCCGTCGTTGAGGCCGATGCCGTCGACCGTCAGCGAGTTGAAGCGCGGGCTTGCGCCGGCGCACTGCACGCCGTCGTTGCCGGCGGTGCCGCCCGCCATCTCGTCGAGATAGACGCGCGGGTCGAGTTTTAGCACGTCTTTCAGGTCGCGGTTGATGACCGGCTTCTCTTCGAGGTCGGCTTGCGAGAACACGGTGGCCGGGCCGATGGCGATCGGCGTCGCCTTGATCTGGGAGGCGGTGATGACGATCACGTCGGTCGAAGCCTGGCCGGAGAAGGCGAGGTTCACGCCGGTGGGTTTGCCGAGATTAAGATAGACGTCGGTGACCTGCGTGGGCTGTTCGCCCGCCGCCGTCACGTTGACGGTGTAGGGGCCGCCGACGTTCAGGTTGCCGACGCTGAACGAGCCGTTGTCGCTGCTGGTCACGGTGCGCTTGGTGCCCGTGCGCGTGTCCGTCACCGTCACCGAGGCGCCGCCGACCGGCGTTCCGTCAGCCTTTGCGACGTTACCCTCGACGCTGGAGGTCGTGACCTGGGCGAACGCGCCCTGGGCCAAGCCAGCCGACATCGCCATGACGGCAACGCCGCCAGCAAGTTTTTTCCAATGGTTCATTGTTTGCACCCCTCGACCACCAATGGAGAGACCTCACGACTCTCCAACCTCGACCGCGCCGATACATTGTCGGCGGACATCGCTCAATGACGTGCCTATGAAAGTTTTCTGACACCCCCAACAGTAAGTTTGGTGCGACAATTCGAGCACCAAAACAGAGCGCAGCAACTACCTGGCGCGAGTTCCAAACCGCCATTCGCAAGTTCTCCACAGACGGTTATCGCTGCACTGCAGCGTGCAGCCTTGATACTTCCGGATTTTCCTTCCGGCCGCACGGATCAGCTCTCATTCAGCGATCGTCGCGCGTTATCCGCGCGCGCGTCGGTGCGAACACGCAACAAGCGTTCGCTGGCGTTTCGCGCGCACGGATTCGAGGCGCAGCCGATCAAAAGGAGTCCAGTTTTCGAGACCAGCTGTGGCGTCGGCGCAACGCGATTTTGTGGTTTGTCCTTGCGGCGCCCTTCCGCTCTGAACAGCTAACGGACGAATCGCTGCTCCGGCTTCAAGCACGGGCTGCGAGGCTGTAGGGTTCGGCCAGATTTCAAAAGGATTTTGGCCGGCATGCAGGCCCTGAAGGATCTTTGGCGCCGCAATCCGTCGGCGGTTGTTGCTGGCGCGGTTGCGATCCTGGTCGCTTTCCGCCTGATCATCGTTATCGCCACGCCCCTGCAGCTGGGGCCGGACGAGGCGCAGTACTGGCGTTGGTCGCGGACGCTGGACTTCGGGTATTATTCCAAGCCGCCGCTGATCGCCTGGGTGATCGCGGCCTCGACTGCCGTGTTCGGCGATGCGGAATGGGCGGTCCGGTTCTTCTCGCCCATCCTGCACGGCGTTGCGGCGTGGTTCCTCTACCTGCTGGGCAAGGCGGCGTACGATGCGCGGATCGGCGCGTGGTCGGCGGCGATCTACCTGCTGATGCCCGGGGTTTGGCTGTCCTCGACCATCATGTCGACAGACGCGCTCGTCCTGCCGACCTGGTGCGTGGCGCTCTACTTCCTGTGGCGGATGCGGGACGCGCCGACGATGGCGAACGCCGCCCTTGCGGGCGCCGCGCTGGGTCTGGCCATGCTGGCGAAATACGCCGCGCTTTATCTCTACCTGGGCGCGGCGCTGGCGGCGATCTTCGACAAGGCGACGCGGAAGGCCCTGCTCTCCCGCGCCGGGATCGTGATGCTGGTCGCATCGGTGCTGGTGCTGTCGCCCAACCTGATCTGGAACGCCCTCAACAAGTTCGCCACCGTCAGCCACACCGCAGACAATGCCGATCTTGGCGAGGCAGGGTTCAACCCCATGCACCTCGTCAGCTTTGTCGGCGACCAGATGGCGGTGTTCGGTCCGCTGACCCTGATCGCGCTGGCGATCGGCGGAGCGGTGGTGCTGGGCCGGAAGGACAAATGGACGGCGGAGCGGGAGCTTTGGCTTCTGTCTTTCCTGCTGCCGCCCCTGGTGGTGATCCTGGGGCAGGAGCTGATCTCGCGCGCGCACGCCAACTGGGCGGCGACGGCCTATCCCGCCGCGGCCGTGCTGCTGGCGTCGTGGATCGATCGGGCGATGGGGCGGGAAACCAGCCGCATCAAGATGGGCCCGTGGATCAAGGCAGGCGTCGCGATCAATGCGCTTGTCGGAGCGATGTTCGCAATCGCCTGGGTTGCGCCGAGCCTGGGAGATGCGGTTGGGGCCACCAACGCCTACAAGCGGGTGCGCGGCTGGGACCAGACAGCGCAGGAACTCAACGCCATGGCGGTCAAGACCAACGCCAGCGTGGTGATGTTCGACGAGCGCGAGGTATGGCACGGCGTCGACTATTATGGCCGCAACATCAGGACGCTGCCGCCTATCCGCGCCTGGCAGCGTGGCGCGACGCCCCGAAGCCATGCCGAGGAAGCCGGCAAGATGCGCCCGGGCGAGGACCAGCGCGTCCTGGTCGCGAGCTATGTGCCGGAGTTCCGGCCGCAGATCCGCGACGACTTCGCCAGCATCGAGCCGATCGGGACGCTGACCATACCTCTGGGGCCGATCAAGACGCGCGTGCTGAAGCTTTATCTTGCTTCGGGCTATCACCCGCAGCCGCGAACACCGGAATACGAGAAGAAGTATTCGGAGACGCCGCCGGAAGAATAGCGCTCAGCCCGGCGTCCTGGCTGGAGTCGTGGGCGCCGGCTGGGCTTTGGCGGGCGACTTGGCCGGAGGCGGTGCGGTTGCCTTGCCTGGCGCCGGCGCAACCGGCGATGGCGTAGGCAGCGGCGGCGGCGCGGGCGGCGGATCGTCCCGCACAACGGGTGTCGCGCGCAGTCCCGGTTTCACATTGTCCTGGCCCTCGGCGACGATCAGGGCCTCGCGCGGCAGGCCGGCGATCCAGGTGCCGTCCGCGGTTTCATCGACCACGTCAGCCGGGGCGAAGCTGACAATGCCGCCGACATCGAGATAGCGCACGCCGATCCTGCCCTGTTCGTCGAGCGTCAGCAGCGCGGGGTTGATCTTGTGCGCATCGCCCTGGCCGATCTGGATGCGCACCTCGGCGACGCGGCCGACCGGGATCAGGTTGTTGGGATTGGCGATCTCGACCTCGACCCGGAACATGCGGGTTGCGGCATCGGCCGTCTTGGCCAGGTAGCGGACATGGCCCAGCGCCTCGCCGCCATCGGAAAGCTTCAGCTTGGACGGGGCGTCGACATGGACCTGGGCTGCGTTCTTTTCCGGCACGTCGGCGATGACGACGACGGGATCGAGTTCGACCACCGTGCCGCAGGCGCCGCCCGGCGACAGGAAATCGCCCGTGCTGGCCATGCGTTTTTCGAAAACGCCGCGGAAGGGAGCGCGGATCTGCGTCTTGGCCATCTCGCTCTTGGCGACATCGAGACCGGCTTGCGCGGCATCGAGGGCGGCCTTCGCCGCCGTCACCCGCGCTTCGGCCGCCCAGCCCTTGGCGGCGAGTTCGACGGCGGCGTTGTACTGGTTCTGCTTCTGCGCGGTTTCGGCCTCCGCCTCGCGCAGCTTGGCGCCCCTGCCCTCGATATCGAGGCCGCAGAGAAGAGCGCCCTTGTCCACCACCTTGCCTTCCTGGGCGGGGGCGGAGGTGATCGTGCCTGTGGTCTCGGCTTTTACGGTGACATCGCGGGCCGCCTCGGTGCGTCCGGACAGGGAAAGGTAAAGCGGCCGGACCTCGGCGACAGACCGCCGCACCACGACCTGCATGCCGTCATGCGCGGGCTGGTTGCCGGCCATGGGCTTGTCGAGGGTCGGGATCGTCTCCGCCTTCACCGTGGCGATGGTGTCGCCGCTGGTCATCAGCGCCCGGATGCCGATCACCGCCGCAACCAGCGCAATCGCGCCTAGAATGATGGTCAATAGTCGCGGCAAGTTCGTTGTGCCCTCGGGATTCGTGCGGCGCCTCAGGAAACATAGGGATGTTCCTGGCCCAAGGGTATCAAAATGGCGTGGCGGGCGAGAATAAGGCAGCAGATTCAGGCATCCGGATTCGCCCGCTAAACCTTGCCTTTAGTTGCAAATGGCAGCTTCACCCCTTAGGTCGATCCGGCGCCAAAGCGCCTTTTTCCGCTCGCGCCCTCCGCCCACCTGGACCGCCTCATGATCGAAGCCGCCGCCAACAAGCCCGCCAAGTCGCCCAACGCGCCGACGGAAGAGACCGTTCTGACGGTGAAACACTACACCGACCGGATGTTCGCTTTCCGTATCACGCGGCCGGGCGCTTTCCGGTTCCGCTCGGGCGAGTTCGTGATGATCGGCCTGGAAGGCGCCAACGGCAAACCCCTCCTGCGCGCCTATTCGATCGCGAGCCCGAGCTGGGATGAAGAGCTCGAATTCTTCTCGATCAAGGTGGCTGACGGGCCGTTGACGTCGAAGCTTCAGTTGATCAAGCCGGGCGACAAGGTTCTCCTGGGCCGCAAGTCGACCGGCACGCTGGTTCATGACGCGCTGACGCCGGGCAAGCGGCTCTACCTGTTCTCGACCGGCACCGGCATCGCGCCGTTCGCCTCGGTCATCCGCGACCCGGAAACCTATGAGCGTTTCGAGCAGGTGATCCTGACCCATACCTGCCGCGAAGTCGGCGAACTGAAATACGGGCAAGAGCTGGTCGCCTCGCTGCGCGACGATCCGCTGGTGGGCGAGCATCACTCGCGGCTGGTGCACTATACGACGGTCACGCGTGAGGCGTGGCCCAACCAGAACCGCATCACCAAGTGCATCGAGACGGGGCTTTTGTTCGCGGACCTCAAGGTCCCGCCGCTCGACCCGAAGGTCGACCGCGTGATGATCTGCGGCTCGCTCGACATGCTGAACGACACCAAGGCGCTGGTCGAGAAGGCCGGACTGCGCGAGGGCTCGAACGCCGAGCCGGCGGAGTTCGTGGTCGAGAAGGCGTTCGTCGGCTAGCTCCCGGCATCGACAGGACAGCATTCCGGATGCAATCTCCGAACATGTTTCGGAGCTGGCTGATGATCCGCAAGTTCGGTCTGGTAGTCGCGCTGGCAGCCGCCATATCGACGCCCGCCCTGGCCCAGCAACAAACGCAAGCAGACGACAAGGTCGTGATCGAGGGGCGTCAGCTCGAGGACGCGGTGCGCGACTTCGTGGCGGAGGTGGCCGCCGCGCCCAAGGGCAGCAATCTTGCGCGCTGGGATCGAAAAGTGTGCGTCGGTGAATTGAACCTGCGGCCGGAGTACGCGCAGAAATTGATCGATCACGTCTCCCTTGTGGCGGTCGCCGTGGGCCTGGAACCGGGCGAGCCGGGATGCCGCCCCAACATTCTTATCCTGGCCGACAGCAATGGCGATGATCTGGCGACGCGGCTGGTCGCCAAGAACCCGCGTGCGTTTCAACCCGACTATGCAAGCACCAATCTCGGCAGCAAGGCGCTGAGCCGGTTCGAAACCTCTCATGCCCCGGTGCGCTGGTGGCACATCAGCGAGACAGTCCTTGCCGACAGCGGCAAGCCGGCGATGCAGGGCCAGTCGGTGCTGGTGCGCCGCGCCTCGCGGCTGCGCGGCAATGTGCGCGAGGATCTGGCGCATGCCCTGATCATTCTCGACACCAGCCGCATCGGGTCGATCTCGTTCGGGTCGCTGTGCGACTATGTGGCGATGGTGGCGCTGGCGCAGGTGGATGCGCAGGCGGACATGGGCAAGTTCCGCAGCATCCTCAACCTGTTCTCCGAAAAGGCCGACAATCGGACCATACGGATGACGCAGTGGGATCTCGATTACCTGGAGGCGCTCTACAAGACGCCCGGCGACGATATCTCGACGCGGGACAATGCGCGCCATATCGCGCGCGACATGCTCGACCGGCAGCTGAAGGCCGACGGCGGCGGTCGCTGACGGAATTATTGGTAAGACGCACCCTCTCCTTCAGGCCGGTGGGACACCGCCTGGGATGCTGTGTCCGGCCTCAAGCCTCTGGGCTTTTGGCCAAGACGAGGGGTGCGCCTCCGGACAGGTGGAGGGCGTGGGGACGCGGGGGTGATCCCGCGTGGGGTAGTCCTGCTCACCGCCTTGCGGCGGGATCGCTCGTTAGGTTACGCGGGT
>DASZSI010000246.1:0-13777 GCA_035548775.1 Hyphomonadaceae bacterium
CTGGGCCTGGTGCCGCGCTGGGATCGCGCGAGTTTCGAGGACAAGCTGACGGGCACGCGGTCCGATGCGCCGTTCGAGTTTTTCGAGGCGCATCTGGAAGAGCGCCGCACGGAAACCGACTCGCGCGGCCGCACGCGCACGACCTGGGTGACCGTGTTCCGCGGCCAATGCCTCAGTGTGAAGTTCATGAAGCAGTTCACGGGCATCACCAAGGTCTACCGCGACATGGGGATGCTCAACTTCTTCGCGAAGCTGGGACAGCTCGGCCAGGGCCAGCACGTGAAGCTGGAGGATCCGGTTTTCGAGAAGGCCTTCGAGGTCTATTCGACCGACCAGATCGAGGCGCGCTTCATCCTGACGCCGGATTTCATGGAGCGCCTGCTGGGCCTCGAGCGCACTTTCCAGGGCAAGCAACTGCGCTGTGCGTTCGCCGGCGGGGAGATGTATCTGGCGGTCGAGGGCAAGAACCTGCTCGAGCCCGGCTCGATGAACCGCACCATGGACGACCTCAACCGCGTGCGCGAAATGCTGCTCGATTTCGCGGCGATCTTTCTCCTGATCGACGCGATGTGCCAGCGGCTGACGCCGGATGATCTTCGCCCAGGTGCGCCGGTCCGGCCGGTTTAACCAAGGCCTATCCCTCGCAGGGCGAATTTGCTGGAGCCGGACGGCGAGTCATCGCTTAACTGCTCAGGCAATTGTTCGGGGACGACGTCATGGCGCGGAAAAACCTTCCGGAACGAGTGTTCGAAGGCGTGCTGTTCTTTTCGCGCTGGCTGATGGCGCCGTTTTATTTCGGGCTGATCGCCGCCCTGGTCGCTCTGCTGGCCGTGTTTTTCCAGGACCTGTGGCGAGAGTTCCCGGTGATCTGGAACAACAATCACGGGATGGATACGGACCAGGCCATCATGTTGGCGCTGTCGCTGATTGACCTGTCGCTGGCGGGCAACCTGGTTCTGATCGTGATGTTCGCCGGCTATGAGAATTTCGTCTCCAAGATCGACACGGGCGATCACGAGGATCGGCCGGAATGGATGGGCACGGTCGACTTTTCCGACCTCAAGCTGAAGCTGGTGGCGTCCATCGTCGCGATTTCCGGCATCGCGCTCTTGAAGGCCTTCCTTGAGATGAGCGACGGAACCGAATTCACGCCTGATGAGCAGACGCGGCTCATGTGGCAGGCGATCATTCACGTCGCGTTCGTGGTGACGGGGGTCTTGCTGGCGTTGATGGACTGGCTGACGAGCCACGCCCGCAACACGCACGGCGCCGTCGCAGAATAGCATTCCGGCTTTTCCAAGTGTAAGGTCGCCTCGCCAGCGGTGGGGATCGGACATGGCGACGTGCGCAGCGTGCAAACACGACGTTCAGGACAACGCGCGATTCTGCGTCCATTGCGGCCACGTATTAAAGGATGGCGCGGTTCCATTCCCAACCAGAAGCCCGCCCTCGCACGGATGGGCCTCCGGCCCGCTGAAAGCGCCGCTTCGGCCGCTTGCCTGCGTGTCATGCCATCGCCGAATTGAACCCGGCGAAGCGTTCGCCTTCACGAGCCGCCCGCCTGGCGGCAGACCCGATACGCATCCCGTGTCTGATCCGGCCTGGGTTGACGGCGCGACGCCGCGCCTGGCCTTCAATCTGCTGGAGCGCGATGTTTCGGATTTGCGGACTACCGCTTTCGACGCCGACGTGTATCGCGACTTCACCGGCAATCCTGCCGAAACCAAGCGGTTGGCTCAGAAGGACAGCGCATTCGTGCTGGACAATATCGTCCAACCGATGGGTGAGTTTCTACGAAGCAGGCTGAATGGCGATACTGTGGTCGAGGTGCTCCTACGGCCGTGCCTGACGTGTGCAGCTCGCGATCCGCTGGGCGTGGCAGAAGCTTGGCGCGTTGTGCAGGCGGACCTGAAGGCGTTACGGCCTATGCGAGACGCCGGCGCAGCCGCCTTCAGCGCGAAGTATCCTGTCCGCCAAGGGGTAGACAGGATCGGGGGCTTCAAGGACGGGGTCTTCTGGGACGGCGTGCATCTCGGCGGTAAGAGCGAGGGCTTCGACGTCTACATGGCGGCGCTCAGGCCCATCCAGGAGGCGCGCGCGGAAGAGTGGCGCGAGCGATTGTTGAGACCAGGCTGATGGCTGAAAGAAAAGTCCCGTCGACCGAAGGCCGACGGGACTGCAGGGTGATTCTCGGGGGAGAGAATGATGATGTTCTCGACCCGGCCACGGGCGATGGCTGGACCATAAAGAGGCGATGCCAAGATCAATTGGGGCGTTAATGCGGCGCGGATTACGCCATTCTTACGCTGACGTTACGGGCACATCACGCGCTGCGAGCACTTAGTTAGGTTTGCCTGCGGCTAACGCTGCGTCGGCTACAGCCGACATGCCTTTGGTAGAGAAGTCGCTGACGAATTTCCCTGCAATGAAAATGCCCGGAGTCGCAGGCGGCGCGCCAGCCGCCTCGAAATCAGCTATGCCCTCGTCGTGCGATGCCTGGATGGTTGCGAGGAGCGCTTCGGAATCGAAACAGGCATAGACCTGCGGTTCGCTGAGGCCATGACGCCTGGCAATGTCGAGCAGGAGCGGGCCAGGATTGTCGGTTTCCTGTATCGCTTGCTGGAAGCGGAAAAGTTCGTCCGCGATCCCGTAGTATTCTGAGGGGCCAGCGCAGCGAGCGATGCTCCAAAGCCCGACATCCACGCCGCGGTTGTCGATGGGATAGTCGCGGAATGTCAGCTGCACCTTGCCGGTATCGACATAGGCCTTCTTGAAGCCGGGGAGTTCGTATTGCTGCCAGTCGCGGCAATGCGGGCAGCTGAGCGATAGGTAGGCGATCATTTTCACGGGCGCCTTGGGATTGCCCATCGGCACGTCGCCCATGGCAGGATGGATCTCGGGCGGGGCTTTCGGTGTCTGCGCGAGCGCAAGATTGCCGCTGAAAAAGGCTGCAAGCAGCGCGAGGATGAGCAGGCGAAAGGTCACACGGAATTCCTGGAGCTGTTCCGGCAAGGCATGGCACGGGCGCGGCGAAGGGGAAAGCGGCCCTACTGCTTCACGGTGCAGGGCGTCCACTCGTTGTGATCGCCCGGCTCGCTCACGTCTTCCACCACCAGCGTGAAGCCTTCCGGCGCGTTCGGCTGCACAGGCTTTTGCGCGAAACGGTAGATGTGACCCTTCTGGATTTCGGGCGAAATGACGTGCGTGCGGGTTTCGGTGGTCGTGTCGGTGTCGATAACGTGAACGAAATCCTGCGAGTCCTTGGCGGAAACGATCAGCTGTCCGCCTTGCATCGAGATCGTCACAGCCTGCGAACAAAGCTGCTGCAAATCCCAACGCCAGTGCCCGACCAGCTTTTTCGAGAAGGGCGGCGCGGCGGATGCCGCTGTTGCGGCGGGATCGCTGGTGCTTGTTATCGCTGCCTCTGCTGGTGGAGTTTTTGGTTGGCTGGCCCACCACATCCAGGCCGAGCCTGCCCCAACAAGTAGCAAGCCGATGGCGATGCCGATCGGCGAGATTCTCACCCGCGCACCGGCCGCGGGCGGCGAGGAAGGCGCCGCGCCCGGCGTTTTGCCTAGACGGGCTTCGATCTCGGCGGCAAGCTTGGCAATGCCTTTCGAGTCAGCGGCGCGCCAGTCGTGCACGACAACCGACTGAACCATGTAGAGGCCCATCGGCAGGTCCTCAGGGGCGAGCTGGTCGATCACGACGGGCAACAGCTTGTTGGCCTTGCGCGCAACCAGCGCTTCGTGGCGGACATTGTCGCTGGCGATCGAATGCCTGGACCACAACACGACGGCGATCTTCGCGGCCGCGAGCTTGGCGCGGATCCACGTGTCCCAGTCCTGGCCGGCAGGTGTTTCCTGGTCCCAGAACACGTCGATGCCGCGCGCCGTTAGCGCGCGCTCGATTGCCTCCGCCGCCGGGCGATCCTTGCTGGAATAGGAGAGAAAGATATCAGCCATCGCGATTCCCCTGGGCCGACGATAGCACGCGGCGAAGAGCCGTCAGCTAGCCGGAGCGAAGGCCTTGGCATCGAAAAGAATGTAGAAATTCACCGGCAGCTGCCACTCGGGCGGCATGTGCTTGTTCTCTGCAGCAGGCACGCGCACCAGCACGGCGTCATGCTTGTAGAAGACAAAGCTGGCCAGTTTCTCGACCTTGTACTTCTTCACCGTGTCCCAGTTGAAGTTGCGGGTTTCTTCGTCCGACAAGGCAGTGGGCCAGCCGGTCTTGTCGTTGAGGTGGGCCTTCACTTCGGCAAGGTCACCCGTAAAGCCGGCAGCTTTGATGGCCACTTCATCCTTCGGCGTCAGCTCGGCGTTGGAGAATATCTGCTGCGGATCGGTGGGCGAGACCAGCGTGACGGCAGGCGCCGGCGGAGCTGCAGGCTCGGGCGCAGGCGCGACGGCGGGTGCTGGAGCGGGCGCCGGCGCCGGCTCGGACGCCTTGCCTCCGCATGCCGCCAGCAAAACAAGGCCCATGAGCGCGGGCGCGAACTTTATCATATCCGTCCCCATCAGTCTGCGAAGGTTGCGATCACCGGCACATGGTCGGAGGGCTTCTCCATCGCGCGTGCCATGCGGTGGATGGCGATCGACTTGAGGCGGTCGGCGGCTTGCGGCGTGCACATCAGATGATCGATGCGGATGCCCCAGTCCTTTTGCCACGCCCCAGCCTGATAGTCCCAGAAGGTGTATTTCTGGATGCGGCCGTCGCAGGCCATGAAGGCGTCGGTGAAACCCATCCACTGCAGCTTACGGAACTTCTCGCGGGTGAGCGGGAAGGCCAGCGCATCGTCGGCCCACGCCTTGGGATCCCACACGTCTTCATCGCGCGGGATGCAGTTGAAGTCGCCGGCCAGCACCGCCGTCTCTTCGGCGGCCAGCAGCTCGGCGCCGCGAGCGATCAGCCGATCCATCCAGCGCAGCTTGTAGTCGTACTTCTCGCTCGGCCGGGGGTTGCCATTCGGCAGATAGACCGACGCCACGCGCATCGGGCGCGGGCTTTCGATGGTGACTTCGAGATAGCGGCTTTGCTCATCCTCCGGCTCGCCGGGAAGGTGACGCATCTCGTCCGAGATCTTGTGCTTAGAAAGGATGGCGACGCCGTTGTAGGTTTTTTGGCCGAACACGGCGCAATTGAAGCCCAAGCCTTCCAGTTCCTCGCGAGGAAACTTCTCGTCGACGCACTTGATCTCCTGCAGGCACCAGACATCGGCCGGCACGGTCTTCAGCACCTCCACAACCGTGGGCAGGCGGGCGTTGACGGAGTTGACGTTCCAGGTCGCGATCTTCATGGCCCGACCAATACTGCGCAGACGCAAAAACTGGAACCGGATTCGATAGCCACCGGAACGCCATTCCGCCGGGCCTTGGCGCAATCCACCTATCATTCCGGATTTCTGGCGTGGCCTATTCACCGGATGTATTTGCCCAACACCGCTCACGAGGGGCATATTTGCGTGTCGAACCTGTTTCGACGTCCTGGGGAGTCGTGCGATGCGCTGTGCAGCAATTGGGGTTGGTCTTGCCGCCTTGATGTCTTTCGCGCCCGCCCTGGCGCAGCAGCCCGTCGCCTATAGCCGCCCGCACACGAGTTGGGGCGCGCCGGACCTGCAGGGGTTCTGGACGAATGCATCGATCACCAAGATGAGCCGTCCGGCGGGAATCACCACGCTGGTGATCTCGCCGGAACAGGCGAAGGCGATCGAGGACAAGGACTTCAACAATGTTCGCCTGGCCGCCGACCAGAAACCGACCGACCAGACACTTGGCGCGCCGCAACGGGGCAACCTGCAGGCGAACGGCAACTACAACGCCTTCTGGTGGGACCCCGGTTCGAAGGTAGCCCAGATCAATGGCGAGTTTCGTTCGTCGTGGATCGTGGAGCCGGCGAACGGGCGCATTCCATACAAGGCGGGACGCATCGCTGCGCGGCCGGGTGGTGATGAGGGCGGAGCAACAACTGTGGCAGCCGCGGCGCGACCAGCGGCAGCGCCGACAACACCGAAGCCTGCAGCTGCAAAACCGGCTGCGCCGAAGGCGGGCGAACCGAAGGCATTTGTTGAGCCTGGTCCGTCCTATGGGTCGGCGCGCACGCGGCTGAGCCCGGAGGCCGTCGCCAAATCCTATGAAGGGCCGGAGTCGCGCAGCCTGGGCGAGCGATGCCTGATCGGCTTTGGCGGCACGGGTGGGCCGGTGATGACCAACGTGCTCTATAACAACATGTACCAGATCGTGCAGTCGCCTAACTCGGTGATGATCCTGGTCGAGATGAATCACGATGCGCGCATCATTCCGATTGTCGCGAACGCGGCAGCGGCGGCGCACAAGCCCAACGCCATCAAGCCGTGGCTGGGCGACAGTGTCGGCTGGTATGAAGGCGACACGCTGGTGGTCGAGACCAGGAATGTGAACCCGATCCAGCGAGGCTACATCTCGGCGCAGGGCAAGCTAACCGAGAAGTTCACGCGCCTGGAAGACGGCGTCATCCTTTACCAGTTCGAGGTGGACGATCCTTCGCAGTACTCGCAAGTATGGAAAGGCGAGATGCCGCTCAACGCCGGCAAGGGCGGGCTGTGGGAATATGCCTGCCACGAGGGCAATTACGGGTTGAAGGATATCCTGCAGGGCGCCCGACAGAAGGAGGCCCGCGGCGAGCCGCTCGAGCTCACCGCGGACAGCGAATAGGCCTTAGGCCTTCCGCTTGATCTTCGGAACGAAGGCCAGGAAGCGGCGCGGGTTGTCGTACATGATCTTGTGCAGCACCTCGTCACTCGCGCCGAGCTTCTTGATCTTCGGCACGAAGACGGTGAGCGTCTTGGCATAGCCGGCGCCGCCATTCTTCTTGAGGTCTCGTGCAGAAGAGAAATCGGAGGAGAACATCAGGTTGTCGGCATAGCCGGCGTCGATCAGCGATGCGGCCATCTTCGCCACCGGATCATCGCCATTGCCGCCCTGACGGTCGAAGCCGATGAACGCGCCGCGGCGGATGACTGCACGCTGGATCTCGGTATTTTCGTCATTGAGGTTGCCGAGGTGGCCGATCACCACGTGTTTGGGATCGACGCCCGCGTCCTCGAGGATGTCGAGCTGCTCCAGCGCCGATTTCCCGGGTATGCCGGTGTGGGTGAAGATCGGCAGGTTGGTCGCCACGTGCACCCTGCCGACGGCGCGGAAGACCTTGCGTTCGTCCTTGGTGATGTAGTCCCACGAGCCGATCTCGCCGAGCGCACCGATATTATCGGCATTCACCTGCTTCATGATTTCCTGGAACACTTTTTCTTCGCTCCAGGAAGACAGCTCCTTGGGGTAGAAAGGCTGGGTGTAGAAGCCGGCGCTGGCCACGATCGGCAGGCCCGAGGCGGTCGAGATCCTTTTCAGGAAGCCCACATCACGGCCCATGTCGGGGTGGCCGCCGTCAACGAGGCAGCCGATGCCCTCGCTCTTGGCGCTCTTGAGCTCCTCCGTCATCAGGTCGGCGTCAGCCATGAAGTTGGGAGCGGGCGCTGGCGGGGCGGCCGGGGTCGCGCCGGCCGGACGCTGGGGCGCGGGCGGAGGGGGCGCGTTTGGCGCGCGGTTGGCCGCACGTGTCTCGGCAGAGTAACGCGCCCAATCCACCATGAAGCCATCGCGGGTGGACATGTGTTCGTGGAACAGTGTCGCGCCGCCGGCCAGCTCTTCCGGCGCGTAGTCCTTCAGCAGCGTGCGGATCACCGCGCCCTTGGGAAACGCCGGCGCCTGGGCCGAGGCGACGCCGCCGAATGCGGCTGCCGCCGCGCCAGCGCCGAGCAGGCCGAGCGCCTCGCGGCGGGTCGCGCGCGGATAGACTTTCGTGTTCATGATTTTCTCTCCCCGTTTCGCGGACGCTGGTCTCCGCCAGCTCGCGTTAGTGGAAAGACTAGATCATCCGCGCGCCCGCGCGCCAGCACCGTGACACTGTCTCATGCGCAGCCTCCGCTCACGTTCGCGGCGCCGCTGATTATTTCCGGATACCCGGCGGTATCCGTTGCTGCGCCATTCTTGTTGGATTACATATGTAACATGCCGGCGCAGGGAGGTTTCAATGGCTATTCAGGCGACTGTGGCGAAGGAAGGCGAACCGGTATCTGACATCAACACCACGCCGTTGATCGACGTGATGCTGGTGTTGCTCATCATGTTCATCGTGACGCTGCCGCCGCAGCGTCATGCGGTGAAGCTGGATACGCCAACGGATAGCGCCACGCGGCAGATCGGTCGGCCTGATCCGGTCCGTATCCTGGTAGACTTCGACGGATCGCTGTCGTGGAACGGCGAAGCTATCACGTTGGCCCAGCTGGATCAGCGCCTGGCGGTGGAAGCCCGGCAGCCGGTTCAGCCGGAAATCCATATCGAACCCAACCGGGCCGCGACCTATAATCATGTGATACATGTGATGGCGGCGGCGCAGCGCGACGGCCTCACACGGATAGGCGTGGTTGGAGGAACCTGATGAAAGCAATCTGGCTTGCGGGTGCACTCGCACTGGCGGCTTGCGGAGCGGCCAAGCCCGATTTTGTCGCCAATGAAAAGACGATCAGCATCGCCATCGCGTCCGACGGCAAGATAACCTGGAATGGCGAGCAGGTATCGATGGAGGAGGTAAAGCGCCGCCTGAAGCTCGAGGCATCGCGTTCGCCCCAGCCTGAGGTGAACGTGGCGCCTGACAAGCTGGCGCACTACAAGGACGTGTCCGACGTCATGTTTGAGGTGCAGAGCGCTGGCCTGGCCAAGCGCGGCATGGCCGGCGGCGCCTAAAGGCTGAGTGCGAGCCGGATCGCGCGTTCAACTGGCGAGTAGTCGCCTGCGGCGCGCTGTAGCTGCACCTGTCCGTTCGGTTTCGGTTGCAGGGGCGGCTGGGCGAGGAAGCGCGGTCGCGCGCCGAGATTCTTCTGAGCCGCATGGACGAGGAAAGGATGGCAGATGTAGGCCGTGCCGGCTTCTCCAATAGCCAACGCCTCTGGCAGGTGCGCGCTTTCGCCAAAGCCTGCGCGGCCCAGGTTGATCAGGGACTCCCCAGCCTCTCCATAGGTCGCAAGTCGTCTTGCCGTCGGCAGGTGTGATCCGATCCGGATACGCGTCGGCGCGTCATCCAGCCCCACATCGGTGAAAAGCAACAGCACCAGTCCCAACCGATCGCGCGAGGCGGAGTTGGCTCGCCAGGTCAAGAAGTCCGTAGGGCCGGAATTCGGCCCAGGGAAGCTGACGTCGATGTGCCAGCCATCATCGTTGACCTCGCCCGGGACGGGGAATCGGAGGACAAATGTGCCGATGCCCGCGGGCGCGATCCATCGGTCGGCGCCGGCCAGCTGGTCGAAAGCCTCGTGCAGGCGAGGCGTGTTGAAGGCCCGTGCGTGAGGCGGCTCGCCATAGCCGGGCAGCCGTACGACCGGCGGCCACGTGGACGGATCATCCGGCGAAAGCTTCGCTTCGGCCCACAGCTTCTCGCGCCACGCGGCTGCGGCCTCCATCGAGAACGCGCCCTCGACCTTCACGAAGCCGTCCCTGACGAAGCGTTCGACCTCAGTGGTGGAGAGCGTCATCCATTACCTCGCGACTGGCGTCCCCTTGTCCTTGTACACTTGGCCGCCTTTCATGACGAACTGAACGCGCTCGAGGATCGAGATGTCGGCCAGCGGGTCGCCGTCGACGGCGACTAGGTCGGCGTAGCGGCCTTTCTGGATCGAGCCGATGTCCGCGGTGTCGCCGATCAGGTCGGCGGCGCCGGCGGTTGCGGCCATGATGGCGTCGATCGGTTTCATGCCGGCCTTCACCATCAGGGCGAACTCCTTGCCGTTCGTTCCGTGCGGCGCAAGGCTCTGGTCAGTGCCGAACGCGATCTTCACGCCGGCGGTGTACGCGTCGTGCAGGTTTTTCTGCAGGTGGGGGACCGTCTCCAGCGCCTTCTTGGCCGATGAGGGGTTGAGCTGTTCGGGATGCGCTGTGGCGATGTCGGCCGCCGTCTGGCCGACCAGCAGCGTGGGCACGAGGTAAGTGCCGTGCTGTTTCATCAGCTGGTAGCTTTCGGCGTCGGCGAAGCTGCCGTGCTCGATAGAGTCGACGCCGAGCTTCACCGCGTTGTCGATGGCCGCCTTGCCATGCGCGTGGGCCGCGACCTTGAGGCCAAGCGAGTGGGCCGTGTCGATGACCGATTTGATCTCTTCATTCGTCATCAGCTGCGCCGCCGGGTCGTCGCCGATCGAGAGAACGCCGCCGGAGGGCATGATCTTGATGAGGTCGGCGCCTTCACGGCGAAGCAGGCGCACGGTCTTGCGTGCTTCATCCGGGCTATCGACCTGCGAGATCGGCCAGCCGGGGCTGGAGAGCGAAGGGTCAAGGCCATTGGCCGGATCGCCGTGTCCGCCGGTTGGCCCCAGCGGAGGGCCGGCCACCCACAGACGCGGGCCAACGACAAAGCCTTGTTTGATACCTTTCTTCAGCGCCACCACGACGTTGATATCGCCGCCCACATCGCGCACGGAAGTGAAACCTGCGAGCAGCGTCGCTTTCGCGTAGGCAGTGGATTGCACCGCGAGGTCATAGGCGGTGATTGTCACCGCTTCCGCGATCGGGTTGCCGCCGTCGAACTGGCTGGTGATGTGGTCATGGCAGTCGATCAGGCCGGGCAGCACGGTGGACTTCGACAAGTCAACAACGTCGTAGCCTTTCGGCGAGATAAATCCCGCACGCACTTCGGTGATGCGATCATCGTGGATCAGGATCGACACATTGGTCTGCGGTGTCTTGCTGACGCCATCCAGCAGCTTGCCGGCGTGGACAACAATGTCCTTTGCAAAAGCCGTGGGCGCCACGGCGATCGAAATGGCCAGCGCCAGGGCGCTGACGAGCGTACGATGTTTCATTGGATATCCCTCGAGTCCTTGAAAGGGACGCTAGCGGGCCGGGGCGGCCGGAGCAACGGCTGACCCGCCGTCAAAGCCTTCGGCCAGGAAGGTTTCGGCGATGGCGCAATGCATGGCCGCGCCGTGCGCCATGACTCTCTCGTCCAGCACCATGCGATTGGAGTGCAGCGCGCAGCAGGTACGCCAGTCGCCGCCCTCGGGAGATGCGCCCAGGAACATCATCGCGCCCGGCGCCTTCTGCAGCACATAGGCGAAGTCCTCCGCCCCCATCATCGGATGCGGCATCTCGAACCAGTTTTCCTTGCCGAAAAGCCGCTCGGCGGTGCGCCGGCCCAGGGCCGCAGCGCGCGGATCGCAGATGGTGACCGGGAAGCCGGGGATGATCTTGACCTTCGCCTCGCACAGGTGCGTCGCGGCGACGCCTTCCACCACGCGCTTGAGACCGTCGCGGGCGATGGCGCGCGACTTTTCCGAGAAGCTGCGGATCGTGCCTTCGAGTTCGGCGGATTCCGGGATCACGTTGTTGGTGGTGCCTGCGGTGATCCGTGCGACGGTGAGAATCGCGGGGTCGAATGCCGGCACGCGGCGCGTCATCATCGCCTGCAGCGCCGTCACCGCTTCGCAGGCGACCGGGATGGGGTCGACTGCATCGTGCGGCTGCGAGGCGTGGCCGCCCTTGCCCTTGATGGTGATGATGAACCGGTCGGCGGCGGCAAGCAGCGGCCCGGGCTTTCCGGCCAATTTGCCTGCCTCGATGTTCGGCGTCACGTGCAGGGCGAAGGCTGCATCCGGAAGCGGGTCGATCAGGCCATCGTCGAGCATGTAGCGGGCGCCGTGCCAACCTTCCTCGCCCGGCTGGAACATGAACTGCACTGTGCCTGCAAGCTTGTCGCGCTGGGCGCACAGCGCCCGCGCGGCGGCTACCAGCATCGCAACATGCGTATCGTGCCCGCAGGCGTGCATGGCGTTCTCGTGATGGGACGAGAACTCCAGACCGGTGTCCTCGTGCATCGGCAGCGCGTCCATGTCTCCACGCAAAAGGACGGTGCGGCCGTTGGAAGGTCCGCGCAGCACGGCGATGAAGCCTGTGGTCGATGGGCCTTCAATATATTCCAGCGGCAGGCCTTCGAGAGCCTTCTTCGCCTTGGCGGTGGTCAGCGGTGTGTGAAGGCCGACCTCGGGCTCCATATGGATCGCCCGTCGCAGTTCGATCATGTCGGGCAATAGATCGTCCGCGGCCTTGATCCAGTGACCAAGCTCGGGAGCGGCGGGTGCGTGTCTGCTCATTGTTAGCCCCTGTGACGCCGGCCCCGCGCCACTGGATCAGAAGCCGCGAAACTCCACAACCTCCGAGAGAGGAGCGCGCTCCGCATAAAGCTCGTTGGCCGGCTCGTTGGGATCTGCGTAGCCCAGTGCGATGCCGGCGTAGACCATGTCATCTGGCTTCAGTTTGAGATAGTCGTGCAGCTCCACCCGCAGACGGGCCCAGCACTCCTGCATGCAGGTCGCCCAACCGCGCTCCTCGGCCAGAAGAGCGATGGTCTGCATGTACATGCCCATGTGCGCCCACTGGCCGTGTCCCATGCGCGTGTCGATCACCAAGAAGAGGCCGACCGGGGCGCCGAAGAACCGATAGTTGTTTGCAAACCAGCGAAGCCTGCCGGCGCGATCCTCGCGCGGGATGCCGACCTTTTCGTACATCATCTCGCCCACGCGCTTGCGCCGTTCGTTGTAGACGGGATCGAGCAGGCGGAAGTCGGGATAGACGGGTCGGTCGCCGGGAATGCCGCCCATCGGATCGGCGGCCAGCACACGATGTGCGATCGCCACCACCTCGTCCTTCGCAGCGCCGGTCACAGCGACCAGTTTCCACGGCTGCACATTGCCGCCGGAGGGCGCGCGTTGCGCTGTCTCAAGCAGCTCGGTGAGTTCGGCTTTGGAAATAGGCTTGTCCAGGAAGCCCCGAGTCGAGATGCGCTGCTTCACAGCTTCAGTGACGTTCATCGCAAGCGCACTCCCCTGGATCAGGCCGTACAAATCGGGCGAGAACGTGGCCAAGCGCATGACCATTTTTTCGGTTGACGCCTCGCCGGAAGCACGGCCAGCCTTGCGGCTTAGTCAGTCAATTGAACAGGTGCAAGCATGGCGCAGATCGTACTTGCAGGCGTGGTTGTGCTCGGCATGGCCCTGATCGTGCTGTTCGGGGTGACCCGCATCTTCCGCCAGCGCAAGATCACGATGGTCGACTATCCCGAACTGCCGCCGCCTTCGGCCGGTTCACCCAACGACAGGTCGGCCGGCGGCGCCTCCAATGGACCTACGATGAACGCCTGATTTGGCCGTCGTTCAGGTTCCCGGTCACAAATTAGCTCACAAAGCTGTTCCGCAGCGTTGAGGGAACAGCGCCGCCCGTCGGCGGGTTGAACCTGTGACATCTGGAGGCTGAGCATGAAATCGCTCATCGCAATCGCCGTCGTGGCGGGGACGCTGGGTCTCGCTGCGTGCGAAACGGACGGCTACTACGACACAAGCTATTACGGCGCGGCGCGTGGGCCGTACGATACGGGCTATAACGGATATCGCTATAATGGCGGCTACAGCCCGCGCTATTACGATGGGTATTACGACAATTTCTACGGCCCGATCTATGGCGGGTACTGGTCGGGGAATGTGTTCTTCTACCAGCGTCGGCCGAACGAGCGGTTTTATCGGGACGACTACCGGCATTTCAGGCGCGACTCGTTCCAGGGCAGCGTGCGGTTCCGGTATGAGGATCACCGCCGCCGCTAGCGTTTTCGGCGAGGTTGCTTGACCGCATTGCCGCTAGATGCCTGACTGAAGGGCATGCTCGAAGTAGTCGTGATATCAGCAGCCTTCGGCGTGCTCGTCGCT
>DASZSI010000247.1:0-9807 GCA_035548775.1 Hyphomonadaceae bacterium
AGATCGACGAACTGAAAAAACTGATCGCGAGGCTCGACGATGGCCGGTGATGACGCACTGCATGTACTGAGCGCGCTGGGCCTGGCCAATCTTGCGGCCAGCGCGGCGATTGTCCTGGTGCTGCTGGCCCGCGAACCCGTGAGGCGCATGGCCGGACCGCGGATTGCCTACTGGATGTGGGGCGTGCCACTGATTGCCGGGCTGGCGGTGTTTCTGCCTTCGGCGCCCGCGCGCGTTATCCATCTGGCGGCGCCCGCGGCGCCTGCGCTTTCGCCTGCGCCCGTCGCCGCTGCTTCCGAATTGCCGCCGACGCCGGTTGCACCCGAGACGACGTTTGCGCTCGATATTCCTGCACTCGCAATGACGGTGTGGTTGTTCGGAGCGCTGGTCTTCCTGGCCGTGATCGCGATCCGGCAGGCGCGGACGCTGAAATCGCTGGGGCCGATGGCGGGGCCGGCAGTTGTCGGACTTGTCCGGCCTCGCGTCGTTCTTCCGGCCGATTTCGAACAGCGGTTCGATGCGCGCGAGCGCGACCTGATCCTGGTGCACGAAAAGGCGCACATTGCCGCCGGCGACACGCGGGTGAATGCGGTGCTGGCGCTGGCAACCTGCGTCAACTGGTTCAATCCGCTTGTCCATCTCGCAGCGCGCCTTGCCCGGCTGGACCAGGAGCTGGCGTGCGATGCGGCAGTGGTGGCGAAGTATCCGGCCGAAAGGCGCACCTATGCCGAGGCCTTGTTGAAGACGCAGGTCGCTCCGGCCTCCCTGCCGCTTGGCTGCACCTGGCCGGCGAAATCTTCCGGTACGCTGAAGGCGAGAGTGACCATGCTCGCCCGGAAATCTCCCGGCCGCGCGGGCCGCATTGCGGGTATTGTTGCGGCCTCCGCCGCGGCGTTGGCCGCAGGCGTCGGCGCCTGGGCGGCGCAGCCTCAACGCCCGCCGGTCTATGTGTTCGATGCGCCAGCCGATGCGGATATCGCGGCGGCGCGCGTGAGCCTCAAGGAACTTGAAGGCAGGCGTGCGGCGCTTGAACAGTTGATGGAGCCGGTTGATGCGCAAACCGAAGCCGCCTACCCCGCCCAAGCCACTCGCGCGCGCGAGTGGCTGGATACGCGGATCGAACAACTCAAGTCGGATATCGAACGCGAAGGCGACGGGCCCGGGGCGGTGAAAATCAAACAGCAGGATTCGAAGAAGTCGCACGCTTCGGATGAGGAAAGAAAGGCGCGGCTGCAGGCCGATGTTTACGAGGCGAAGACCAGGGAGGCGCTGGCCTGGTCGACGTTCGAGGAGTTGACGACAGCAGAGAAGGATCTTGCAGAACTTCTGAAGCGATACGGGGAACGGCATCCGGCCGTCGTCGTGACCCAGCAGAAGGTTGATGCCCTGCGTTCCAAGTTGCAGGCGATTGAACAGGCTGGTGCGTCAAGGATTCCGGTTCTAGTCCTTCCCCCATCTCCGCCCACGCTTGAGCAGTTGGAAGAGCAGGCCCGCGCCAGGGGAGCCCAGCAGGGGATGACCAAGGCCGATCTGGATGCGCTGGAGAAACAGCTGATCGAACGCTACAAGGCCGCCCCGCCGCAAACCCCCGAGGAGATCAAGCAGAAGCTCGATCAGTTGGCCAAGCAGATCCCGGCTGAGCAGGCCGCATCTGCGGGCGGCGACCCGGCCTGGCCGGCCACCAACGCAACGCTGGTGTGCGACAATTGGCCAAGCATCTGGGGCGGAGACCCCAAAGTGAACATGCGCGCGCTCAAGAGGACGACGCCGGTGGCCGTGACATTCGACAGCCATGGCCTGCCTTCGATCGACGTCTCGGCCACGGCGGCGGCCTTCCCGCGCGATATCTTCCCGGCCGGACTTGGCGACGGCGAGGCGAGCGCATCACGCATGACAAAGGACGCCGCGTCCTATCGCATCAAGTCAAAGACCGTGATGGACACGTTCACCTTCGGCAGTCTCGACCAGAGCCAGCCGTCCATCATGTGGCACCGCGTGCGGATCACAAAGGACGGCCCGGTCGATATGCTGATGGAAGGTCATTGCCGGCGTCCGGCTTGAGGGAGGGAAAGATGATCGTTCGAGTGATGATGATTGTGCTGGCCGGCGCAACGATTACAGGCGCAGCGTCTGGCTATGCGAAAAAGCCTGCGGATGCCTACGCCAACGCGACGCTGACCTGCGATGTCTGGCAGGGGCGTCACAGCAATGATCCGAAAGTGGATTGGGACAATATCGACGAGAAGCTGCCGGTTATCCTGAAGTTCACGGACGAGGGTGTGATCGGGTCTGCATCGTTCCCGAACGCGGCCTTTCCGGCCGGGACCTTTCCCGCTGACGTCGCCAGCTCCAAGCCGTCGCTTGGCACGCTGCGCGGGCCGGATCGCGTGGTCTATCAGTCGAATTCGCGCTCGGTGATCGACACAATCACCGTGAGCGGGCTGTCGAGCGGCAAGCTGGAAGCGGTGTGGCAACGCTTCCGGCTGGATGACAGCGGCGTGCATCCGACGACGCTTCAGGGCAGCTGCCGCAAGTCCTAGGCTGACTATTTTCCGCCGTTCGGCGCGGCGGCCGGCGGCATTGCGGCGATCCAGTCGCGGATCAGCTGCAGCCCACGTTCGTCCACCACGGTGCGGCCCAGTTCGGGCATCAGGACGCCGGGCTCAGTCGATTCGATGCGATGGACGAGGATCGACTTGTCGGGCGCGCCGGGTTCAATGACGTAGAAATTCTCGCCGGACGCCCTGCCCGCCGCCGTCGGCCGCTTGTGCACGCCCCAACCGCGCGGATCGGTCTCGCGCCAGCCGAGATAGAGGCCGGAATTCGAGGCGCCGCCATCGGCCTTGTGGCAATGGGCGCAGTTTATGTCGAGCCATGCGCGCGCCCGTTCGTCCAGCGCAGCATCGCCGAACACGGCGGGGACAGTGGGGGCCTGATCCGCCGCCGGCGCGCCGGTGAGGATCCCCCGCGCGGTCCAGTCCGCGATCTGGTTGAGGCCTGCAGCACCGACATGGTTGAGGTTGCGCGCCTTGGGTCCGATCGGCGTCATGGTGTGGCCAACGGCATGGCATTCCTTGCACTGGTTGCGATTAGGAATGCCATAGTTGATCGACAGCGCCTTGCCCGTCTCGTCGATGGTGTCGATCTTCTGGCGGCCGCCGACCGGCGCATACTCGGCTTCGGTCTGCTGGGCGTTCCAGATATAGGGATAGGCAACCCAGCCATCCGCCTTGTGGATCAGGAGGCGGGTTTCGATGAAGCGTTCATGCAGCGCCGGGTCTCGCATGTCCGGGGCGAAGGCGAACGTCTTGATCAGCACCGAGCCGACCGGCAGGTCGAACACATCGTCCGGTGAATACGTCGCGCTCTGTCCTTTGGGGATGAAGACGTAGCGGTGCTTGGCTGCGTGGTCAGCGAACAGGGCGTTGACCAGATCGTAGGGTACGACGCCTTCGGCCGGCGCCGTGGCGCTGGCATTCTCGAACAGGTGGTAGTCCGAGAGTTTCGGCGCCGGATCAGCGGCCATTATCACTGACGCCCTGGGTCCATACTCCGGCGCGCCGCATGCGGCGGCGGACAGCGCAAGGACAGGCGCTACAATCGCGCGGCTGAACAGGTTCACGTCCCCGTCTTCGCAGGCGCCGCCGGCATGACGACAGGCGCGGGCTCCTGCAGCTGCACGTCGGGCTGGCGTTGGGTCGAGGGCTTGGCGGCGTCGAAATCTGGCGGCGTATGGCCGAGGCCGAGGTTGATATAGCCGACCTCAGGCTTTTCGCGCACGACGATGCGCACGTCTTCCTTCTTGTCGCCATACTGCGTGACGCCGTCCCACACGATCGCCGGCAGGCGGCCGCCCAGCGCCTTGGCCAGCGGCGCCAGCCTGCCCTGCGGATTATCGCCGCCGGCTCCATACGTGTTGTCATGAATGACGAAATCGCGCGGCAGCGGGTTGTAGCGCGCATCGGTGAAGGGGAAGGAATAGGAGATCACCATCACGTGCGCCGTGCCGTTCTTGTCGAAGGTGTTGCCGAAGACGTGCACGTCCTTGTTCGCCATCAGCATGACGCCGGTGCCGGTCGGCACGTTGGAGACGATGTTGCCCGGCGGGGCGAAATTCTGCGTCGAGTTGTCGACCACCTGGTTGTTGAACACGCGGGTGGAGTTGCCGCCGATCTTGGGCAGGTCCGGAAGGTCGAACACCAGGATGCCGCCGGCGTTCTTGGTGGCGACGTTGTCGTGGACGTCGGCGTGCGTCGAATTCTCGATCTCGATGCCGGCGACATTGAATTCCGCCCGGCTGTTGCGGACGATGATGTTGTCCGACTGGCCGACATAGATGCCGGCGTCGGAAGCGCCGGAGACGGTGACGCCGTCGATCAGCACATTCTTGGATTCGACGGGATAGACGCCGTAGGAGCCGTTGGTCGCTTGCGGACCGGCGGTCCATTCCACCTTCAGGTTGCGGAAGGTGATGCCGTCAGCGCCCTTGGCTTTGATGCCGTCCTTCTTGGTGTCCTGCATGGTGAAGTCGGAGAGCGTCACGCCGGAAGATGTCACAAGAAGCCCTGCGACCGCGTCCTGCTGGCCCTTGAACGACAGGATGGTCTTGTCCTGACCCGCCCCTTTCACCGTGACGTTGGCGACGTCAAGCGACAGGCCGCCCGTGAAGGCGAAATTGCCGGCGCCGATTTCGATCGTGTCGCCGGGCTTGGCTTCGATCAGGCGTTTTTGCAGCTGGGCCTGGGCGTCCGGTCCTGGCGCAATGGCGACGGGTGCGGCTGGCGCCTGATTGCAGGCGGCGGCGAGCACGAGAACCGAGGCTGCAGCGATTATGGCGCGCATCACGCCCTCCCTTGATGTTGCTTTGCCGCAAACTTCGACCGCGGCCTGGCAATGTCAAGTTGACGAGGGGGCAGGCCTGCAGAAGGCCGCAGAATCCGTTCAGTTGGTGAACAAACGAGACGCCAACGGCGCAGCGAAACCGACAGCTGACATGCCGGCCTGCGCTACGCCGTTGGACGCACCCCGAGTGGGATTCCGATTTTGGATGAAGCCGCGCCGCGAGATGCGCCACTTCGTCAGGCCGATCCCGCGCCGGGTCGGGACGGAACCGTCGGCGCTCGTATCCCCGTCCGAAGCGAGAAACCGGACGGCATTAGGGGGAGGAGACAGCGATGTCGACGGGGTCGGCATAGCCCTGGGTTTCGCGCCGGACTCGCCATTTCTCCAGTTTATTGTATCAAGATTTGATATTCACAATGGTGATGGCGTGAACCTGCGCGGCCTCGATCTCAACCTGCTGCCGGTTTTCGAAGCCGTGTTCGACGAAGGCAGCATCACGCGCGCCTCCGAGCGGTTGAATCTTACCCAGCCTGCCGTCAGCAACGCCCTGTCGCGGTTGCGCGCGGCGCTGGGCGATCCCCTGTTCGTGCGCTCGGCGCTTGGCGTTGCGCCGACGCCGGCGGCCAAGGCGCTGATCGGGCCGGTGCGGGAGGCGCTGGCGCGGTTGCGCTCGGGCCTTGACCGAAGCGCCGGCTTCGATCCGCGATCGTCGAACCGCGTCTTCAACGTGGCGATGCGCGACATCTCCTCGTCCATCATTGCACCAGGCATCGCCAAGGTACTGCAGGGAATGAGCACTGAAGTCCGATTTCATGGCCATCACATGGACCGGGCGGATATTCCCGATGGACTGGCGGAGGGCCGGCTGGACCTCGCCATCGACATTCCCTCGCTTGCGCGCCCGGAACTCGCCAGCACGCCGCTGGTCTCCGACCGCTATGTCTGCGTGATGCGCAAGGATCATCCCGCCGCGCGGGGACGGTTTGACCTGGCAAGGTTCCTGTCCTTGCAACACATTGCGGTGTCGAGCCGGCGCAGCGGCAAGGGGCTGGTCGATCTTGCGCTCAGCCGGATGGGCGAGCGGCTGCGCCCCGTGATGCGGCTGCCGCTTTATCAGACCGGCTTTCACGTTGTGATGGATAGCGATTTCGCACTGGTTGCGCCGGCGACGCTGGCGCGGCGCTACGATGTGGCGATCCGCGAGCTGCCGTTCGGCCCGCCGGTCATTGACCTCATGCTGTTCTGGCGGCGCGATGCTTCTGCCGATCCCGCCATTGCGTGGGCGCGGGAGCAGGTCATGGCGGCGGTTCCGCAAACGAGCGCGGCCGCCTCCGGGGAGAGAGGCGGCCGCAAGCGATAAGCGGAGAGAGACGCGTTATCGCGCTAGTCGTCAGTCCAGCGCTAGTTGTTCAGCGCCCACAGCACCAAGCCTGTGGCTGCCGCGAGCAACAGGATGTCGCCCGAGTCGGTGCGGACATAGTATTCGCCACGCCGCGGCGGACGGAGGTGATAGTAGCGATAGTCCACAACCCGCGTGTAGCGGACGCGCGAGTCGAACCGGTCGCCGCGATAGAAGTGGCGGCGGTTGTCCCAGCGGCCGTCGTAACGACGGTCGTGGTCCCAGCGGCGGTCGTTGCGGTCATGACCCCGGTCATGGTCGCGTTGGTAGCGCGGCTGGTCAGCGAACGCGGCGGGCGCCAACGTGGCAGTCATCGTAGACATGGCGATGGCGCCGGCGAGGATAGGCTTCAGGAAGAGACGCATCAGGGCACTCCTTTCAGTCTCGTGCCTGATATAAACGCGCGGCGCCTGAACGGTTTTCGAACCATCCGTTCATCTTCGGCTTGGTGAATGCGGAAGGCCGCTGGGGAAGCTGCAACTTTCGCGGGATGGCCGCGTTGAGAGGCTGCTCAAATTGCGCGTACGCGCGTTTCCCCCGGATCGCGACAGCGCGGGATTAGCCCAGCTACATACTGGTTTTAGCGATCAAGCTGCGATGGATTTCGCAGAAGCGATCCAGCCGGCGATCTTGGTCTCGTCCGGGGGAGCGCTGGTGCGAAGCACACCCTCGCCTTCCTTGGTGTTGGCGAATTCGTGCACCAGCGCCACGAGATCCTTCACGTTGGCGTTGGCGAGGTCGTGGGCGGTGTGAACGCCGGCGCCGACCAGCAACTGGGCTGCCGTTCCCGTGATCTCTGGGACAGTGCAGGCCAGAAGCGCCTGCGCCTGCCAATCCTTGATGACGCGTGCATTGATGTGGCTCTGCTTGAGCTTCGTCGCCGCCTCTTCCGGCGACAGCGCCAGGAGGTCGGCGACCGTCTTGATGCCGGCAGTGTTGAGCCGGCCCGCCGTCTTCGGACCTATTGAAGGCGCATCAACGATGGAAGCTTCGCGCGTCAGGCGGATGCGCGGCGTTTTTTCCTCAGGCGCAGCTGACTTCTTGTCGGACGTCTCGGACCTGGTGAGAAGCATTTCGCCCTGGGCTTCGGCCTCGGCCCTGCCCTCGTCGCGGATCTTGCGGTTGGCGTTCTTGATCTTGATCTTCTTGTGCACGCGCGGCTCGGCGCCCGTGCCGTGGGATGTGCCGCCCTCGCGCGGCCATTCGGCGTCGATCGAGGAGAGGTGTTTGTCGAGCACCTCGTCGGCATGGAGCATGCGGACGACCTTGTCGTCCTCGCCCAGCGTGTCGCGAACCTTTCCGGTGCGGGTGAATTCCTTGTACTGCGCCTCCACAACCTTGCGGTCCGCCTGATGGTCGAGGTTCTTCAGGATCACGTGCAGCGGCTTCTTGATGCCGGTGATCAGCGTCGCGAGAGCCAGACTCGATTTCGGCGCCTGCGCTTTCGACTCGGCGATCGCCTTGTCCATCACCCGCGCGAGCATCACCGAGGCATAGGCCATCTGGCGCGCAACAATGTCCTTCAATTCCTGGTCGAGACCCGCTTCCGGCTTCTTGCGCGCGGCCTCGAGATCATAGTGGTCGATCATCTTGTGATAGTATTTGTTCGAGTTGGTCGCCGCCTGGCGCACCATCTCGCCGATCCAGTCATCGCCCGACGGCACCTTCACGTCCGGCCAGCCGGTATGCTGGTCGATGATCAGCCTGATCTCAGGGAACGCCTTGGAGAAACTCCACTCGGCCGGACGGTGAATCGCGCCTTCGGCCTCGCTCTGGCCCGTGTGGAAGGGCTGGCAGGGGTCGACGATGTAGTGACTCATCACGCCGGCATTCCACGCCGACGTTTCCCAGTCCTGGGCTGCGAGCGAGCGAACGGTGCGCTTGTACCACTCGGCCGCCGCCTGCGGCGCGCCGCCCCAGAAATTGTTCTCGGGATGGCAGACGTGGTTCTTGAAGTCCTTGAACTCCTCGTCCGGCGCCTTCGAGCCTTTGAGATAAGTCGGATGGTATTTCAGGAACAGGTCGCGCCAGCGCTCGTTCTCGTGCGCCTTGAGATGGTCGAGCGCCATGATCGCCAGCCGATGGTGGTTGGACCGGCAGACGTTATTGAGCACCAGCGCTGCATACGCGGACATCGGCCCTGCTCCGTGTGGGAAACCCGCAGGAAACAGGCGAATGTTTTGGTAAAGGCGGCGTTAAGCCTGATGAATCGCTTCTGAATCAGGCCCTAGCCGGCCGGCTTGGGCGCGACTTTCTGGTCCTGTTCCGGCAGCACCCCGTTGATGATCCAAAGACCGCGGTCGATGGTGACGCGGTCGAAGCAGATTTTCTCGCAATCGCGCTGCATCGTTTCCAGCTTCTCGCGCTGGCGTTTTGCCGCCGGGATATCGCCGAGCTGGACATAGACCCAGCCAAGCCGTCCGATCGGATCGGCCAGGCGCGGGCTGAGCTTCACAGCTTTCTCGAGATAGGTCTTCGCCTCAGGCAGGTTGTCCTGGCCGATGCGCACGACGCCGAACAGGAAGTTTGCGCCTGGATTGTTGGGGGCTTCGTTCAGAACGTCCCTGAAAGCCGCCTCGGCCTTGTCCCAGTCCTTTGCCTGGATCGCGTCGACGCCTGCGCCATAGCGATTGTCGTCGGCCGAATCGTCCGTCAGCACGGAATCGATCATCAGGATGCCGTTGGCGATCGCATCGGCGTTGAGGCAGTGCAGCCGCTTGCACGACTGGTTCATGTCGGTGAGCAACGCGCGCTGGTGCTTGGCGCCCTGCTTGTCGCCCATCTTGGCAAGCACCCAGCCGAGGCGGCCAACGGGGTCCGGCGCCTTGGGCCTGATCTTCGCCGCCAGTTCGAAATGCTTTTTGGCGTCGGGATAGTCGTTGCGCGCGACCTCCAGGATGCCGAGCATCATCAGCGAGAACACGTCGCGCGGATTTTCAGTCAACGCGGCCTTGAAATTCGATTCCGCCACCTGGAAGTTCTGCGCATCCAGCGCGTGCACCCCTTCGTCGTAAAGATGCAGCTTGTCCGGAAGTTCCTGCGCAAGGGCCGGCGCCGCCAGCAACGCCACGACGCCTGTCAGAAGTCCGCGTATCGCCATCATTGGCCCCCGCGCCAAACTGGCCTGAGGCTATACCTGATGATATCAATCGCCAATCGACAGGGATGAGGCCTTTGCGCCAGCGCCTGCTGGACGGGCCGGCGACTGCCGGAAGGACACGATGATCCGCACGGTATTCCTTCTGTGCCTGGTTGGCCTTTCGGCCTGCGCGCCGCCGCAGGGACAGGGCGCGGTTGTGAAAAAAGAGCAACCCGACTGTTGCGCCATCGCCCCGCGCGCCAAATGCAGGTCCGAATTGCTGAGCGCCGGCGCCACACAGGAAGAGGCCGAGCTTCTCCTGGGGCCGCCAGAAAGAATCTGCCCGACGCAGGGCATGAGCGAGGCGCGGCTTCGCCATGTCGCCAGCCTGCGGGGGCAGGCGTGCAAGGCTGTTCTGGATTACGATGTGCTTGCCATGATCAATGCCGGACAGTGTTCGAAGCCCGGAAGCTGAAGTTTTTGCTGA
>DASZSI010000248.1:0-20836 GCA_035548775.1 Hyphomonadaceae bacterium
TCGATGAGGCCGTCGGCGCCGCCATCGCGATAGCTCTCGCGCAGGCCCTCGATCTCCGCCTGCACTACATCGGCGGTCTGCTGTTCAAGAATGCGGGTGGTGGAGACGTAGGTGAGCGTGAAGGCGGCGCTGATGATGGCGAGGGTCATCAGGGCGGAGAGGCCGATCACGCGGGCGCTGAGTGACCCGAGACCGACTCCTTTCGCCCCTACCCCCCTTGGCATGCGATCAGGCCGCCGCGCGGATACGGTATCCCTCTCCACGCAGGGTTTCGATCAGCGGCTTTTCTCCGGGCGTGTCGATCTTCCGTCGTAGGCGGGAGATGTGGACATCGACCACGTTGGCCTGCGGTTCGAACTGGTAGTCCCATACATGGTTGAGGAGCATGGTGCGCGTTACCGGCCGGCCGGCGTTGCGCATCATGTATTCGAGGATGGAGAATTCGCGGGGGAAGAGGTCGATCTCGCGGCCGCCCCGGCTGGCCCGGCGGGCGACCAGGTCGAGCTTGAGATCGTCGACCTTGAGTTCGGTCTGTTCGGCCGCGCGCGGATCGTGCCGGCGAATGATCGCTTCCAGACGGGCAAGAAGCTCGGAGAAGGCGAAGGGTTTCACCAGGTAGTCGTCTCCCCCGGCGCGCAGGCCTTCGACCTTGTGATCGGTCTGGGCGAGGGCCGAGAGAATGATGGCCGGGGTATTCTTGTCCTCGGCGCGAAGCGCCTTGAGGATGGTAAGGCCGTCCATCTGCGGCAGCATGCGGTCGAGGATGATGGCGTCATGTTCGCCGGAAAGGGCGAAGTTCAGGCCTTCGGGCCCGGTCCGGCAGACGTCGACGGCGTGGCCCTTTTCCTTGAGGCCTCGCTCGATGAAGTCGGCCGTTCGGGCCTCGTCCTCGATCACAAGGATGCGCATGGACATAGCTTAGCACTCCCGGCTGCGACCGGAAGAACCCGAAAAGCCGGTTTCCTGGGTCGTTTGAAGAGGAATGTCAGGCGCGGCCGTCCCGTCTTTCTTGGGGGACGGACGGCGGAACGACCGCGCCCGCACTTCCACCGAAGGGGTTAGCCCCCGGAGAAAGGAACACCCACGAAGAACTTGTTGTCTTCGCGTTGCAGCTGGAGAAGCACCGCTTCCCGTTTCTGCTTCCGGGCCTCGTCGACCGCCTTCTTGGCGGCGTCAGTCGAGTTGACCGCGGTTTGGTTGACCATGACCAGCTTGTCGCCGACCCGGATTCCGGCGTCTTCGGCAGGCGAGTTCGTCTTCACGCTGGCGACCACGACGCCGTCATCGCCCGCGGCAAGAGAGAGGCCGAGATCCGACATCTTCATCTGACCCGGCTTGTCGCCAGCGTCGGACTTGTCGGCAATCTTGGTCGTCTTGTCGTCGTCAGTGAGCGGCTGGATGTTGACGCGCAGCGTCTGTTCGCGACCGTCGCGCAGGATTTTCACGTCCTTCACCGTGCCGGCCTTGGTGTCGGCCACAGCGCGCGTGAGGTCCTGCAGGTGGTTGATCGGACGATCACCGAACGAGAGGATCACGTCGCGATCACGGATGCCGCCCTTGTCGGCGGGACCACCGGCGGTGACGGCGTTGACCATCGCGCCCCGCGCGGTGGACAGGCCCAGGCTGGAGGCGATTTCCGGCGTCACCGGCTGGATCTGCACGCCGAGCCAGCCGCGCTGGACCGAGCCATGCGAGATGATCTGCTCGACGACGTTGCGCGCCTGCTCCGACGGGATCGAAAAGCCGATGCCGACGTTGCCGCCGGACGGCGAATAGATCGCGGAGTTGACGCCGATGACCTGGCCCGCCGTGTCGAAGAGCGGACCGCCCGAGTTGCCCTGGTTGATGGGCGCGTCGACCTGGATGAAGTCGTCATAGCTGCCGGAGTGGATGTCGCGGCCGCGGGCGGAGATGATGCCCGAGGTCACGGTGCCGGAGAGACCGAAGGGCGAGCCCATCGCGAAGACGCTGTCGCCAGGGCGCGCTTTCACACTGTCGCCCCAGGGCAGGCCTTGCGGGAGGTCCTTGCCTTCCACCTTGACGACCGCGAGGTCGGTCTTGGCGTCGGCGCCGACGAGCTTGCCCGAAAGTTGGCGGCCATCGCTGAGGATGACGGTCATCTTCGAGGCGTTGCCGGCCACGTGGTTGTTGGTGACGATGTAGCCGCCCGGGATGAAGAAGCCCGAACCGGTGCCGCGCTGATCGGGAACATCGCCGCCATTGCGGGGATCGACGCCGTCAGGCAGGCCGAAGAATTCGCCGAACGGGGTGCCCGCGAACGGATTCCCGTTGCGGCCGGACATCATGCGGGCCTGGCCGGGCTCACGTACATCGATCTGCACGACCGATGGGGTGACCTTCTCGACCAGGTCAGCGAGGTTGTTGTAATTGCCCCAGCGCATTTGCTGGGCGGCCATTGGGGCTGCAAACTGGCCCGCAGCCGACGCCGCCACTGATGCGGCGTTGTTTCCGAAAAGCGCGAAGGACGGCGCGGCCAAGGCGAGCGTCGCGAGACTTACGCCCGCAATCAGCCCTCCAGTCGCACCGATGATCGTTCCACGGTTCATTCCGTCATTCTCCATGTCCGGTTTGGATTGGGGGGAGCCGACCGGACTGTTTGTTGGTTGAGACAACGCCGATGGGATTAAGCGGGCCTGTCCCGAACATTAACTCACCGACATGGGAGCTGCTTTTGCCCTGAGAATGTGGACTTTTTCGGGCGTTTTTGGCGCCGATCCAGCGCCCGGATTCAGCGCCGCCAATCCCAAGTCTTTGACTCTTTGGGAGAGTCCCCGCCCAACTTTGTTACAAGCCGGGCGCGCCGCATTTCACAACATGAAGCAAGCCGTCAGCTCTTGAAGCCGATCTTCGAGTGCGTGCCGTCGCAGAACGGCTTGTTGGCCGATCCGCCACAACGGCACAGGTACGCGCCCTTCACGCGAGCCACGACTTTGCCGGTGCCGGCAGTGATCTCGAGATTACCGCGAACGCGGAGCGGACCGTCGATTTGCGGATCGATGGCCAGAGGACCATCGCGCACTTCGAGCATGTCGGTCTTGGCGTCGGCGGGCGTCGGCTCGCCTGTGGCGTTAAAGCCAATGTCGTGGTGCGAGCCGTCGCAGAACGGTTTGTTCTTCGAGGCGCCGCAGCGGCACAGCGTCATGCGATATCCCGCGCGTTTGCCATCGAGCGAGATATCGCCGCGAAAAGCGTAAGGCCCGCCCTCGCGCACCGCGGCAAGGTTGACCGGCGGCGGCGTTTCTTCCGGGCGGCCATCATTGCGGCGATAGCGGATGGCGCCGGAGGGACACGCCTCGGCTATTGCGACCAGCTTCTCGCCATCCATCGCATCGGGGTGGATCCATGGCCCCTCGACGTTTGCGAGGAAGACCTTCGGCGCTCCGGTGACGCAGAAGCGTGCGTGGATGCAGCGCTTGCCTTCGAAGTCGATGGTGACGCTTTTGCCGACAACGGTCTCGATGCCATGGGCGTTGGTTGTGACTTCGCCGCTGTTCGTTGTCGCGGGCAATTTCTGAGGAACTGGCGCGGCCGGCCGCCCCGGCGCTTGGACGTACAGTTCTTCACCCCGGCGAGCTTGCTCCGCCAGGGAGAGCAGCACGCGCGCGGCGCCGATCGGACGTTCCGAGTTCGATTGCGCCACCAGCCGTTCGGCGGCGGCGGCGAACGCATTCAGCCGCTCGGCAAACAGCCGCCACGCGGCAACCCCTTGAGGCAGGGGCGCGGCGTCGCGCAGTGTCGCAAAGCTCATGCCGGCATTGCAGTTCGGGTTGGAAGGGCCAGCGGGCAGACGCGCGGCCTGCTCGCCAAGATAGGTGGCGGCGCGCATCAGGCCGATCCCCAGATCGACCGCAAGCGACTTTTCCGGACCGTTCGGTACGAGAAAGGAATAGCCGAGGAAGCGCAGCATCTGGCCGTAGCAGGCGTTCGCGAGATCAACCGTCGCGACCGCTTCGGGATCCTCGAGCCAGACGCGGCCTTCAGGCTTGGGCGGGCGGCGCAGCACGGGGTTGGTCGCGGCAGGATGCGCGGGATGGAAGTTTGGGTTCTTGGCTGTCAGACGCGCGAGCTCCTCACGGATCGCGGCGAACTTCGAGAAGTGGGACTGGTCGTTGTGGCCCGGCGCGCCCTCGCCTTGCACGACGATGGCGTCGAACGCTTGCAGTGCGGTCTTGAGGCAGATGACTCGCTTGGCGCCGCCGAGGTCGATCTCGTCAGGCGACAGCTGCAGCGTCTTGTCGCCGATGAATGCCTTGTCCTCGCCCATGCGCTCAGAGAATGCCTTCAGCTGGCGGGAGATCGTCTCGTAGAATTCGCCCACCGTCTCGTAGTTCATCGGCATTGGGGTGAGCCGGGCGGTCTCCGAGCCGCGCTTGAACTGGCGCTCGATCGTGTAGCCCTCGCCGTCGGGCTCATCCGATCCGATCGGGCGTTCGAGATGGATGAAGTGCTGTAGCGTGTGGGCGTTGAAGGGCGCCAGCTTCACCACGATGCCGGCCGGCAGGTAGCCGATGTCGAGCGGGAAGTTCATGCGCCCGAAACGCGGCGAGCCGCCCAGCGCCGAGGTGATGTTCCACACCGCGGAAAGGTGGCCCATTTCCTCAATAGCAACATCGATGACGGCCTGGCGCCAACGCTTGACCGCCGCTGCTTCCTCGGCGTTGAGGCCTTCTTTTTCGCCGTCCTTCAGGCTGAAGGCGGCGTAAAGGTAGGTGCACATCAGGTTGTGCTCGAGTTCAGCCGCCTCGTAGAGCGAGAAGATCAGCTGCTCGCGACTTACGACGCCCTCGGCAATTCCGTCCGCCATCTTACCCTCGCTGATAAGCGGGGTAAGACTATGCCCGCCGCAGGTCGGCGGCTACCCACCCGTCAGTACAGGTCCGGTCAGTCCGTCATCTGCCTGTCGTGAAGGCGGTATTTGTGCGGGAAGCGGTCAGCCCGCGACGCGTTCGTCCGGCCATCCGCCGGCGGGCGGGGTGTCGAACAGGCTCGGCGGGACATATTCCTCGCGGAACCAGGGGTTCTTCTTGCGGTCGAAGATCTCGCGCATCCAGTCGACCACGGTCCGGATGCGGGGAACGCGGCGGGCGGTCTCGTGGTAGCTGAGCCAGACCTTGACCGAGGCCAGCGGCGGAATGGGCAGCGCGGCCAGCCGGCTGTCCAATCTGGCGGCATAACTCGGCATAACTGATATTCCCGCTCCGTGGGCTGTCGCCTGCAAAAGAGCAGCAGAACAGTCGGTCACGATGGTCGGCTCGACCAAGGCGGCGATCTGCGTGGTCTTGTCCTTCCAGCCCGGGTTCTCGGAATAGAGGCTGTGGTTCAGCACCCGGTGGTTGCCGACATCGAGGGCGCCGGACGGGGCGCCATAGGTCGCCAGATAGTCCCGGCTGGAGAAGACGCAGTAGTGCAGCGTGGCGAGCGGGAAGGAGATCACCTCCGCCTGCTTGGGCTGGTCAAAGGAAACGACCACGTCGGCGTAGCTCGGGCCGGTCTTGGGCAAATAGCGGTCCGACAAAATAGAGAGTCGAAGGCCGGGGTTCTCCGCAAGGAAGCCGGGTACTTGGGGCGTAATGCAGTAGGCAAGTATTCCGTCGTTTGACCAGACTTTGACTTCGCCTTGTGGCCTGGTCTCCAGTCCCTTGAGCGTGTTCTCAAGCGACTGACTTGCCCGCATCATGGTGGTGACATGGTCGAGCGCTTCGATGCCGGCTTCGGTGAGCTGGATTCCGGTCGGCGAACGCTCGAGCAGGCGCGCGCCAAGTCTTAATTCAAGTTGGCCGAGGCGTTTTGAAATAGCCGACTGCGTGACGCCAAGTTGCTCGGCGGCGGCGTTCATCGAACCGGCTGTGGCGACTGCATAGAAGGTGCGCAGGTCGGACCAGTCGACCAGCTCCCGCCCAAGCTTCTCGCCCGCTTTCTCCGCGGTCATACCCGTTCTGCCTTAATCGCCGAAGCGGCAGCCCCCAGTTTGTGCTGAAAGGTTATACAGATATTAACGAAAGAGTCGCGGGGCGTGATGGGGACGGGTACTTTTGACGCACAGGTCGCATTACGTGCGATCGGGGGCGAGCGGCTTCATCCAAAATATTCACCAGGGGCCTCGGAAGAGATGATGGCCGCCGTGAAGCTCTTCCATCCGGAGACGGAGGAGGAATACGCCCGCGTACACGAGCTGGCGACCCACGAACTGGGCAAGGGGCTGGCCTCGCTGGACGAAATCAAGCGCGTCGATGCGATGACCAACGCCGCGATCTGGGTGGTTCGCCGGAGAGGCGAAGTGACCGGCTTTCTGGCGCCGCTGGCGCTTACGCAGGCTGGACGCGACGCGCTGATCGACGACACGTTCGACGCCGCCAACATTCGCCCCGAGTGGGTCGCGCGCATGGGAGAGCCGCTCGCGGGCTTCTATTGCTGGTGCTACGCCGGCAAGGACCAGGTGAGCCGCGGCGCGCTGGTGCTAGGCCTGCGCAACCTGATCGACCGCTATTTCCCCGACCTGCCCTTCTTCGGACGGGACTCAACCGAAGCCGGCGCACGCATCATGCACCACCTCGGCTTCTTCCCCTTCGGCGCCACGCCGCACCTGTTCTGGCGCTGCTGCTCAGTGATGGATGTCGCAGCATGATGTCAGTCAGCAACAACCACAAGCGCAACGATCTGTCGGTCGAGATCGTGCGCAACCTCAACGACTTCATGAAGGTCGTGGCCATCCGCTCGTCGGTATTCCTCGCCGAACAGGACTGCCCCTATGACGAGGAGTTCGACAACAACGACCTGTCGGCGCTGCACCTGATCGCCTACCTGCGCGGCGAGCCGGTGGCGACGTTGCGCATCCGCTGGTTTGCCAACTTCGCCAAGATCGAGCGGGTGTGCGTGATGAAGCACGTGCGCGGCGGCAGCCTGGTGAAGCTGATGATCGAGACGGCGGTCGATGTCATCTCGCGCAAGGGCTATGTGAACGCGATCGGCTATATCCAGAAGCGCCTGGTGCCGTTCTGGAAACAACTCGGCTTCGAGCCGCGCGAAGGTCGCGAGGGCTTCCGCTTTTCCGATTACGACTACGTCGAATGCTCCCGTCAGCTTGAGCCGCGCGCCGACGCCATCACGATGGACGCCGACCCCTATGTGGTGATGCGGCCCGAAGGCGAGTGGGACCACGAGAACGTGCTTGACCGCTCCGCGGTCCGGCCAGCTGTTGCGTGAGTATGGCGAGATGGACGCGCCCTGCTGCCGGCTCCTCTGCATCGATCTCCAGGTCGATCCGGCCCTGGGAGTAGAACCCGATGCACCCTCGATCTTCGGCGCGCGCCAGCTGCTGGCGATGGGCCGGAGGCTGGGCTGGACGATCGCGCACGCTCGGCGGCGCTCGCCCGCGCCGGCGCCGGCTGATCTCAACGACCAGCGCCTCGGAGCGATGCGACCCCTGATGACCGAGCGGGTCTTCTTCCGCTCGGGCCGGCCGATATCGGATTCGCCGGGCCTGATCTCGATGCTGGAAGGCTGGCGGCAGGAGACCGTATTTGTCGCCGCGTTCGACCATGTCGCTCTGCTGTCGGCGCTGCTGGCCTGCTATGAGCATGGGCCCCGCCTGGTCCTGGTGGAGGATGTGCTGTCGCTGGAGTCGCTTTCGGGAAAATCCGACGCCAAGGCCTTCCGCACGGCCGCCTGGCACCTGGCCGGAGGCTCGACCACCATCGCCGGGATTATCGCTGACGCAAACCGGAGGCTGGGCCTTTCAGGCCTGCCGCTTGCCGAGGCCGTTGGCGCTCCGCCGCGCAACATGCAAGTCTAGAGCCCGGCTATTCCGGGGAGGCGACGATGCGCAGGACGGCGCTGGCGTTGGGCATGTTGGCCGGCCTGTTGAGCGCATGCGCGACGGGGACAGGCGCCGGACCGCAGGCCTTCTCGCCCCGCCCTGCTTTCCCGCGCGTCGCCCCGGTTGACCAGGACAACCTGACCGAAGCGCAGCGCGACATGCTGGCGAGTCGAAGCACGCTCAACATCTACCTGACGCTGGCGAACCATGTGGACCTTTACAACCGCTGGTCGCCGCTCGGGCAGTTCATCCTCAACGGGTCATCGATCCAGCCGCGTCACCGCGAGATGGCGATGCTGCGGATGGGGTGGCTGTGCCAGTCGGAATACGAATGGGCGCAGCACGCCCGCATCGCCAAAGGAGCGCCGGGCCTGAAGGACGCCGAGATTCACGCGATTGCAGAGGGACCGTCGGCGGCGGTCTGGTCGGAGACCGATCGCGCCGTTCTGAACATGGCGGACGAACTGCGCTACGACGCCATGGTGTCCGATGCGACGTGGGCATCCCTGTCCAAGGTCTACTCGCCGAGCCAGATCATGGAGCTGGTCTATACCGCCTCGCAGTACCAACTTGTCTCCATGGCGTTGAATTCGCTGGGTGTGCAGCTAGAGCCTACGGCGGCAGAGCATTTCCCGACCGATGTGCGGAAACCTGCGCCGGCCGCCCGCGTGACGTCGCCCCGTGCGACTGCTCCGCGCATCAAGCCGATCCCGCTCGCGACCATGGCGCCGTGGCAGCGCGAAATGGTGGCGGGACAGATCCAGCCCGACGGGACGCTGATGAACCTCTATGCCACGATTGCGAACAACCCGAAGCTTTACGGCCCGCGAGCGCGTTTCGGATCCTACCTGCAACGCGACAGCATGCTTGATCCCGAAACGCGTGAACTGACCATCATGCGCACGGCCTATCTGATCGATGCGAGTTATGAGTGGGCGCATCACTTCGCGTCGGCAAAGTCGGCCGGCCTCACCGAGGCGCAGATAGCAGACATCGCGAAAGGTCCCGACGCGCCCGGTTGGAGCGAGAAGCAGCGCGCAGTTCTGCAAGCAGTCGATGAGCTAAGGCGGGAAGCATTTGTCAGCGACAGGACGTGGAAAACGCTTGGCGGCTATTACAACATGAAAGAGCGGATCGAGATCATCTACACGTCCGGCGGATATACGATGACGGGCGTTGCGATCAATTCATTCGGCATCGAAACCGAACCCGGCTATCCCGCAATGCCGCGCTGACAAGAGCCTCCCGGAGCACACGCGTGACCAACCTCTACAAATCCGCATACGCAGGCTTTGCCTTTTGCCTCACCCTTGCCGCCTGCACGCCAAGCAAGCCGCCGACAGATGGCGCGACGGCCGCGGCCCCGCCGCCAGCGCCGGCCCAGGCCGACATCGTCCCGCCGGCGACCGCAAGCGGGCCTGCGGCGCCCAACACACCGGGCTCGCTTGTCTCAACCTCGCCTGCCGATCCGGCGCCGCCAGCCACCAACACGCCCTCAAGCGTCGCCGCAGTGCCTCCACAGCCGCCGGCTACGCCGCCAACAGCTGCTGAGCTAGATACGGCTCGCGCTGCATTCGCCCGTACCTGCGCGATCTGCCATGGTCCGGACGGCAAGGGCGGACCGACCGCGGGTGAGATCACTGTCCGCGACATCGCCGCCATCAAGGAGAAGATGGTCAAGGGCAAGATAAAGCCCGACGACAAGATGCTGCCCCTGGGCGCAATGCTGTCCGAAGCGGAGATGGACGCCGTGGCGAAGTATGTCGCCGCAGGATTGCCGCCAGGCTAAGCGAGCACTTCCTTCCGCTTGGCCGCGAGCAGGTCGTTGCTCTGCTTCTGGTCGGGGATCGCGCGTGACACAGAAAGCGTGCCAGCCAGTTCGCCAAGCAGCGCCAACGCAGCCCTGCGTCCGCCCCTGGGCATGAGTTCGCCGAGGCGATCGGCCAACCGGTCGAGCCCGGCGTCGAATGCCGCCCTCACCTGTGGCGCCGCGCGGCGCGTTTCCGCGGCAAGTGAGGGAATGGGGCAGCCTATGCTGAGGTCGTCGCGATGGCGGGGCGACAAGTAGAAGTCGACATAACGCTCCAGTCCGGCGGCCCCGTATTTCGATTCAAAATAGTCGACGGTTTCAACCGCAACATCGAACAGGCGCGTCACGGCGGCGGCAAGCAGCGCATCGCGCGACTTGAAGTGCGCGTAGAAACCGCCGTGCGTCAGGCCCGCATCTGACATGATAGCCGCCACGCCGAGCGTGCTCAGTCCATTCCTGCGAATGAAAGACGACGCTGCGTCGACAATTGCCTCGCGCGTCTTCTGCTTGTGGTCGGGAGCGTAGCGAGTCACGAAACTGCCTTTACAATGACGCGCATCATATTCTCTGTCGGATGTTGGAGCAAACCCGGCGGATGCTGCGCGTGCGTGCGAAAAGACGGGCAACGGGAGTGAGTTCGACCCAGGTTTCGCGGCGTCAAAGCTTCCCGTGACGGAAACCGGTGTCCGTGGCCAAAAAGCCCCGGTTTCCAAGGATTCCACGAAAAAATGGAAACCGGTGTCATTTTTTGTTGCGAGACCCGTTTTCCGTCTCTATCGCTAGGGTCAGCGCAAGGTGGGTTGACCTGCCTGTGACGATAAACGGGCCCCGCATCCGGGAGCTCTGCGCGACGGGATAGGGAGCAAAACCATGGCTCAACGGAGCAAACGCGCGGCGTGGGCGCGTCTCGGATTTGGCGCATCACTCGTGGCGCTGACGACAGCCTTTGCCGCGGGCGCCGCTGAAGCCCAGGCATCGCCGGCGCCACAGCAGGCGGACCAGGCCAAGCCGGCGGATGCGGGCCCACAGGCTACTCCCGACAGTCGCGACGTGGTTGTGATTTCGGGCTATCGCGAGTCCCTGCAGGCGGCGATCGATGTCAAACGCAACGCCGATGTGATGGTCGATGCGATCAACGCCGAAGACATCGCCAACTTCCCGGACGCCAACCTGGCGGAATCGATCCAGCGCCTGCCCGGTGTGTCGATCAACCGTGAGAACGGAGAAGGCAAAGACATCACGGTTCGTGGCCTCGGATCGGACTTTACGCGCGTTCGCCTGAATGGTCTCGAGACGCTATCGACAACGGCGGCGTCGGATTCCGGCACCAACCCGAATCGCGGCCGCGGGTTCGACTTCAACACGTTCGCATCCGACCTGTTCCAGTCGCTGCAGGTGCGGAAGACCGCGTCGGCGGAAACGGATGAAGGATCGCTCGGCGCCACGGTCGATCTCGTGACCGGACATCCGCTCGACTACAACAAGCGCCAGCTCGCCCTGTCGGTGCAGGAAGCCTATTACGAGAACGGCGAAAGCTGGAACCCGCGCGCCGCCGGCCTCTATGCCGACCAGTTCTTCGACAACACGGTCGGCATTTCACTATCGGCCGCGTATAACAAGCGCGACAGCGAAAACGACCGTTATCGCAATCAGCCGGGTTCGTTCGATTACGCCTATCGCGGCTCGGTGTTTGCGACCTCGCCGGCGCCGGCCAACAACTCCTTCATCATCAACCGGGCCGGCTTTGCGGCCCCGACGGGCACGCTTTGCAGCGGCCCTGATGGCGTGGTGCCGGGTCAGACCATAACCAACGCGATCGCTTGCGCCGCCATGTCTGGATCGGCGCCGACCGCTTACGGCATCGTCAACAGTCCGCGCGGCCAGACCATCACCGACACCAACCCCGGAACGGGCGTGACGTCGACGACGACCGCGGGCGGCGCGCTCACCCTGATCCCCGCCCTGTTCAATATCGAGGAGCAGGATCTATCGCAGGAGCGTCTTGGCCTGACAGGATCGTTCCAGTGGCGGCCCCAGAAGTCGACCGAGCTGTCGCTGGACCTGGTCTATTCGCACTTCGAACAGGGTTCGGAGGTGAACCAGATCCAGTCCGTCGGCCTCAACCGCAACAACACCAACTCGAACTACAACACCGCCACCGGGGCGACGACCGTGGCGACCAAGCGCGGGACCTATCAGGCCTGCACCGACCAGGCCGCGATCCCGTTCCGCGATCCGATCAATTGCGGCGGTAGCCAGGGAATGCCGGGCGGCGTGTACTCAGGCTTCGGCACGACATCGTTCTCGACCAACCCGAACAACCTGGATCCGTACGACTATTACAATAATCCGCTGTCCCCCGGCTATGGCGGGGCGACTGCCGTTGCGGCGGCGAACGGGATGTATTTCCGGGACGCCTTCATCGGACGGCCGGCGACGCGGCTGATCGATGCGCATGTCGACGCTACGGGCGCGGCCGACTATCTGGCGTTCAACAATGCGGACTGGAGGTCGGCAACCGACGCATCCTACTTCACGACGACCTTCCAGCAGGCTTCGCTCAACTTCCATCAGGACATCACCGACGCGCTCCGGATGGACCTTGTCTATGGCAAGTCGCGGTCGCTCAATGACAATGACGGCCAGCTGGTCGAGTTCAACCGCATGGACAGCCAGGGCACGACGACCTGGGATGCGCGCGGCGGCGGCAAGATGCCAGAGATCGACTACGGCTTTAACGTTGCCGACCCGGCCAGCTGGACGCTGGTGAAGGGCTTCTCGACCCTCCGCCACTTCGTGCGGTCGACCGATAACCGGTTCGAGACGCTGAAGGCCGACTTCGACCTTGATCTGGGGGATGGGCTCGCGCTGGAGTTCGGCGTCGGCAAGCGAAAATATCGTTTCGATACCAATGCTGCGCAGCGGCTTTCGAACGAAGCGGTGAACCCGACACTGGCCGAGCTCAACGTGCCGATCACTGCCCTGGGCCGGGTCTATCAGTTCGGACAAGGCATGGATGTTCCGGGCAAAACGCCGAGCGCATTCTTCGCGCCCAATATCGAGGCCTTCCGCCAGATCATCGGGTTCGATTGCAACTGCGTGAACAAGTACGGCGACTGGACGCTGTCGAAGTTTTCCAACCCGCAGAACCAGTTCGGCGTCCGTGAAAACGACACAAGCCTCTATCTCCAGCTCGACTGGGACACGGATCTGTGGGGCCACCGTTTCAACGGCAATATCGGCTCGCGCGAGGCGCGGACGGACGTGACCGCTAACGGCTTCACGACCAACGTCGCCGCCACCGGCCCGCGTCCGATCTCGGAAGAGAACAAATACACCGACTCGCTGCCGTCGATGAACGCAAGCTTTGAAGTGACACAGGACCTGTTGCTGCGCTTTGGCGCCGCCAAGGTGATGGCGCGGCCGTTGCTGGCCAACCTCGCGCCGTCGATCACGGCAATCAGCGTCCCCACCGCCTCAGGCGCGACCTCGGGCGGGACCATGACGATCGGCAACCCGTTCCTCAGCCCGTTCAAGTCGACCAACTACGACTTCAGCGTGGAATGGTATTTTGCCAAGGGCGGCCTGCTCTCCCTTGCGGTTTTCTCCAAGGACATTTCCAACGTGCCGCAGACGGTGATCGTGGATGCTCCGCTTTCCAGCCTGCTGGATCCCGACTCGATCCAGGGACTGCTTCAGACGCAGACCAACGCCAACTCCCAGCAATACATCCTGACTGACCAGCCCTTCAACGTGCGGACCTTCCGCGACGCGCCGGGAGGCACGATCGACGGATGGGAACTGAGCTATCAGCAGGACTTCACTTTCCTGCCGGGCATCTGGAGCAATACCGGCGTGCAGGCCAACTACACGCACATCGATTCCAAGCTGCACTACATCGTCGACCCCGGCTCGACCGTCACGCCGATCCGGCCGCAAGTGATCCAGGATGGTCCGTGGCAGGGCGCCTCGCCCGATGCGTTCAACGTCACGGCCTACTACCAGGACGACATGTTCAACCTGCGCCTATCCGCCGCGTATCGCGATGAATACATCACGACCTATCCGATCGCGTCGGGAACGTGCGATCCGGGGTTCTGCGACAGCCCGCTGGTCAACGACTTCATCGGATCGAAGAAGACGTTCAACCTGGACGGCAACTTCTCCTGGAACATCAACGACTGGCTGACGGCGACGGTTGAGGCGCTGAACCTCACCAACCAGCCCGACGAGCGCTGGATGTACCAGGCCAGCCGGATCGTGACGCAGTATGCATCGACCGGCCGCCAAGTCTTCGTCGGCCTGCGCGCACGTTTCTAGCCCCAGTGACCGGAGGGGCCCCCATCCCCTCCGGTGTTTCCTGACAACTCCCCGACTTCCCTGGCGACGCCGGCGCCTCAAACGCCGGCGTTTTTCTTTGCCGTAAAATCAAGTGCGAACGCGCGCGCAGAAAATCGTCCCCAACGAAAGTGGCGCGCCCGCTTGGCCATCGGTGGGTCCGTCGTACAAAGGCGGCCATGTCGAAGCTCTATTTCTCCTACGCGGCGATGAACGCCGGCAAATCCACCGTCCTGCTGCAGGCGTCGTACAACTATATCGAGCGGGGGATGCGGACGCTGCTGTTCACCTCCGCGCTCTATGCCAAGACCGACGAAGGCAGGATCACCTCGCGCATCGGCATTGCGGCGGATGCCGAACTCTATGGCCAGGAGGACGATCTGCATGCGCGGATCGGGCGCGAGCATCGCAGGAAAAAGGTCGATTGCGTGTTTGTGGACGAGGCGCAGTTCCTGACGCCGGAACAGGTGTGGCAGCTGGCGCGGGTCGCTGACCGGATGAACATCCCGGTGTTGTGCTTTGGCCTGCGCACCGATTTCCGGGGGAAGTTGTTCCCGGGCTCAGCCGAGTTGCTGGCGATCGCGGACAGCCTGCGCGAGATCCGCACTATCTGCCATTGCGGCCGGAAGGCGACAATGGTGGTGCGCCGCACGGCGGAAGGAAAGACGCTGACGGCCGGGGACCAGATTAGCATCGAGAAATCGATCTACCTGTCGCTGTGCCGCGTGCACTGGGAGGAAGAGACCGGACGCTGGCCGGCGGAGAAGCCGAAGGTGAAGGCGGCTTCGAAAGCGGCCAAGTCCGTGACGAAGAAGAAGCCGAAGTCCAGGGCCACGACCAGGCTGCGTATCGCTGCTGCGGTTGCGCCAAGGCATGCGCGGAAGACGAAGCGGTAGCCACTGCTTGTCATCCCGGAAACGCGAGCGCTATCCGGGACCCACCTCTTGGCTGGCCCACTTGACCAATGGGTCCCGGCTCTCCGCTGCGCTACGGCCGGGATGACACCCGTGGTTGGCAGCGACCTACCCAAATATCCCTCGCGCCCTGCCCCAGGCGAGGAAAAGATCGGGCCATGCCCTGGCTGGTTTGTCGCCGGCATTGGCGATGCCGAATCCGTGGCCGCCGGTCTCGAAGATGTGCGTCTCGACCGGCGTGCCGGCGGCCTTCAGGACCTCGGCAAGGCGCAGCGTATTGGCGACGGGAACGGATGGATCATCAGCGGCGTGGACAAGGAACATCGGCTGGGCGCCCTTTTGCGCCATGGCCAGGAAGTTCGGCATGATGGTGGAACCGACAGCCTCGGTCGGTGCGCCCTTGCCATCGAGATAGGCGGGGTAGATCAGCGCGGCGAAATCGGGACGGGGCGAAACCGAATCCGCCAGATCGACAACGGGATAGCTGGCCATGCCCGTCCGGAAGGCGAGGTTCGCCGCAAGATGTCCGCCCGCGGAGAAACCAAGCACGCCACAGCGAGTGGGGCTGACGCCCGGCGCAACCTTGCCTGAACGGATGAGGCGCATCGCGCGCATGGCGTCCTGCAGCGGCGCATCGATGCCGGCGGCCCAGCCATCACCTGGCAGGCGGTAGACGAGCACGGCGGCGGTGACGCCGGATTGCGCCATGCGCCGGGCGGTTTCGTCGCCCTCCTTGTCGAGCACGACGCGCTGGTAGGCGCCGCCTGGAAGAATCAGGACGGCCGAACCGTCCGGCTTTGCCGGCTTGAAAACCTTGAGTGTTGGCTTGCGTACGTGGGTGACGGCGCGATCCGGACGGGAAGGGTCCTTCGAACGCTCGACGACGGTTTCAACTGCGGTGACGCCGTCGCCGCCGGGAGGGTCGCCGGGCCAGAGATCGAAAATCTGGAAGTCAGCCGATTGGCTGGATGCCGCCGGGCCCACGTCAGTGGCGCAACCGGCAAGGGCGAGACCGCCAGCGGCGACGAAGAAGCGGCGGCTGACTTCGACGCGCATGGACTGACGAATTGAGATGGCCATCGTCCCCTCTCGGTCGTTGCCGCGAGAGTCTTGCCGATCACGACGGAGATGAACAGCGCCTGGGGCCGGTTTATTTGCCGTTGACCGGCCTGGCTCGGACGGCTCGGCACAGGATTTCCCCGTCGGCGCCGAAAGTGAGCCGCGCGCTCTGCCCGGCCCGGATATCGTGCACGCCGGTGATGGCGCCGGAGGAGACGAATTGACCGGCCTTGAGCGGTCGATTGCGTGTCGCCAGATGAGACAACAGGAACCGCAGGCCGGCGAGCGGTCCGCCCAGCAGCGACGTCGATCCGCCCTCGCCCACCGTCTTGCCTTCAATCTCGGTTGCGGCGCGCAGGTCGGGCAGGCGCCGGCGCCAGTCCTTCACCTCTTGTCCGAGAATAAGCCCGGCATTGTTGCCAAAGTCGGAGGCAACAATTGTCGGACCCAGGTCGTTGATGAAGGCCATCGGACTGCCGGCCGTTTCGACACCGATGTGGATGGCCGCGACAAGGTCCGCAGCCTCCTCCTCGCTCCAGTCCGTCTTGCCAGCCGGTGCATCACGGCCCATGCGAAAAACGAACTCGGCCTCCACAGCCGAGAAGCCGCCTTCGAATACCGGAAACTCTACGATGCCGCCGCCGGTCCGGCGCACGCCGCGCGTGAAGATCGGACCCGAGACGCGGTCGGCGCCAAGCTTTTCACGCAACGGCGCGGGCACCATGCCGATCTTCCAGCCGGCGATCTGGTCGGGCCAGAGATGGATCGCCGCTTCCTGGACCAGATAGCCTTGCGCCAGCGTGGAAGGCTGGACGCCCGGGAAAGCCTCAAGCGAACGCCCGTCGAGACGCGCGGAGACCAGCCTTGCGGCGATCTCCGGCGCCTTCATATCGGCGCGCGCGGTGGGCTGGGTCATGGGCGCCTTTCGCTCGAACGGCCAAGCCGGCCGCCTGTCGCGGGAAACGATGAAACAATCCAATAGTTGCGCGGGATGGAAACCGGTGTCAATTCTAGTCTAAACAAACGTCTGCGCAAAAGCGGATGGAGGGAACGCCAATGATGCTTCGCGCCTGCTGCCTCGCTGTTTCCGTGTCGATTTTTGCTGTCTTCCCCGTGGTCGGGGCCGCCTCGGGCCAAGCGTCGCAGGGGGCGGCCAAGACCTACAAGGCGACATCGGCGGCGCCTTCGGGACCGAAGGCCTTTCCCGAAGCCGCGGGCTGGGCCGCATGGACGCCGGGAGGACGCGGCGGCGAAATCATCCGCGTGACCAATCTTGATGCGTCGGGGCCAGGCTCGCTCAAAGCGGCTATTGAAACCAAGGGACCGCGCATCATCGTGTTCGAGGTCGGCGGCGTGATTGATCTTGGCGCCAAGATGCTGACCATCCATGAGCCGAACGTCACCATCGCGGGGCAGACGGCGCCCTCGCCCGGCATCACGCTGATCCGTGGCGGGCTGGACATCGGCGCGCATGACGTGGTGGTGCAGCACATTCGTATCCGGCCGGGGACGGCCGGCGGGTCATATCGCAAGGGGCCGGACTTCGACGCCGTATCCACCATAACCGGCGCCTACAACGTCATCGTCGACCATTGCTCGCTGACCTGGGGAACCGACGAGAACATGTCGGCGTCGGGCGGCCGCTTCACCGGTTCGACGCCCGAAGAGTGGCGCAAGGGCGCGTCGCACGACATCACCTTTTCGAACAACATCGCGGCGGAGGGACTGGCGGTCGCCGTGCACGCCAAGGGCGAGCACTCCAAGGGCTCGCTGATCCACGACAACGCGACCAACATCCTGATCTACCAGAACCTCTACGCCCACAACATGGAGCGCAACCCGCTGTTCAAGGGAGGCGTGCACGGCGTGGTGGTCAATAACCTGATCTACAATCCGGGATGGAAGGCGCTGCACTACAACCTGATGGCGAACGAGTGGGCGGGCTATACGCCGGTAAACGGCCAGATGACGGCGGTAGGCAATGTGCTGCGCGGGGGCTTCAACACGGCGCCGGGCATCCGCTTCCTGATGATCGGCGGCATCGGCGACCTCGACTATTTTGGCGCCGACAACATCATGCAGGACAAGTGGGGCGATCCGATCGCAGAGACCGGGAAGTACGAGGCGGGCACAGCGAAGATCGTCCGTCACAAGGCACCGCTGGACTGGCCTGCCGGCCTCAAGGCCATGCCGGCAAACCAGGTCGAAACCTATGTCCTCACCCATGTCGGCGCGCGGCCATGGGACCGGGATGCGCATGATGTGCGGCTGCTGGCCGATGTGGCGGAGAGCCGGGGCGAGATCATCAACGACGAATACCATGTCGGCGGTTATCCGGTGCAGGAGGAAACCCACCGGCCGTTCGATGCGTCGAAATGGAATCTCGACGACATGAGCCCGAAAGACCCCTCGGTGCTGGATAGTTCGCACAAGGCGAAAGGCACCTGACTTGCAACCCGCGCCGTAGCGGACCACGCTGCGGCCATGCAGCTCGATCTCGATTTTGTCCGCAGCCAGTTTCCGGCCTTCTCCCAGCCGGCGCTCAAGGATCAGGCCTTCTTCGAGAACGCCGGCGGCTCCTATCCCTGCCGCTTCGTGGTCGAGCGCCTCACGCGCTTCTACACAGAGCGCAAGGTGCAGCCTTATGGCCCCTATGCCGTGTCCAAACTCGCCGGCGAGGAGATGGACGAGGCGCGGGCGCGCCTTGCAGCCATGCTGGGCGTCGAAACGGATGAGGTGAGCTTTGGCCCCTCCACCACGCAGAACACTTACGTCCTGGCGCAGGCGTTCGGAAAATTCCTCAAGCCGGGCGATGCAATCATCGTCACCAACCAGGATCACGAGGCGAATTCCGGCCCGTGGCGTGCGCTGGCTGAACGCGGCATCGAGATCCGCGAATGGCGCAGGGACCGCAACACCGGCCACCTGCCCCTCGACGCGCTGAAGCAATTGTTGGACGGCCAGGTGAAGCTGGTCTGTTTTCCGCACTGCTCGAACATCGTCGCCGAGATCAATCCGGTGGCGGAGATTGCCGCCCTCGCCCATGCGGCCGGCGCCTATGTGTGTGTCGATGGCGTCAGCTACGCGCCGCACGGCTTTCCCGATGTGGGAACGCTGAGCGCGGACATCTATCTCTTCTCCGCCTACAAGACCTATGGCCCGCACCAGGGCGTGATGGTGATACGCCGTGGGCTGGGCGAGGCGTTGCCCAACCAGGGCCACTGGTTCAATGCCGGCGCGCTCTACAAGCGCTTCACGCCCGCCGGACCCGATCACGCGCAGATCGCGGCCTGCGCCGGCATGGCGGACTATGTCGATGCGCTGGCGACGCATCACGGCGCCAAAGGATCGGCCGCGGAGCGGACGGCGCGCGTGCACGATTTGATGCGCACCCACGAGATCGCAACGATGCAGCCGCTGCTGGACTATCTCTCCGCGAAGAACGCCGTGCGCCTGCTCGGACCGCGCGAAGCTAGGCTGCGTGCGCCGACGATTGCGGTTGCGCTGCAAGATCCAGGCGGAGACGCCGCCGCGCGGCTTGCGCCCAAAGGCATCATGGCCGGCGGCGGCAGTTTCTACGGCAATCGCTGCCTCGAAGGCGTAGGACTAGACCCCGCCCATGGCGCGCTGCGGCTCAGCTTTGTGCACTACACGTCGCCGGATGAAGTTTCGAAACTGATCCGCGCGCTGGACGAGGTGCTGTGACCTTTCCTTGAGAACGCATCCAAGCCTCTGCCGCAGCCGGGTGCGTTTCAGACGTAGGTCGCGATCGAGCGGACTACCTTGCGGTTGGCGCCGAAGATGAAGGTCTCCGCCACATATTGCGAACGTTCGTTGGTATAGAGAATTGTGAGCGCATCCGAACCGGGCAGCACCTGGTCGATCTCGAAGAACAGGTCGCGCAGGCGCGCGAGGGCGGCGCCCCAATAGGCGCGTAGCTCCGCCTTGCCTGAGATGAAGTCGACATCCCTGCCCGTCACCATGCGGATGCGAGGCGAGTGGAACACGACATCGTCAGCATAGTGAGAAAGGATTTCCTCAAGGTCATGATCGTTCCACGCCTTCACCCAGGCGCGCGCGAAGGCTTGCGCGAAGTCCGCATCAATGGCCGGCAAATGGATCATCCCTGCAGCTGGCGTAAAGAACGAGATTGACGGATCGCGCCCGCGCCGCCTTCGCGATGTCGTCGATGGCGAAGGCGTGGTCGGCCAGGTATTTGGCGTCGCGGTCGGGATAGTCGCCCATCATCCAGTAGACGATGCGCCTGTGCTGGATGCCATGACCGCCGATGTAGATCAGCGCGGCGTCGGCGTTGGCCGACTTCTCCGCGAACGCATCCATCGCCTTCTTCGCATCCGCCGGGCTGGCGTCGAACACCAGGGTCGTGTCGTAGCCGGCGACCTTCAGAGCCGCTGGAATGCGCTGCGCGTCGAACGCCGCGCCGGGCAGCGAGCCGACGCCGGCGGCCGCGTAATTCGCATTGATCAAAACCAGTGCGACGCGCCTTTCGCCGGCCGCGCTCATTTTCCAGAGCGGCAGCTTTTTCGGGAACTGCATCTGTTGCCAGCCGCCGCTGTGGCGGGCGTTGGATGCGGCTAGCTGTTCAGTGAATTCAGATAGAGTGTCGGGCTGCTGCTTCAGCACTTCGACAAATGCCGACGCAAACGGATTGCCGCCCTGCCTGTCGCGATCCTGCGTCAGGCGTCCGGGTTGGCCCGCGTAGTAGAGCAAGGCCGGAGGCGGCGCCGCCGTCTGCGCACTCGCCGAAGCGACGGCAATGCCCACGAGGGCTGCAATGAAAACGCGGCGAAACATGGCACAAGTCTAGCGCCAAGCCGCGGCTTGTCATCCCGGAAGCATGCAGGGCTGCCCCACTCA
>DASZSI010000249.1:0-7363 GCA_035548775.1 Hyphomonadaceae bacterium
ACCCGCGTAACCTAACGAGCGATCCCGCCGCAAGGCGGTGAGCAGGACTACCCCACGCGGGATCACCCCCGCGTCCCCACGCCCTCCACCTGTCCGGAGGCGCACCCCTCGTCTTGGCCAAAAGCCCAGAGGCTTGAGGCCAGACACAGCATCCCAGGCGGTCTCCCACTGGCCTGAGGGAGAGGGTGCGCCTACAGACGTATCATCCCAAAAATCCGCGCGGGCGTATCAAGGCCGCAGAAGACCCGTGAACAGGGGCCGCGCATAATCATTCGCCAGCCGTTCCGGCATCGGCCGCCGCATCATCCGGATATCCGCGCCGACATTGATCGCCGCGTTGATCAGCGCCCCTGCAATCGCCGGATCGACCGGCCGGGCCGAGCCTTCCGAAATCGCGTCCGCGATCATCGCCGAGAACTGCCGGCTCACCTTGTAGGACAGGCTGACAATCTCGACCTGGTGCTCGTGCGGCATGGAGGACAGCGCCGCCGTTCGCAGCAGCGGGCCCTCAGGCCCCAACTGGAACCGGATCAACGAGGTCACCGCCGTGATCAGCCGCCACCATTCGCCCGGCCCCTGGCCCCGCACCTTGCGTTGCGCCTCGCGTACAATGCCGAAACTGCGCCGGAAACAGGCGGCGACGAGGTCATCCTTCGCCTCGTTATGATGATAGAAGGCCCCCTTGGTGAGATTGAGACTCGCCGATATCCGATCGACCGACGCGCCACGATAGCCATGCGCGTTGATCTGGCGCGTCGCCGCGAACAGGAAGTTGTCCTTCGCCGCATCGGCCCCGGTCGCAGCAGCCGCCCGCAGGCAGACCTCGCCGGGATCAAACTCGGCGCCGGGCGGCGCGAGGCCGTCCGAAACGATGTCCGTCATGCGGCGCGCCAGGCGGGGAAACTCGTCCAGGTCATAATCGCCCAGCCAGACATTGGCCCAGTAAAGCTGTTCCAGCAGGACCATGGCGCGGATCGATCGCCCATGCGCGTCGAGATTTTCCAGCTCCACCGACTCGAACAACGCCCGCACGCGCCGGAACATCTGCCGATAGCCTTGCACCGCCCGCTCCCGGTGATCGCCCTCCAGCGCGCGGATGGCGCTGAAGGAGGCCAGCGGCGTCGCCTCGCCCTGCCGCACGGCCGCGTCCCGCTCAAAGAACAACTCGATCAGGCGGGCCACTTTCCGTCTGCTGTCAGGCTCCCGCTCGGCCGTCGCAAGCAGGTCGTGGAAGACCGCCAGGCCGGATTCGAGGCAGGCGACCGCCAGCTCCTCCTTGCGCGGAAAATAGTAAGTGACGCCTGTCGCCCTGAGGCCGATCAGTTCGGCCACAGCCGTCAGCCTCATTCCCTTGAAGCCCTGCCCGTTCAACACCGGAATGGCCGCCGCAACGATGTCGGAGCGGCGTTTTTCGAACCGCCCGGCGGCAAGTTGGGCCTGGCCATCGCCATCCCGATCCGGGGCAATACCGGCCCCCTCCTCCGCTTTCCGGTTCAGCATGTCACAGCCGTCTTGACCCCGGCGCCCGCCGGAAAAGCCCAGACAATAACCATTTTGGGCCTTCTGCAATCAACCTGCAGGCGAAGTCCAACGCCCATTGAATTCACCATTAACGAAAAAGTCAGGTTGTTGGCTTGAGCCTTGCGGCGTGGTTCGCAGAGCCACTTGGGATGGACACGATGAGTGCCTACGAGCAGCTTGCACGGCGATATTGCGCCTTACTCGGCGAAGACCCGGACGACCGGATCGACGGTGTTCCGGTCTGGCGGATCGCGATGGCCGACCTCGAAGCGGCGATGAACGCCCTCGACACCTTCGGACTCGATATCCGCACCACCTTCCACGAAATCGCCGAAGCAACCGACGCGCCGAAGCCAGCCGTCTTCCGCTTCCTCCGCCGCGTCGCCTAGACAGCCTTCCTCTCTCCGCTTCTCACGGCCTCGTGCTAGACAGCGCGAGTCGCGAAGCAGGATCGCAGAGCATGCCCTCCACTCCCCAACTCAGCAGCGCCGCCATAGAGCGGATCGCCCAGGTCATGCACGAAGGCGTGCGCGCCTGGCAGAACGCCAACAAGCAGGACGCGGCCCCTCCCTGGTCTCGCGCGCCGCAATGGATGAAGCGCGCCTCCTGCGAAGCCGTTACCTGGCGGCTCTCCCATCCCAACGCGCCGTCCTCGGCGCAACACGAGCAGTGGATGTCTGAAAAGAAAGCGGCGGGCTGGAAGCACGGCCGCACGAAGAGCGGCGTGAAGAAGACCCACCCGCTGCTGGTGCCCTACGACCAATTGCCCGAGATCGAGCGACGCAAGGACGCGCTGGTCGCCGCTACGATCGACGCGCTCGCCCGGCCGCTTCGCTAGCGAACTTTCCGTCCGCCGCTGACGTCCGGATTGCGGCCCGCGGCATCCTTCGCCATGCGCTCGGCCTCGTCCTGCGAAAAGCCTAGCTCCAGCAGGACCTCGACCGTGTGCTGGCCGAGCGTGGGCGGCTCTATGCGGATATCGGCGGGCGTGCCGGTGAACTTCACCGGATGCTCCATCGCCACATACTTGCCGATGGCGGGATGCTCGCGCTCATGAATGAAGCCCGTGCCGCGCAGGTGCGGATCGGAGATCACGTCGAGCAGGGAATTGCATTTCATGGAGGGAATGTCGGCCTCAGCCAGCAGCTTCAGCCATTCCTCCGTTGTCTTGGTCAGCGCCACCTCGGCCACCAACTCATAAAGCGCATTGATGTTCGCCGTGCGCGCCTTGTAGGTGATGAACCGCTCGTCGGTCTTCATGATTTCGGGCCGGCCGCCGATCTCGAAGAACAGGCCCCATTGCTGGTCCGAATAAGGCAGGATGCCGATATAGCCATCCTTGGTCTGATAAGGCTTGCGGTTCGGGCTGGAGGATCGCGTGTAGGCCACTTGCGCCAGCGGCGGAACGAAGGTGTGGCCGAACAGGTTCTCGACCATGTTGAACGCGGTGAAGCTCTCCAGCATAGGCGCCTCGATGAACTGTCCCTTGCCCGTCTTCTGACGCGAGAAGAGACCGGCAAGCGTGGCGTAGGCAGCGTGCAGGCCGCTCACCTTGTCCGCCACCAGCGCCGGCATGTACTTGGGCGGCCCACCTTCGCGAATGGCCAGGAGGTCGGCGACGCCCGAGCCCGCCTGGATCAGGTCGTCATAGGCCGGCTTGCCGGCGTGGATGCCTTCCGAGCCGTAACCGGCGCAGTGAACGTATACGATGTCCGGACGCAGCTTCTTCACCTCGTCATAGCCGAGGCCGAGCCGGACCAGGCCGTCCATGCGGACGTTGGTGAAGAACACGTCCGACTGCTTCACCAGGCGCTTCATCGCCTCGATGCCGTCGGCGGTCTTGAGGTCCAGAAGGATTGCCCGCTTGTTGCGGTTGAGGCCCATGTAGATCGCGCCCATGCCCGGCGCCGGCGACGGGCCGGCATGACGCATGATGTCGCCACCACCGTTCTCGACTTTGATGATGTCCGCGCCCATGTCGCCCAGCAGCTGGGTCGCATAGGGGCCAAGCACCACCGTCGAAAGGTCGAGGATTTTCACGCCCGCAAGCGGGCCAGTCGAAGCGGCGGCCAAAGGCGAATTCCTCCCCGAAGTCTGTTCTGTCAGGCCCGTCTGCTATCTGACGCGGCCCCTTGCTGCGCAAGGCCGGTGGGCCCGCCACACACCGTCTTGATGCCGCATTCGCCGCTTGACCCATGATTCATGCGGCCTTTTCGCCCGAACAGTGCTATCGGGTTGCAATCCGCCTTTTCTGGAACCATTCTAAGCAAGTGACTCAACCGACCCTCCATAGCCGGCTTCAGTCGGCGGGCCTGCGTGCGACTCCCAAGCGGATCGCGATCGGCGGCCTGTTGTTCGACGGTATGGATCGGCACGTAACGGCCGACGACGTGGCCGTCATGGCTCGCAAGGCAGGTGTCCGGGTGTCGCTGGCGACGGTCTACAACACGCTGAACCAATTCGTGGCCGCTGGCCTGATGAAGCGGATCATCCTCGATACCGACCGCACCTATTTCGACACCAATATCTCGGACCACCATCACCTCTTCTTCGAAGAGAATGGCGTGCTGCATGACATCCCGGGCGACAGTGTCCGGGTGGAGGGGCTGCCGCCGGTCCCGCATGGTTCGAAAGTACGGTCGGTCGAAGTGATCGTGCGCATGTCGGGCGACCGGAAGGCGCGCTGAACCTCTTTCATCGCCGCGCCTGACGGGTCTAGCCTCCGGACTGGAGGAACCGCCCATGCCCAGGCTCAAACGCGATGGCGTTGCAATCTATTACGAGGTTCATGGGCAAGGGCCGGTGATCCTGCTCAGCCACGGCTATTCGGCGACATCGCAGATGTGGCGCGGCCAGATCGCGGCATTGAGCAATCGGCGTAAGCTCGTCATCTGGGACATGCGCGGACACGGGCAGTCCGACTATCCGGAGGACCCGGCGCTCTACTCCGAACAGGCCACGGTCGCGGACATGGCCGCAATCCTGGACGCTGTCGGCGCCGACAAGGCGATTGTGGGTGGTCTATCGCTGGGCGGATATATGTCGCTGGCGTTCAACCGAGCCCATCCCGAGCGTGTCCGAGCGTTGCTCATCATCGACACCGGGCCAGGTTTCAAGAAAGACGAGGCGCGCGAGGGTTGGAACGTTACAGCGCGGAAGACTGGCGAACGTTACCGCACCGAGGGGCTGGGCGTGCTGGCCAGCGCAAGCGCGGAAAGGCGTATGAGTCAGCATCGTAACGCCGAAGGACTGGCGAGGGCGGCCGACGGCATGCTGACCCAGCGCGACGCTCGCGTCATCGAGTCCCTGCCGGGCATCTCCGTTCCGTCGCTGGTCCTGGTCGGGGCGGACGACAAACCGTTCCTGGCCGCAGCGGACTATATGGCGGCCAAGATTCCCGGCGCCGCAAAAGTCGTGATTCCCAACGCGGGGCACGCTGCCAACATCGACCAGCCGGAGGCCTTCAATAGAGCTGTGACCGAATTCCTCTCCCGTGCAAAGCTTTAGGCCGATGCAGGACGGCGTCCGGACGACGCAGGACACGATGACGGATTGATCATCGGGCCGGCACGGACCATCCCCAGCGGCATGTTGAAACGCGTCGCCCTCCTCACCGCTGCAGCTGTCGCTGTTCTCGCAGGGATATTCTTGGCGCTCTTTACCTGGCCCGATCCCCTATTCCCCAACAGCGTAACAGCAGGCCGGCTGAGCCTTCATTCAGACCGCCCCTTCGACAAGGATAAGGCCCGCGCGATCCTGGCCGACATCGAGACGCGGCTTCAGTCATCGCCCCTGGACGATCACCAGCCGCACGGCGTCTACATCGCTAATGCACCCTGGCTAAAGTCCGTCTTCTTCTTCGCCGGCAGCGGCGCCACGGGGATCAACTACTATCCCCTGACCAACAACGTCTTCCTGGGCCACGCCGACGTAGACAGAGACACCGTCTATAGTGGTGCTACTGGTCTGCCCGCCGCGCCGCCAAGGACGCTGGCCTACTACGCGGCGCACGAGATCACCCATTCCTTCACGGCCGAGCATCGTGGCCTGGTCAAAGGGTTCAACAACGGGATGCCGCAATGGGTTCGCGAGGGCTATCCGGACTACGTGGCGACCCACGGTCATCTCGATCTCGACGACCTTTATCGCCGATGCCTGGCGGGCGATCAGGATCTCAACTTCAAGAAGACAAAGAACTATGCCAGCTTCCGGATGCTGGTCGCTTACATGCTCGAGAGAAAGCACGAGACTATCGACCAGCTTCTGGAAACGAAGCTTTCGGCTGAACAGGCGCTGGCGGACCTGAACGCAGGAATGAGGCCTCCGGCGGGCCAGGCTTGCTCAGATTAGAGCGGGCGCACTAGAACGCGGCATGGCAAATTCTTTCCGGTCCTTCTGGCACGAAGTGCACTATGCCTTCGATCGCACCTTCAAGACCGGCAACCGCCGTCATGAGTTCGAGCACAAATACGGCAAGCATGGCGACTATTTCGGCTACCAGACCAAGCCCTATGAACTCGCCAAATACCGGCGGACGCTCGATCTCGCCCTCCAATGGCGACGTGGATCCTCAAGCGCTCTGGAGATCGGATGCAGTGTCGGTGTTTTCACCGCCATGATCGCCGACAAGTTCGACACGGTCACCGCCACCGACATTGCGAGCGAGGCGCTCAACCTGACCTGCGGGCAGGTTGGAGGCGTGGGTCAGGTTTCCTACGTACAGAGCGATCTGATTTCCCTAAACGTCGGCAGAAGGTTTGACGTGATCTTCTGCGCCGAGGTGTTGATGTATGTTCGCGAACGCGACTCAAAGCGCGCTTGCCAGATACTGGATGCTCATCTTGCCACGGACGGCATTATCGTTGAGGTGAGCCAGCAGGATCGTGAGGCTGGCAAACCCAAATTCTTCCACGGATGGGACCGAGTTCTCGGCGAGCGATTCCAGACAGTGCATGTCGAGAAGATCGACGATCCGGCACGCCCCTACGAAATCATCGCTTACGCGCGCCGGGTCTAGGTCGAAGCCATCCTGTGGCGAGGATTTGCCGCAACAGAATTCGGTCGAATGCGAACATTCGTTTCGGCGTCTCCGGTTGACGCAGCGGCGCTTTGCGTAACTGCCATTACGCCGCATAGCGGCAATTGTCGCAAAATGTATCACTTAACTTGTTGGACAGATGACACCCGTGTTACCTCCGGATGTCGATGGTAACGGGGCCGTTACCAGAGGCTATTGAGGGGGAATAACACCTTCCCAGAAGGGGCTCAGGGGAAGGCCATGGAAAAGCGACTCAATTTCCAGGTCTTTGTCATATCGCTGGAACGCGCCGTCGAGCGGCGCGAACACATGCGGAGTCTCGTTTCCAGGCTTGGGTTCACTGCCAATATCATTTCGGCTGTGGACGGAAAAAAGCTCCGTCCCGAACAACGGGCTCGATACAGCAGCCAGCGCGCCAAGCGCATCTATGGCTGCGAGATGAGCGATAACGAGATCGCCTGCTATCTCAGCCACCTGAGCATCTACAGCCGGATGCTTGAACAGCGGATCGATGCGGCTCTGATCCTGGAAGACGACATCTCCTGCGTCGGCGACCTCAAGCCGATCGTCGAAGAGGTGCTGAAGCTGCCGAGCTCGGCCTGGCAGGTCGTGCGGCTACAGAGCACCAAGACCTCGGTCTCAAATCCTGACGAAAAATCACGTGGCAATGGCGAAGCGGTCGCCAAGGTCGGGGAACGCGAGATCTTCCGCCTCCAGACAAGCGTGCTGGGCGGTTGCGCCTATCTCATTCGCCTTGGCGCCGCCGCGGCCATGTTGGCGCGCAGCGAACAGATCGACATGCCG
>DASZSI010000250.1:0-30121 GCA_035548775.1 Hyphomonadaceae bacterium
GAGGCCGAGCCGGTCCATCCACCAGAGAATGTCGCGGCCGCGATAGGTTCGCTCGGCCCGAACGTGTTCGCCCACTGCAAGAGTTACCGGGCGGCCGCTGGCCTGAATCTCCTGCGCCAGCTGTACGCCGGTCGCCGAGGCGCCGACGATCAGGACGCCTCCGGCGGGCAGTTGATCGGGGTTGCGGTAGGACATCGGCGTGACGGAGCGGATGGTCGTGGGAAGAGTTTCGGCAATGGCCGGGACGCTGGCGACGTTGCAGGCGCCGCTGGCGATGACGACAGAACGGCTGCGCCATTCGCCGGTGTTGGTCGAGACCCGGTATCCGCCGTCATCGGTCCGGACGCTGGTGACCTGAGTGTGGGTTTCAACCGGCGCGGAGAATGTGGCGGCGTAGCCTGAGATGAAGTCGACCGTTTCGGGCATCGTGCGGAAGCCGTCGGGGTCGGAGCCCGAATAGGCATAGCCGGGGAGGCGGCTTTGCCAGTTCGGGGTGAGGAGGCGGAGCGAGTCCCAGCGTTCGGTTCGCCAGGAGTTGGCAACCTCGCCGCGTTCGAGGAGGACGTGGTCTATGCCACTTGCGGTGAGGCGCCAGCTCATGGCGAGGCCGGCGGCGCCGGCCCCGATTATGATGGTCGTTGTTCTACGCATGGGACTCACTCAGCAGGCGCTTCTTCTTATTCGACGGTGACGAAGACGTTGGTCGGGTTCGTGATGATGTCGAACACGGCCGAACGCTTTTGCGACTGGGCGACAAGAGCGGCGATGTCGTCGGAGTCGGCGTCCGCATCGATATCGTACTTCACGCGCACGGCCTTGAAGCCGTTGCGAACGTCGGTGTCGATGCCGAGAATGCCGTAGAGGCTCATCTCGCCTTCCAGCGTCGCCTTGACCGAGCGCAGCTTGATGCCGCGGTTTTCGGCAACCGAAGCGATGCCGGCCGTCAGGCATCCGGCGAGGCCGGCCAGCACCATTTCAACCGGGGTCGGGGCCGCGTCGGTCGCGGCGAAGACCTGCGGGTGGTCGGTTTCCAGTTGGAAGGACTTGCCCCGCGCCTGGTCGGCGCCGAGACCGAAGAACTTGTCGATCTTGGAGACGGTATGCACGCCGCCCTTCCATTCGCTGGTGGCTTTCCAGACGAACTCGGCAGCTTCTGGAGCGCTCTCGAGCGCTTTGCGGGCGCCGAGCAGCGCCTCGACATTGACGCCGTTGATCTGTTTCTGAGGAGTTTGAGCTTGGGTCATATTGGCATTCCTTTTTTCTTGTTTTCTTGGGCTTGGCGGGAGGATCGGCGTCAGGCGGCAGTACCGCCAAGGCCGGCTCGAGAGTGAGAGCCGCCTGGGCGGCTCAAGCACCCAGCGAGGGGATTGTCCCGGCGGCTGGTCCAACAAAATGGAGCGCAAGCGCCGAGAGAATGACGACAAGGTGGGCGGCGAAGTGGAGATAGTTTGCGGTCGTCATCTGCATTCCTCGTTCGGGTAACGAGGGTTCAGATGCGCGATCACAGTCCCGGCCGCATCGGGAGGAGTCCCCCATATTACAGAAAAGGCGCCCCTATATTTCGCTGGGGCTTCGGACTGCGGGGGCGCGGCCGGCACGCACTTGACCGGCGATTTTCGAGGAAGGGGAATGTCCGCAACCCACTCGCGTGACGCGGATTCTGGACATTTGGCGGGGCTGCAACCAATGTCTCGGGCTGTTTGGCTTTTTGCCCCGGAACCCGAACCTTGCCTGCAATGACTAAAAAACGAGCCGTGAAGACCGATGCGCCCGCGGTGGTGCGCGGGCCCCATGCCGAGCGCAAGGCGGCCATGCGCAAGCGGCTGATCGATGCGGCCATCGAATGCCTCACCAAGTTCGGCTATGGCGGCACGACCCTGCAGGTCGTCATGGATCTTGCGGGGGTCAGCCGGGGCGCGGTGCTGCACCATTTTCCCAACAAGGTGGAGCTGATGATCGCGGTCGCGGAATATGCGGCCGGCAAGCAGAACCGCCATGTGGCGCGCCTGCTGGCGGATACCAAGCCGGGCATGGACCGGTGGCTGGCCATCACCATGGCGACCTGGGATGCGATGCAGCGGCCGCCGGCGATCGCGCTGCTCGAGATCATGATGGGATCGCGAAGCGACAAGGAACTGGGCGAGCGCTTTCCTGCCGTGATCGCCGGGCTCGAGACCTACCAGCGCGAGGGCGTGTGGGAGCAGGCGCAAAGTATCGGCATCACCGACAAGGAATCAGTGGAGGCCATGATTCATCTCCACAACGCGGCGATGCGCGGCCTGGCGATGGAGCTGATGTTCTCAGGCAACGCCAGGCGGGCGACCGGGGCGATGAAATTGCTGCGCAAATACAAGGACACGCTCACCGGCGAGCTGGTGACCAAACCTTTCGAATAGCGGTCTTTGCCGGCCCGAAAGCAGAAAGGCGTCGGCCTGACGGCCAACGCCTTTCCTTACGCAGCACGGAGAGTCGCCAAACAAACCGCGCCTTGTACCTTGTCGTGGGTGGCCCTGCGCCGCCGGTTGAGAAGGGCGGTATGGCGGAGCCTACGGATCCGATGAATTGACGCGCATGCGCCTGTGGGCGGCCTCACTCCAAATCAGCAGTCCGGATTGACTGTCGATTGCCGTTAGGGCGTAATCGGTCCAAGCCTCCGACGCAAGATCGGAAGGCGACCAGGGAGAGAAGGTATTGCGGTACACGAGCCTTCTGGCGTGCGTTTTCGTCGTTGCGGCCGGCGCCGTCGCCTGTTCGACTGTCAACAAGGAAGGCGAGAAACAGCAGGCTGCGCAGACGGCCGCCGCGCCCGCTGTGACGCACTCGGTCACCGTTGCCGCGCGTCGCATCACCGAGAGCCAGTATCGGCATACGATCGCGGACGTCTTCGGCCCCGGTATCAAGATCAATGCCCGCTTCGAACCGGAAAAGCGCGAGGATGGACTTTTGGCGGTGGGTTCGACCCAGTTGTCGATCACGTCCGGCGGACTGGAGCAGTATTACTCGCTGGCTTCCTCGATCGCGGACCAGGTGCTTGATCCCAAGATTCGCGATGCGCGCGTGGGCTGCAAGCCGGCCGATCCGGCGAAGGCCGATGCCGCTTGCGCGAAAGCCTTCATCTCCACGTATGGCGAGAAGCTGTTCCGGCGTCCGTTGACTGCCGGCGAGCTGGACGCGCGGGTCGCGACGGCGTCGGCAGGGGCCGACAAGACCCGGGATTTCTACAGGGGGCTCAAGCTTTCGCTCGTCAGCCTGTTGATCGCGCCGGAATACCTGTTCCGCATCGAGCTGGCCGAGCCTGATCCGGCCGCGCCGGGCCAGAGCCGGCTCGACGCCTATACCAGGGCATCGCGGCTTTCCTTCCTGCTGTGGGATACTTCTCCGGACGCGGAGCTTCTGGCATCGGCGAAGAGCGGCGCGATCGAGACGGATGCCGGCCTGAAGCAGCAGGTTGCACGCCTGATCGCTTCGCCACGGCTGGAGGACGGCGCGCGGGCGTTTTTCACCGACATGCTGCAGCTGGATGCGTTCGAGAGCCTCAACAAGGACCCGGCGACTTATCCGAAGTTCAGCCAGGCCGTGGCCGACAGTGCGCGCGAGGAAACGCTCAAGACCATCGTCTACCAGCTGGTCGACAAGAAGATGGACTATCGCGACATCTTCACGAGCAACGAGACCTTCATCAACCGGCCGCTGGCTGCGGTATATAAAGTGCCGTTCAATTCGACCGCCGAATGGGCGTCGCACGTCTTCCCAAAGGAGTCCGAACGCTCCGGCATCCTGACGCAGGTGACGTTCCTGTCGCTGTTCTCGCACCCCGGCCGGTCTTCTCCGACCAAGCGCGGCGTGAAACTGCACGAGATCTTCATGTGCCAGCCGACGCCTGATCCGCCGCCGAATGTCGATTTCTCAAAAGTGCAGGCGATCGAGAACGGCACGGTGCGGACGCGCCTGATCGACCACATGACCAATGCAGGATGTTCATCCTGCCACGGCCTCAGCGATCCGGCGGGGCTGACGCTTGAGCACTTCGACGGGCTCGGCCAGCTGCGCACGCTGGAGAACGGCAAGGAGATCGATGTCAGCGCCAAGATCGGGACTACGTCCTTCTCCGGCGCGCAGGGACTTGGGCAGATGATGCATGACAGCCCCGACGTGCCCGCCTGCCTGGTGCGCAACGTCTATGACTACGGCGTCGGCCGTTCGGTCGACTACAAGCAGATGCCTTACTACCAGGCCCAGACGAAGGCGTTCGCCGCCGACGGCTATGCGCTGCCCAAGCTGTACGAGCGCATCGTCACCAGCCCCGAATTCTTCAAGGTCGTACTGCCCGCCGGCGCGAAGGCGCCGGACGTGAAGAGCGCGGCCGCTCAATCAGCTTCCACTGGAGGAAAGTGATGACTCCTCGTTTCAACCGCCGCTCCATGTTGCGTGGCCTGCTCGGCGGATCTGCCGTGTGCATGGGCGTTCCGGCGCTCGACATTTTCCTCAACGCCAACGGCAATGCGTGGGCGGACGGCGCCAAGCTGCCGGTTCGGTTCGGCACTTATTTCTGGGGGCTGGGTCTTACGGACACGCCGGCCGGCGGAACACGCTGGGTGCCGGTGAAGCAAGGCGCCGGATATGAGATCACGCCGGAGCTGGCCTCGCTCGCCAAGGTGAAGGACAAGGTGTCGGTGTTCTCGGGCTTCCGCGCCATTGGCGACGGCAAGCCAAACGTCGTGCATTGGAGCGGTCACGCCTCGATCCTGTCCGGGATCGCGCCATCCATGACGGGCAGTTTCGAGGGGCCTTCCTTCGATACGGTCGTGGCGGATGCGATCGGCGGGTCGACCCGATTCAAGCAGCTCGACATCTCGCCGTCCGGCAAGTCGCTGAGCTATTCGACGCGGACCGGCAAGGCGTTTGCGACGCCTGAGATCACGGCGATTGACCTCTACGGCCGCATCTATGGCGAAGGCTTCCAGGACCCGAACGATCCCAACTGGAAGCCCGATCCCAACGTGATGCTGCGCCAGAGCGTCCTGTCCGCGGTGACCGACCAGCGCCAGGCGCTGATGGCCGATGTCGGCAAGGCCGACCAGGTGAAGCTGGACCAGTACTTCACCTCGGTGCGCGAGATGGAAAACCAGCTCGCCATCCAGCTGCAGAAGCCGGAGAAGTGCGAAGCCTGCGTCGTTCCGAAGCGGCCAGAGGAAGGCAAGCGCGGCGCATCAGTCGACATCGTCAACGCCAACAACAAGACGATGGCCCGCCTGCTGGCCATGGCGATGGCGTGCAACCAGACGCGCGTGTTCAACTGCGTGCACACGCCGGGCTCGTCGGAAACCTACATCGCAGGCGATTCAAAGATCTATCACCAGTACACGCACGATGAGCCGACCGACGCCAAGCTCGGCTATCAGCCGATGACGTCGAAGCTCGCTGGCTTGGTGATGCAAGGCTTCGGCGACTTCCTCAACGAGATGGACGCGATCAAGGAAGGCGATGGCACGCTGCTCGACCATTCGCTGATCATGGGCTTCAGCGACACCGGCTATGCCAAGATCCATTCGCTGGAGAATATTCCGATTCTTTTGGCCGGCGGCGCCAACGGCAAGCACAAGGCCGGCCAGCACATCGCCATGAAGGGCGAGTCGGTGACACGAGTGTCGCTGACGGCGCAGCAACTGGTCGGCGCGCCGGTGGGCGAGTTTGGCGCCGGCGCCATGAAGACATCGCGGCCGATCAGCGAAGTTATGGCGTGAGGGGGGCAGTCATGAAACGCCTGCTGACTTTCGGGGCGCTATCGGTTGCAGCCATTGCATTGGCGTGTGGCAGCGCAGCCGCCTGGACGCGCACCTATGCGATCGAGTGGAACGAACCGGCGATGTACTATGGCGCCAAGACCGGCGTCATCGATCCGGGCGCGGATTGTCCCGACGGATCCAACCACGAGCCGGACTGGGTGCAGGAATTGATCAAGGCCGGGTATACGCCGGCTGAGGCCAAATGGCTGCGCGATCCGGCCAACCCTTCCCGCAGCCCCGTGCACGGCCAGAACCAGATGGCGTTCCGCGGCAAGGACCGCGCCAACGTCTACATGAACCCTACCTCGACGCCTGAGTCCGGGGTGTTCAAGCTGGTGAGCGGCAAGATCGCCGAAGGCATCAATCTCGATGGCGACGAGAAGACAGGCTTCATAAGCCCAACCGGCGAGAAGGGCATAGACAACGCGTTCTACAAGACGCTGGGGTGCTGGAAGACCTATCGCGGTCCGCAGCGGCTGTCTTCCGGCGCGCTGACGTTCAACGACAGCATGCGCGAGGGCGCGTGGACGATCGTGATCGTGGTGAGCGGCAAGGGCGCCGATCCGATGAACGACAGCGATGTCGATGTCGGCTTCTACATGAGCGGCGACAAGCTGGTGAAGGACGGCAAGGGCGACATCGCGCACGACTACACCTTCCGCATCAGGCCTGACGCCAAGTACGAGGCGCTGTTCAAGGCGAAAACCGCCAAGGGCCGGATCGTCACCACCATGCCGACCGACAAGATCATGCTGCGCGATCCCAGCTATTCGCGGGACCTGGAGCTTCTGAAAGCGCAGGTCAGCTTGCAGATGAATCCGGACGGGACATTGAAGGGATATGTCGGCGGCTATCGGCCGTGGCTGCCGGTCTACCAGGGCTGGGTCGGCGCACGGGGCCCGGTGATTGAGGCGCTGACCTGGGTGAGGCTGCCGGACGTCTATTACGCGCTGCGCCGCAACGCGGACTATAGTCCTGCGGGCGCAGGCGGAGAAAAGACGCATATCTCGTTTGCGCTGCGGGTGGAGGCCGTGCCGGCGTTTGTCATGACGCCGGATGCGAGCAAGGAAGTCGCGGCGGTCGAAAGCTACAAGGCGGCGGCTGTGCCTCCTCCTGCAGTCCCTGCGGGCACGTTCCGGATCATCGACGGGCTGGTGCCCGATCCGAAAGTGCCGTTCGGGGACTCACTGAAGGTCTATCCGGTGCCCGCCACCATTGCCGCCGCGACGGCGCAGAACGGAGGACAATAGATGCCCATCGGAGTGAAGACTCTCCTCGCCGCTTCGATGGCGGTGGCGCTTGCTGGGGCTGCACTGGCGCAGACCGCGGGGCCACCGGCTGATGTGATGCCGATCCGCGTTTCGGGCCTGGGCATCCGTGTCAGCGACCTCGAGCGCTCGAAGAAATTCTACACGGAGGTGCTTGGCCTCAAGGTCGATGCGCGAGTCCCCGCACAGGGCGATGCGGTGGAATACCTGCTCGGCATGACTGGCGACACGCGCGCCGACACGCTGATCGTGATCCGCAAGGGCGATGTGAAACCCGGGGCGAGCGAGTTCGGATCGATCACCATCGTTGTCCCGGACGGCCGCAAGATGGCTGAACGGGTCGTGGCGGCAGGCTATCCGCAGGAAAAGATCGTTGATGGCACCAACATCATCAAGGATCCCGACGGCTATAAGATCGAGCTTTATCAACGGCCGGCGCCGAAGCCGTAGTCGCGGGCGGCGTTTGCAGGCGGACTGCTCTTATAGCGTGGAAAGTTGTTCGGCGATCTGGCGAGCGGCGAGATCGATCGCAGCTTCGTCCAGCGATGGAAGGTTGAGGGTTGCAAGGCGGGGGCGTTCGTCGCGTTTGCGCGAGTGGGTGTAGGCAGGATCGTAGTGCAACTCGACAACTTGCTGGACTAGCTCGCGGAAGTCGCCCGCCTCGGCCAGCTCGCGCCAGGCGGCCAGGCGCTTGCGTCCGGGGTAGACTTCCAGCTGGGCAAGAATGCGCTCCAGCCTCGGCCGGTCGGCTATGATGTCGGGATAGGCGCGCACGAGGTACTCCGCGCGCGCTTCCAGCGGGACGACAAGTTCGATGCGCCGTGCCGCCTGCATCGCCTGCCATAGGGAGGGCGGCAGGGACCGGTTGCCGACCTTGTTGGACTCCGCTTCCAGCAAGACGGGCTTGGCAGGATCGAAGCGGTCCAGCTGGTCGAGCAACAGGGACTCGAACCACTTTTGCGAAGGCTGCGGTTCCGCAACCGCGCCAAAGAGAGAGCCGCGATGCCGGGCGATGCCTTCGAGGTCGATGACCTGCGCGCCGAGCATGCCCGCACGCCTGAGGATCGCGGTCTTGCCGCTGCCCGTGCCGCCGTCGAGCAAGACGAACCGGAAAGGCAGGGCGGATTCGTAAAGCCGCCCTTGCGTCGCGCGCCGATAGGTCTTGTAGCCGCCCTTGAGAACGGACACGCGCCAGCCGACCTGCGCGAGAATGATCGCCATGGAGTTGGAGCGCTGGCCGCCGCGCCAACAATAAATCATCGGATGAAAGGTCGATGGCTTGTCGCTGAGCACCGTGTCGAGATGGCGCGCGACATTGCGCGCGACCAGCGCGGCACCGATGCGGCGGGCGAGAAAGCGCGACTGCTGGACATAGATCGTGCCGACCTGCGCGCGTTCGTCATTGTCCAGAACCGGCAGGTTCACTGCGCCGGGGATGTGGTCTTCGGCAAATTCGCCAGGGCTGCGCACATCGATCAGCAAGTCGAATTTCGACAGCGATAGCCGGTCGACCGCCTCTGTTACGCCTGGGTTTGACATGCGCCTGACCAGTCCCGCCCTGTTTGCGGCTTCGATGACCTGCTATCAAACTCCGGCCGTCGAGCAAGCAGGATGAGATATGCCGGAAACAGTACGCCTGACATCGCTGGCACACGGTGGGGGATGCGGCTGCAAGCTGTCGCCTGCGGTGTTGCGCGACGTACTGTCCAGCGTGCCGGCGGGCGCGAGTTTCGCAAACCTGATGGTGGGCATGGAAACGTCCGACGACGCGGCGGTCTGGCGGCTGAACGACACCCAGGCGCTGGTTGCGACCACCGATTTCTTCATGCCGGTGGTGGACGATCCGTTCGAGTTCGGGCGCATCGCGGCGACCAATGCACTGTCGGATGTCTACGCGATGGGCGCGACGCCGATCCTTGCGCTGGCGATCGTGGGCATGCCGGTGAACAAGATGCCGGTGGAGATGATACGGAAAATCCTGGCGGGCGGCGCATCGGTTTGCGCGGCGGCGGGCGTGCCCGTTGCGGGCGGCCACTCAATCGACAGCGTCGAGCCGATCTATGGGTTAGTAGCGCTGGGATTGGTGCATACAGACAAGGTGCTGACCAACAAGACGGGCCAGGCCGGGGACGTCCTCATCTTGACCAAGGGCCTGGGCGTCGGCGTCTACAGTGCGGCGCTCAAGCAGGACCGGCTCGACAAGGCCGGCTATGACGCGCTGATCGCGTCAACTACGCAACTCAATGTGGTTGGGAAGGATCTCGGGTCGACGGACGGCGTGCACGCGCTGACGGATGTAACGGGGTTCGGCCTACTGGGGCATGCGCTTGAGATGGCGCGGGGCGCAGGATTGTCGGCCGAGATAGACGCGTCCGCCCTGCCGCTGCTGCCTGGCGTTGAGGCGCTGGCGCGGGAGGGCGTGCGGACAGGCGCGGCGACGAGGAACTGGCAGAGCTATGGCGATGCGGTCCGGCTGCCGCCGGGGTTCGATGACTGGAAGCGCGACGTGTTGTGCGATCCGCAAACGAGCGGCGGCCTGCTGGTGGCGTGCGGGAAAGAGATCGCCGGGGAGGTGCTCGAAAAATCGACCGATGCGGGTTTCAAATCCGTCGCTATTGTGGGGCGATTGATTGACGGTCCACCGCTGGTGATCGTGCGCTAGGGGCCGGCTGACGGTTGGCGAAACCGCCCCCTTGCGGTGGCCGCCGATTTCGGAAATGACGCTCGCCCGCTTCTCGCGGGGACCGACGCCTGGACCGCTGTTTCCGGCTAGTTTCCGTCATTTCCTTTTCGCCGGAATTCTTCTTCCCACATGCTGCACAGGGACAAGACGCGGCTGTATGATCCAGTTAGGTAAAATGCACGGCGCGGGCAGACGCGCGGCGTAGAGTTAGGCCTGAAAGGCTGGGGGCCGGACCGGGTAAGACTGATGGACTTTCTGGAACGCGACGAGCACCTGCGCCGGCTTGGCGAGGCGCTTGCCACCGCCGGCGCGGGGCGAGGGCGTATTTTTGCGATCTCCGGCGAGGCTGGCGCTGGGAAAACTACGCTGGTTGAACGATTTACCCGCGACCACGCGCCAGACGCGCGGGTCTATTTCGGCGCTTGCGAGAACCTGACGACACCGGAACCGCTGTTGCCGCTGCGGGACATCGCCCGGGCGAGTGGCGCGGCCATCGATGTTTCCGGAGGGCACCTTGCCGCGTTCGAGGCTGTACTCGGCCTGCTGGCGCAGCCGGGCAAGCCGGCCCTGATGGTGCTTGAGGACATGCATTGGGCCGATGCGGCCACGATTGACCTGATCCGTTTCCTTGGCCGGAGGATCGGGCGGGTGCGAGCCCTGGTGCTGATCACCTATCGCGACGAGGAGGTCGGATCGCCGTCGGCGCTACGTGACGTGCTGGGCGAGGCGGCGTCTGGCGTGGTTGAGCGCATGACGCTGGAGCCGCTGTCGCTGCGATCAGTGGCCGAGCTTGCGGCGGGCAAGGGCCGGCAGGCGGACGAGCTGTTCGCGCTGACCGGCGGCAACCCCTTCATGGTGACGGAGGCGCTGGCGGTGGACGGCGATACTCCGCCCGAGACGGTTCGCGATGCGACGCTTGCGCGGGCGGCGCGACTGCCAGCGGCCGGTAGGCTGGTGCTGGAGGCCGTTTCGATTTTCCCGCGAAAGGCCGACCCCGCGATCGTATCGAAGCTGGTTGGCGACGCCATGGAGGCCGGTCTCGATGCCTGCATCGAGAAGGGCATGCTCGTCATGGCGGAGGGGATGACGCTGAAATTCCGGCACGAGCTGGCGCGCCGAGCGATCGAGGGGTCGCTGTCCGTCTCCCGCCTAAGGAACCTTCACCAGCGAACGATCGATGCCCTGAAGGCATCTGCTCAGGTCCGGGCGAGTGAAATGGCGCACCACGCCGAGCGGGCGGGTGATGTGGCGACCCTGCTGGACTATGCGCAGCGCGCCGCCGCGGATGCAGCGCGAACCGGCGCCAATCGCGAAGCCGCCTCGCACTATGCCGCGATGCTGCGCCATCGCGACGCGATGTCTTCAAGCGCGGTCGTCGACACGCTCGAGCGATATGGCGAGCAGTCGTATCTCATGGGGGATTCCCATGCCGCGCTTTCTTCCATGCTGGAGGCGTCGACGCATCGAAGGAAAGCCGGCGAGGCCCTGGCGCTTGGGCGCGACCTGACCCGCCTCAGCCGCTATGCGTGGGTGTGCGGGCAACGTGTGAACGCGGAACGTTTCGTGCGCGAGGCCATCACCGTGCTTGAGGCGGCGCCGCCGGGACCGGAGCTGGCCTGGGCCTACTCGCACCAGGCGCAGCTCGACATGCTGGCGCAGAATTCGGAAAACGCGATCGCATGGGGCCAGCGGGCGATCGAGCTTGCCGAACAGCTGGGCGAGCAGGAGATCATCATCCACGCCCTCGGCAATGTCGGCACATCGCGCATAGATATGGACGGCACCTCGGCGGACGCCGACCTGCGCAAGAGCATGGAGCTGGCGCGCAAGGCTGGTTTCCCCGACCATGTCGAGCGCGCCTATTGCAACCTCACCTGCAGCTACTACTGGCGGCGCGACTATCGCGGGGCGCTTGAGCTGATCAAGGATGGCGCCGACTATGCCTGCGACCGAGACCTGACCCACTGGGAATCGTATCTGCGCGGCTGGCGGGCGATGGCGATGCTGGACCAGGGCGACTGGGCCGGCGCGGAGGCCGAGGCGCAGCTGGTCAGCGGCTGGACCGGCGTGCCGGACCTGTTCCGCTTTCCGGCGCTGACGGCGCTGGCCAGGGTTCGGCTGCGGCGCGGCGACGCCGATGCTGACGAACCCCTGGCCCACACGCGCCGGCTGGCTGCTGGCGTCGATGAGCTTCAGCGCAGCATGTATGTCGCCGTTCTCGATGCGGAGAAGGCGTGGTTGTCGCGCAGCATTCCTGACCCCAGCGAGCCGCGATCGAACTATCCGTCCCGCGATGCGGATCATGCGACGATCCTGCGGTTGCACGAGCTGCACAACCTGGCGATTGAGCGCGGTGCGATATGGGTGGTCAGCGACACCGGGCTTTGGCTGCACCTGCTGGAAGAGCGACTGCCGGACGTGCGCAAGCTGGCGCAGCCCTTCCGGGACCAGTGCCAGGGACGATGGCGTGAGGCCGCGAAGGCCTGGCGGGCCATGGGCTGTCCTTATGAGGAGGCGATTGCGCTCAGCGGCGGCGACGAAGAGGGACAGCGCGAGGCGTTGGCGATCTTCGACCGCCTGGGCGCGGCGCCGGCCGCGGCGAAGCTGCGCCGGCAGATGCGGGCGGCAGGCGTGCGGGCGATTCCCCGTGGGCCGATTGCGGGTACTCGCGCCAACCCGGCCGGATTGACGCGTCGCCAGGCAGAGGTGCTGAACCTGGTCGGAGCGGGGCTGAGCAACGCGGAAATAGCAGACAAGCTGTGCATTTCCGCCAAGACGGCCGAGCATCACGTATCGGCCTTGATGGCGAGGCTGGACGTCGCCACCCGCCGCGAAGCTGCAGCCGAAGCCCGCAAGCTGGGTATCTTGGAAAGCGCCGCCGAAAATTAGGGGCGCGATTTCTGTAAAATAGGGGCCGGTCACCGATGCGGTCCCCAGGCGCCATGACGCATCTCTCCTGCGTTGCACAACAGGAGACCGCGATGACGCGATTAGCCATCTTTCTCTACGGACTAGCGACCTACGTCTTTACCCTAGGCGTCTTCGTCTACGGCATGGGCTTCATCGGAGGCTTCTTCACGCCGACGGCGCTGGACGCCCCACCGACCCTGCCGCTTGCCGCCGCGCTGGCGATCGACCTTGGCCTTCTCGCCGTGTTCGCCGTCCAGCATTCCGGCATGGCCCGGCCGGCCTTCAAGCGCTGGTGGACCCGCATCGTTCCGGAATCGGCCGAGCGTTCAACCTACGTCCTGGTCAGTTCGGTCCTTATGGTGGTGCTGTTCGCCGCCTGGCAGCCGATCGGCGGCGTGGTGTGGGAAGTGACCAACCCGATCGCGCGGGATTTCGTGATCGGCTTCTATCTCTTCGGCTGGCTGCTGCTGGTCTACACCACCTTCCTGATCGATCATTTCGACCTGTTCGGCCTGACGCAGGTGTGGCGCCAGTTGCTGAACCTCGAATATCGCCCTCCGCAGTTCCACACCCCGAATCTCTACAAGGCGGTTCGCCATCCGCTTTATATCGGCTGGTTGATCATCTTCTGGGCCGCGCCGGTGATGACCATCGCCCACCTTGTCTTCGCACTGATGACGACGGCCTACATCCTGATCGCCATCCAGTTCGAGGAGCGCGACCTGGTTGCAGCGTTCGGCGAGAAATATCTCGCCTATCGCCGCCGGACCGGAATGCTCGTGCCCAAGCTCCTGCCTCCATCCAACACGCCGACGAAAGAATCGGCGCGCTAGGCCCAACTCCCCAACCCAAACCTCCTCAGAAAGACAAAACATGACCCGCGTACTTGTAACCCTCATGACTGCCCTGGCGATCACCGCCGCTGCTCCCAAACCGGCGCTCGCTGAAAACAAGGCCGACGCCCTTGGCTTTCAGACGTCCTCCATCTCGGTTTTCTACGGTGACCTCGACCTGTCCAATCCGGCCGGCGTCGACACGCTGATGAAACGCATGACGGCGGCGGCGCGCACCGTTTGCGGCTGGGGATCCAGCTCGTTCAACACGCGGCCGGTCGTTCAGGCCTGCATGCACAGCGCGATCATGGAAGCTCTCAATAATTTCGGCTCGCCAGCGGGAAGCCTGACCGCTGACAACAGAAGCAACACCGCGAGTCGGTGACGCCGGCCCCCAGCTGCGTCGCCCTGCGGGCGGCTGCTTCGCAGCAGCCGCCCGGTTCTTTTGGCAAGCTGGGGCAAAGCCCTGTCGCTGGCGGTTGATACCCGGCCTGGGCGCTCCAGATCGTTGGCATGAAGGATGCCGACGATTTCATCATCTTCAGCCCGCGCGATGTGGACCTGTCGCACTCGCCACTGCGAGGCCTGGGCGAGGAGACCTATGTGCTGGGAGCGTTCAATCCCGGCCTGACGCGACTGCCAAACGGCAATCTGCTGCTGATGGTGCGCGTGGCGGAGGCGCTGAGGCGCCCCGTTCAGAGCGATGGGGTTCTTTCCATTCGCTGGGATGGCGGGAAGTTCGGCCTGGACCGGTTCCCGAAGTCGGACGTGGACGCCAGCGATCCACGCCAGTTTCACCTTCTCGGTTCGCGGGCGCCCACGTTGATCCTGACATCCCTGTCGTGGTGCCTGCCCGTCGAGCTTTCGCCGGACGGCGGCGAGGTTGTAGCGGCGCACTACGACCGCGCGATCGGACCGCAGGCCAGCTATCAGGAATACGGCGTCGAAGACCCTCGCATCAGCCGGATCGAAGACCGCTGGTACATGACCGCATGCTCGGTGAGCGCGGAACGGCACTGCACCACGATGCACATCTCCGGCAATGGCCTGGACTATCGGCTCGCCGGGATCGTGCTCGATCACCAGAACAAGGACATGCTGCTGTTCGAGGGCAAGGTGGGCGGCGCGTTTGCGGCGCTGACACGGCCCATGGGCCAGTGCTATTTCGCCTATCCGCCGGACAGCGAGTATCTTTCAGGTCCGGCCATTCTGCTGGCGCAGTCGCCTGACGGGCTGCACTGGAGGCCGATGGACCGGCCAGGAATTCGGCCGAGGCGAAATTCGCCGGCGTCGGCAAAGGTCGGCGGCGGGGCGCCTCCCATACTGACGGAGCGCGGCTGGCTGGTTCTCTACCACGGCGTCGAGCCGAACGAGAGCGTGGGCGCATATCGCACCTTCTGGGCTCTGCTCGATCGCGAGGATCCCACGCGCATCATACGGCTGGAGGACCGGGAACCGCTGCTGGAGGCCCGGCGGGAGATTTCGCGCGACTTAGACCCGCTGCGGTATCTCCGCGACATCGTTTTCACGACAGGCATCGTGGATGCGGGCGATCATTATATCGTCGCCTCGGGGGAGGATGACCTCGCCTGCCGGATCACGCGGATTCCGAAGTCCAGGTTTGAGTGATCATTTCTGGCCGGGCAGCCGGTCAGGCGGCTGGTGGATCGCCATCGGATCGAAAGTCTTGCGGGCGGCGTCGAGCCGGGACTTCATGTCCTTGAGGACGTCGGGGTGAAGGGCGGAGACATCGTAGGCTTCGGCCTGGTCGGTCTTGAGGTCGATCAGGACATCCCACTTGTAGGTGTCGAGCGGGAATTCGTAGCTGCGGTAATAGCTGCGGACGATGTATTTCCAACGCTGGTTCCGGATGGCGGCGATCTTCTCGTTGTTGAAGAAGATCAGTTCGTCGTGCGGCGTGGTTGCGCCCTTCCTGGTGATGAGGCCGGTGATGTCGCGGCCGTCGATCTCGACGCCGGCGGGCAACGGCTTGCCGGTCCAGGCCATGATGGTCGGCATGAAATCGATGTTCATCGCGATCTGGTCGCTGACGAGGCCGGCGGGGATCGTGCCGGGCTGGCGCGCGATGAAGGGCACGCGATAGCCGCCTTCCCAGCCGGCGCCACCCTTGCGATCGCGAAGGCCGCCGGTCGAGCCCTGGTACCAGGGGCCGTTGTCCGAGGTGACGATCACCAGCGTGTCCTGCTCCAGGCCGAGCGCCCTCAGCTTTTTCAGCAGCTTGCCGACATTCTCGTCAACCTCCTCCACCACGTCGCCGTAGGCGGCCGCCTGCGATTTGCCCATGTGATCGGGATGCGGGTTCAGCGGCACGTGCGGCGCGGTGAGGGCAAGCACCAGGAAGAAGGGATTGTTCTTGTTGTCCTCGATGAACTTGAAGCCGCGATCGAAGAAGCGGGCAGTGAGCTGTGGGAAGTCCACGTCTTCCTTGGTGAGCTCAACACCCGGCTCGGCGGTGTAGAGGTTGAGCGGCTTCATGTCGTGGCTGTAGGGCAGGCCGAAGAACAGGTCGAAGCCCTGCACGGTCGGCGGCCAGAATGGTGTGACGTGGCCGAGATGCCATTTGCCGATGAGCGCGGTGGCGTAGTCAGGCTTCAGCGCCTCCGCGATTGTCACTTCCGACAGCGGCAAGCCGTTGGTGTCGGTCGCCTGGATGACTTCGTAGGCAAGTCCGGTGCGGATGGGATAGCGCCCGGTCAAGAGGCCGGCGCGCGAAGGCGTGCAGATGTTGGCCGAGGCGTAAAAGGTTTTCAGCATCGCCCCTTCCTTCGCCATGCGGTCGAGCGAGGGGGTCTTGATCAGCTTGGCGCCGAACGCGCCGACGTCGCCGTAACCAAGGTCGTCGGCAAGGACGATGATGACATTGGGCTTGCGTTTCGCCGGGGCCGCGATCGCTTCGAGCGAGGCGGCCATTGCGGTCGCCAGCGCGCCCGTGCCTTGGATCATGCGCCTGCGTGTAAAGCCCGCCATCGCCTACTCCTGTTTCCCGGCTAATCACTAGGTCATCCCGATGCCGCGAGCCAGCCCGCCGCGCGCTTGGCCTCGCGCCTGAGGTCGCTATGGTGGGCGCCTTACGGAGGGGCATGTGGCGCCTGGCGAGATAAACGACTCGGACCGGTGGGCGGCGGAGACCGAAGCTCACATGACGGATGAGGAGCGGGTGTCGCTGCTTCACGGCGTCATGAACCTTCCGTTTCCCGGCTTTGACATGTCCAGCATGCCGGCGGACGCAGTGCCGGGGGCGGGCTATGTTCACGGTGTGCCGAGGCTGGGCGTTCCCTCGCTGCGGGAAACCGATGCTTCGCTGGGCGTGACCAATCCCGACGGCGTGCGGCCGAACGATACGGCGACGGCATTCCCATCCAGCCTGGCGCTGGCTGCATCGTTCGATCCCACGCTGGCGCGGCGCGTGGGCGAGGTGCTGGGGCGGGAGGCGAAGCAGCGCGGGTTCAACGTCCTGCTCGGCGGCGGCGTCAACCTGGCGCGCGATCCGCGCAATGGGCGTAATTTTGAGTACCTGTCTGAGGATCCCCTGCTGTCCGGCGTGATGGCGGGAGAAGAAGTGGCCGGCACGCAGAGCCAGGGCGTGATCTCGACCGTGAAGCATTTCTCGCTCAATTCGCTGGAGACAAACCGGCTGACGGCGAATGCAGTGCTGGATCTCAAGACGCATCGGGAATCCGACCTTCTGGCTTTCGAGATCGCGATCGAGCGCGGCCAGCCCGGCGCCGTGATGGGCGCGTACAACCGGGTGAATGGCGAGCCGTGCTGCGGCAGCGACACGCTGTTGAACAAGGTGCTGAAAGGCGCGTGGAAGTTTCCTGGGTGGGTCATGTCCGACTGGGGCGCGGTGGGCGGCTGGGAGTTCGCGCTCAACGGCCTTGACCAGCAATCCGGTTCGCAGCTGGACCGCCGGGTGTGGTTCGACGGGCCGCTGAAGGATGCGCTGCGCGATGGCGGCCTTCCGAGGGATCGCCTGTCGGACATGGTGCGCCGGATCCTGAGATCGATGCATGCCGTGGGCCTGACGGCGCCGGCTCCGCCGCATGCCCATGGCGGGCGGGCGGTCGTTGTGCCGGAGGAAGGCGACGCCCTGGCGCTGGAGGTGGCGCGCAGCGGCATCGTCCTCCTGAAGAATGACGGCCTGCTGCCGCTCGATTCCAAGATCGTGTCGCTGGCGGTGATCGGCGGCAGGGCGCGGACAGGCGTGCTGTCGGGCGGCGGATCGGCTCAAACCATGCCGCCGGGCGGCTGGACCGCTTCGATCCCGGTAGGCGGCGAAGGGCCGATGGCGAGCCTCAGGGTCGAGCGCTGGTTTGGCTCCACGCCGGTGCGCGAGCTGACGCTGGCGGTGCAGAACGCGAGTATCGAATACGATCCGGGCGCCTATCCGGAGGACGCCGAGGCGCTGGCGAGGCGATGCGATGCGGCCATCGTGTTCGCCGCAAGGCACGAGATGGAAGGCTTCGATATTCCCAACATCACGCTGCCTTACGGCAAAGACGAGGTGATCGCGCGCGTGGCCAAGGCCAACCCCAACACCATCGTCGTGCTGGAAACCGGCAACCCCGTCGCCATGCCGTGGCTCGACAGCGTGAAGGCGGTTATCGCGGCGTGGTATCCCGGCCAGAAGGGGGCACAGGCGATTGCGGAGATCATTGCGGGCAAGGTGAACCCGTCGGGCCGATTGCCGATGACCTTTCCGAAGCAGGCCTCGGACTCGCCGCGGCCGGAACTCCCGGGCCTCGGCGCGCGGCAATGGACGCCGACCACGATCACCTATCCCGAGGGCGCCGATGCCGGGTATCGGTGGTATGCTCGCAAAGGGATCGCACCGCTGTTCCCCTTCGGCCATGGCCTGTCATACACCATGTTTGCCCGCTCTGGCCTGAAGGTTTCCGGCGGCGACACCATCCGCGCCAGCTTCACGGTGGCCAACACGGGCGCGCGCGAGGGTTCGGATGCGGCGCAGCTCTATCTCACGAGCATCAACGGGTCGCCGGAGAAGCGGTTGATCGCGTTCAAGCGCGTGACGCTGGGCCCCGGCGAGAGCACGAAGGTGGAGGTGGAGGCCGACCCGCGCCTCCTGGCGCATTATCACCCCGATGCGCAACAGTGGAGCATCGCAGGCGGCAGCTATGCCGTGGCGCTGGCCGCGGATGCGGCTGATGCGGGGATTGCTGGCGAAGCGAAGGTGGATGCGCGGAAGTTTGGCGCTTAGGGCGGTTCAAGTTCCACGATTGTCATCCCGGCCGAAGCGAAGCGGAGAGCCGGGACCCACGCATCTGCTGTCGTGATCTAACAATGGGTCCCGGATAGCGCTTCGCGCTTCCGGGATGACAATCGTTGTTTACCGCAAGCTCGCATTGATCTTGTCGAGGGCCGCCGCCCCGGGCGTCAGCTGCTTGGTTGTGAGCGTATTGAGCGGCGTCTCCGTCGTGCCGAGCCGCTCGTGCAGGTCGGTGGCGTCAGGATCGACATAGAGAAGGCCGGTCACGATCTCGCCCTTGGCGTGGCCTTCGGCGAGGTGGTTGGCGGCGGCGATCTTGTTGGTGGGGTCGTAGTCCTCGTGCAGCTTCCTGAGGCGCAGGACCGAGCCGTCGTGCTGTGTCACCTCGCGAACCTCGCCCGGCTTGTAGTCGGCGGTGATTGGCGCGCGGCCGAGGATGACGTCGAGGCGGTTCACCGCTTCGTTGTGCTCGCGAACATAGTCGAACGACTTGGTCGAACCGGCGTGGTTGTTGAATGCCACGCACGGGCTGATGACATCGATGAAGGCGGGGCCGTGGTGCGAGATGGCGCCCTTGATCAGGGGCACGAGCTGGTGCTTGTCGCCGGAGAAGGAGCGGCCGACATAGGTTGCGCCGAGTTGCAGGGCGAGGGCGACGAGGTCGATGCCGTTCTCGGTGTTCTCAACGCCCTTCTTGGACTTCGAGCCCTTGTCGGATGTGGCGGAGAACTGGCCCTTGGTGAGGCCGTAGACGCCGTTGTTCTCGACGATGTAGCTCATGTTGACGCCGCGCCGGATCGAGTGAGCGAACTGGCCGAGGCCGATGGAGGCGCTGTCGCCATCGCCGGAGACGCCGAGATAGATGAGGTCGCGGTTGGCAAGGTTGGCGCCGGTCAGAACGGACGGCATGCGACCATGCACCGAGTTGAAGCCGTGGCTCTGGCCAAGGAAATAGTCCGGCGTCTTGGACGAGCAGCCGATGCCTGAAAGCTTGGCGAGCCGGTGGGGCTGAACCGCCAGTTCGAAACAAGCCTGGATGATAGCGGCGGAGATCGAGTCGTGGCCGCAGCCGGCGCACAGCGTCGAGACTTTCCCCTCGTAGTCGCGGCGCGTGAGGCCGAGTTCGTTCTTCGGCAGGCTGGGGTGATGCAGCTTCGGTTTGAGGATGTAGGTCATGGGTTGATCCTCAGGGATTGGGTCCGGGTTTCTTGCCGACCTGGCGCACGCCTTTTTGCGCCTGCAGCCGGTTGCCGATGGCGTCGGCGAGATAGCGCGCCGTGATGGGCGTGCCGTCATAGTGCAGGATGGAGGTGAGCCGCGAGGGGTTGATGCCGCCCTCGATCATCAGGAGAGAGCGAAGCTGAGCGTCGCGATTCTGTTCGACAACGCAGATCTCCTCGTGCGCATCGATGAAATCGTAGACTTCCTGGCCAAACGGGAAGGCGCGCACGCGCATGGCGTCGATGTGATGGCCCTGCGCTTCAAGATGTTCCAGCGCCTCGTGCATGGCCGGCGTGGTAGACCCGAAATAGATGGCGCCGATGCGGGTCTTCTGCTTGGCGGGCCGAACGACGGGTTTGGGCACAATGGTCGCCGCCGTGTGGAACTTGGCGAGCAGGCGTTCCATGTTGTCCTGGTAGTCGACGCCTTTTTCCGAATAGCCCGCCATGCGGTTGCGCGAGGTGCCGCGCGTGAAGAACGAGCCCTTGGTGGGATGCGTGCCGGGATAGGTGCGAAAGGGTATGCCGTCCTTGTCGACGTCGGTGTATCGGCCGAAGAAGGTTCCGGCTTCGAGCTGTTCGGCGGTCATCACCTTGCCGCGGTCGAGCTGCTTCTTGTCGTCCCACTTGAACGGCTCGCACAGCCATTCCTGCATGCCGATGTCGAGGTCGAGCATGACGAAGACGGTGGTCTGCAGCCGGTCCGAAAGGTCGAATGCCAAAGCCCCGAACTCGAAACACTCGCCGGGGTCGCAGGGCAGCAGCATGACGTGCTTGGTGTCGCCATGGCTGGCATAGGCGGCGAGCAGCAGGTCCGACTGTTGCGTGCGTGTCGGCATGCCGGTGGAAGGGCCGCCGCGCTGGACGTCGAAGATCACGGCCGGGATCTCGGCGAAGTAGGAGAGGCCGATGAACTCGTTCATCAGCGAGATGCCGGGACCGGAGGTGCAGGTAAACGCTCGCGCCCCGTTCCAGCCGGCGCCGACCACGATGCCGATCGAGGCGATCTCGTCCTCGCCCTGCACGATGGCGTAGTTCTTGTCGCCGTCGGCCGTGGTGCGGAACTGCTCGCAATAGCCGGTGAAGGCTTCGGCCAGCGATGTGGAGGGCGTGATCGGATACCAGGCGCACACGGTCGCCCCGCCATATACAGCGCCGAGGGCGGCGGCTGCGTTGCCTTCCACGAAGATGCGGTTGCCGACGGCGTCGGAATGTTTCAGCTGTAGGCCGATCGGTTTCAGGTGCTTGGCGGCCCAGTCGCGGCCCATGACGAAGGCGTTGAGGTTGGCGCCGATCAGCTTGGGCTTGGAGGCGAACTCTTCAGTGAGCAACTGCTCCACCACTGCCGGATCGATGCCGATCAGGTGCGACAGCGCGCCGACATAGGTGATGTTCTTGAACAGCTGGCGCTCGCGCGGGATCTTGTAGGCCTCGTTGCACAGGGCCGTCAGCGGCACGCCGATGATGTGGATGTCTTCCCGGAATTTCGACGGCGGCAGCGGCTTGGTGGAATCGTAGAAGAGGTATCCGCCCGGAACGATCTCCTTCACATCGTCGTCCCAGGTCTGCGGGTTCAGCGGCACGGCGAGGTCCACGCCGCCGCGGCGGCCGAGATGTCCGTCGCCCGAGATGCGCACTTCATACCAGGTCGGCAGGCCCTGGATGTTGGAGGGGAAGATGTTGCGCGCCGCGACCGGCACGCCCATGCGGATGATCGACTTGGCGAAGAGGCCGTTAGCCGAGGCTGAGCCTGACCCGTTCACGTTGGCGAACTTCACGACAAAGTCGTTGACGGCCGTCAGCTGCGCCGGGGCCGTCGAGGATTGAACTACCGTGTCCGGCATGCGGGCCCCGCCTGCGTGATGTCGATGAGGTATTTCTGCATATCCCACGCTCCGGTGGGGCAGCGTTCGGCGCACAGGCCGCAGTGCAGGCAGACGTCCTCGTCCTTGGCCATGATGCGGCCGGTCTCGAGGCCTTCGCCGATATAAAGGTCCTGTCCGAGGTTGAGGGCAGGCGCCGTCAGATGTTCGCGCAGCTCCGGCTCGTCCTCGTTGGCCGTGAAGGTGATGCAGTCCATCGGGCAGATATCGACGCAGGCGTCGCACTCGATGCAGACCTTGGGCGAGAACACGGTCTGCACGTCACAGTTTAGACAGCGTTCCGCTTCCTTGAAGCCGGTGGGCCGGTCGAAGCCCAGCTCCACCTCGGTCTTCACGTCTTTCAGCGCGATGGCCTTGTCCTTGTGCGGAACCTTGAAGCGCTTGTCGTTGGAAGGGTCGTTGTCATAGCTCCACTCGTGGATACCCATCTTCTGGGAGATCACGGTGACGCCCGGCGGCGGACGCTGCTTCACGTCCTCGCCGTGCAGGAACTTGTCGATCGAGACGGCGGCCGAATGGCCATGCGCCACAGCCCAAATGATGTTCTTCGGGCCGAAGGCGGCGTCGCCGCCGAAGAACACGTTCGGAATGTCCGATTGCATCGTTTCGGTGTTGACGACGGGCATGTCCCACTTGTCGAACGACATGCCGATGTCGCGCTCGATCCAGGGGAAGGAATTCTCCTGGCCGACGGCGATGAGGACATCGTCGCAGTCGAAATGCTGGTCGGGCTCGCCGGTCGGCTGCAGCGACTTCTTGCCCTTTGCGTCGGTGGTCCATGCCATCTTCTGGAACGTGACGCCGGTGAGCTTGCCGTCCTTGTGGGTGAATTCCGTGGGGTTGAGGAAGTTGAGGATCGGGATGTCCTCGTGCATCGCGTCTTCTTTTTCCCAGGGGCTCGCCTTCATCTCCTTGAAGCCGGAACGGACGATCACCTTCACATCGTCGCCGCCAAGACGGCGGGAGGTGCGGCAGCAGTCCATCGCGGTGTTGCCGCCGCCCAGCACGATCACGCGCTTGCCGATCTTGTCGATGTGGCCGAACGAAACGTTCGAGAGCCAGTCGATGCCGATATGGATGTTGCCCGCCGCTTCCTTGCGGCCGGGGATGTCGAGGTTGCGGCCGCGCGGTGCGCCCGTGCCGACGAAGATCGCGTCATAGCCCTTGGTCAGCAGGTCTTTGAGGCTGGTGATCTCCTGCGAGAGATGCATCACGGGGCCGAGGCCGGTGATGTAGCCGACTTCCTCGTCGATCACTTCTTCGGGCAGGCGGAAGCGCGGGATCTGGCTGCGGATCATGCCACCCGCTTTCTTGTCGCCGTCATAGACGTGGACTTCATAGCCCAGTGGGGCGAGGTCGCGTGCAACAGTGAGGGAGGCAGGCCCGGCGCCCACGCACGCAACTTTCTTTCCGTTGCGCGGGGCGACCTCGGGCAGCAAGGCCGAGATGTTGTCCTTGTTGTCGGCGGCCACCCTTTTCAGGCGGCAGATCGCCACCGGCTCCTCTTCGACACGGCCGCGCCGGCAGGCGGGCTCGCAGGGGCGGTCGCACGTGCGGCCCAGGATTCCCGGGAACACGTTCGACTTCCAGTTGATCATGTAGGCGTCGGTGTATTTCCTCTCGGCGATCAGCCGTATGTACTCAGGGACAGGCGTGTGCGCAGGACATGCCCACTGGCAGTCGACCACTTTGTGAAAATAGTCCGGACGGCTGATGTCCGTTGCCTTCAAGGGCGTTCCCCTGCGGTTTCGCGGCTGGTGTCTTGCCAGGCCGCCTCATGATGCGCCCGTCGAGCGGCCATGCCTGCGGCGATGGCCACATATCCCCCGTCATGAACGCGCCCTGGGGCCAGCCCGACGGATCAAGAAACACCAGCCGAGGTTCGCGTTCACGTCGAGCCTACTACCGTGTCGCGGAAAAGGTCTACTGCCGTTGACGGCTCTTTGGTGTCGGCTGTGGCGGCCGGTTTGCGATGGGAAAACTCATGGTTTCGTGATTGGGTGAGGGTCGGGTGGCGCTTGCTGGCCAAGCCCTTCGCCTGCACGCTCCGCCCGACCCAAAGACCCGGTCCAGGACCCGGCCATGAAGCCCGTCTTCCGCAAGCTGGCGCTCGCCGCCCTCGCGCTTGCAGCATTGGCTGGCGCCGACTCGGCGACCGCTCAAAAGCCGCTTGTCGTTGATCTCGAACTAGTGCTCGCGGTCGATATTTCCAGGTCGATGGACCAGGACGAGCATGCGCTGCAGCGCAACGGCTATGTCGAGGCTTTCCGGGACAAGGATGTCATCAACGCCCTGCTGAGCGGACCGGAAGGCAAGATCGCGGTGACCTATATGGAATGGGCGGCCGAGACCTATCCGACCATTCCCTGGACCATCATCGACAGCGAAAAGGCGGCCCATGCCTTTGCCGACCGGCTGGCGGCGGAGCCTGTGTTCGGCGAAAGGCGCACCTCGATCTCGACGGCGCTTTATGGGGCCGAGAAACTGATCGACCAGAACAACATCGCCTCGCATCGCCGGGTGATCGATGTCTCCGGCGACGGCGCCAACAATTACGGACCGCCGGTTGAAGAGGCGCGCGACTTCGTCGTGAAGCAGGGAATCATCGTCAACGGCCTGCCGATCATGCTCGAGCAGGACCGAGGGGGACCCTATGGCGGTCGCGGCATCGATATCGACCACCTCGACCGGTACTACAAGGGCTGTGTAATCGGCGGCGCGGGCGCATTTATCGCTCCGGTGTTTAGCTTGCAGCAACTGGCGGCCACTATCAGGAAAAAACTGGTGCTGGAGATCGCCGGGCGAGAACTGCCGGACGCTGCGCCGGTGCAGTATGGGGAGGCAAGGCCGGCTTCCGGGCAGGCGGGGGTGATACCCGCGCAGCTCAAGCTGCCGACCGAAAAGCAGGATTGCCTGGCTGGCGAGAAGCGCATGCAGCGCGGGTTCTATGGCGGCGGGGGCTTTCCGAACTTTCCGGGCCCGGAAAACTAGCTATTCGGCTGGCGCGGTGACTTTTGACCTTCCACGTCGAAAGACGAAATAGGCGGCCACGATTACAACCAACAGAACCGTCGAGGCGGTGAATTCCGGTTGCCGGGCGGGCGTCAGCGCCATGGCGACCAGCACCGCTAGCATGCCGCCGACAGCTGCAAGTCCTGCCCAAGGATGCAACCAGGCTTTCACCTGGAGCTTCTCGGGCGGCGTCTTTCCGCGCAGCAGGATCTGCGCTGCCGCCACGGCTATGTAGACGAACAGCATCAACGCACCGGAAGCGTTTAGTAGGAAGGCGTAGTAGTCCTTCGGGAAAAAGGCATCGAGCGCGACGCATCCCAGCGACACAGCCGCCCCGAGGATGATCGCGGCGGACGGCACGCCGCGCTTGTCGACCTTGCGGAGGAATGCGGGGGCGTCGCCGCGGCCGGCCAGACCGAACAGAACGCGAGAGCCGACATAGATTCCCGAGTTGAGGCAGGACAGCACCGCGACCACGATGATCGCGTCCATTACCGTGGGCGCGTAGGGAATGCCGACTTTCACCAACGCCAGCGTGAAGGGAGACCGGAATCCCGTCTGCCCGGCCACTTCGCTCCACGGCACCACGCACATGATCAGTGTGATCGACAGCACATAGAACAGCAGCATGCGAATGATGAGGCTGGTGGTGAGGTTGGCGATCGCCTTCTCGCCCGCATTGGATTCGGCCGCCGCCACGGTTGTGATTTCGGCGCCCACCAGCGTGAAGACAAGCGACACCACGCCGACCAGCACCGCCGGCCAGCCCTTTGGCGCGAAGCCGCCATCATTCCAGAGATAGTCAAACGTTGGATGCCCGGCCGGATTGAGGCCCAAGGCGAAGCTGGCGGCGATGATGATGAACACCACGATTGCCGCCACCTTGATCGAGGAAAACCAGAACTCGAACTCACCATAGGATCGGGTGGAAAGAAGGTTCGAGCCGGTCAGCACGGCTGCGAGCGTCAGGCCGATCGTCCAGGCCGGAATACCTGGCAGCCAGTCTTCGTGAATGATCTTGGCGCCGACGATGGCCTCGTAGGCCACCACCACCACCCAGAAATACCAGTAGAGGTATCCGGTCGTGAACCCGGCAAGATCGCCCAGGCCGAGGCGGACATATTCGGTGCACGAGCCGATGCCGGGGCGGGCCATAGCCATTTCGCCAAGCGCCCGCATGACGATCAGCACCATCAGGCCGGTCAGGGCGTAGGAGGCGATCACCGCCGGCCCCATCTCGGAGATGTAGACCATCGAGTTGACGAAGAGGCCGCCGCCAATGATCCCGCCGATGGAGATCATCGTGACGTGGCGTTGACGCAGCGATTTGGTCAGCTTCGGAGGCTGCCCCATGTCGGGCGGATGGGTGAAAGTGTTTTCCAACCGTAGGCTCCCCTCGAAAATCCGTGAGGAGAGCAAGCCTCGACTTGGGCCAGGAAGGCAAGGGCGCTAGGTTCGATTTATTGGGCTCGATTTCTGGCTTGCGCCGAAGGGGAGATGATCATGCGTGTTGACCGGCGTTCCGTGATCCTCGGCGGCGCATCGACGGCGCTGTCGGCCTGCATGAACCAGCCGGGTCGAGCGGGGAAGACGCAAGCCGACATGATCCTGCATGGCGGGCAGGTGCTGACCGTCGATGAGAAGTTCTCGAAGCGCACGGCCGTGGCAGTGAAGGACGGCAAGGTCATCGCGACGGGCGGGGCGGAGTTGCTCAACAATTTCGATGCACCGACCAAGGTTGATCTTGCGGGCCGCACGCTGATGCCGGGGTTCAGCGACTGCCACGTGCATATCTATTCACTCGCGCCGCGCGCCATCGAACCGGACAAGCCAAAGTCGATTGCCGAGCTTCAGGATGTCCTACGCGCCAAGGCCAAGGAACTGGGCAAGGGCGAATGGATCACCGGCTATGGCTGGGATGAAGCGCTGTGGACGGAGAAGCGAAATCCGACGCGGGCCGACCTTGATGCGGCGGCGCCGGACAATCCGGTGGTGCTGACGCGCGCCGGAGCGCATTCGGCCGTCGCCAATTCGCGCGCCTTCGAGGCGGCGAAGATCAACAAGAACACCGAGGACCCGCAGAGCGGCATCATCGAGCGCGGGGCGGACGGCGAGCCTAGCGGCATTATCCGCGAGCGGTTCGACATCGTCACTAGGCTGGTTCCGCCCGATACGTTCGAGACGCTACGCGCGAGTTATATCAACTCGCTGAAGGCGCTGCTCCCCAAGGGGATAACCTCGTTCCATTCCGCCTCGACCGGTATCAATGACGAACCGGTGGAGATGGGCGGGTCTGGGCGGCCGAGCAGCGATCTCACCTGGCGGCGCATGCGTGGCATCTACGATCAGTTGGGCGCGGACCTGCCGCGCGCCACGCTCTACATCAACTTCCCGGGCGAGGAGAAGCTGAAGGCGTTCGGCAAGAAATCCGGCGACGGCGACGATCGGGTGCGGCTGGGCGGCATCGGCGAGAACCTGGTCGATGGCGGGTTCACGGGCCCCACGGCCTGGCTGTTGGCGGATTATCGCGGCCAGCCCGGCTTTCGCGGCAAGGGGCGGTATTCGGATGCGGACCTGCGGGCGATCGTGGACGCCTGCGCGCGCACCGGTTGGCAGACGGCGTTCCACGCGATCGGGGACGCGGCCATCGTGCAGGCGGTAAATGCATATGCCTCAGCGCTCGACAAATATCCGCGGCAGGATCATCGCTGGTTCCTCTGCCACTTCACCATCATGCCGCCCGACGAGACGATGGAGAAAATGGCGAAGCACTCGATGATGATCGCCCAGCAGCCCAACTTCCTCTACAACCTCGAAGGCCGCTACGAGCAGACGCTCGACGACTGGCGCCTTGAGCACAACAACCCGGTCGTGACGCCCGTGAAGAAGCACGGCATCTTCATGGCCTTCTCCTCCGACAACCTGCCAATCGATCCGCGTGTCGCGCTCTATGCAGCGACCACCCGCAAGGGCCCTTCAGGCCGCGTGCACGGCGCGGGCGAGGCGATCTCGCGCGAGGAGGCGATCCGCTTTTACACGGCGCACGGTCCGCACCTGTCGTGGGAAGAAAAGACCAAGGGCACGCTGCAAGCCGGCAAGCTCGCCGACATGGTGATCCTGAAGGAAGACCCGCTGAAGGTTCCCGACAGCGGCCTGCTCACGCTGAATGTTGATGCGACGTTTGTTGGCGGTAAGCTGGTTCACAAACGGGACGGGGCGACGGTGTGATCTTCCTTCTTCGCTGAAGGCGGGCGTGTGGTCAGGCCTGACGCAACGCCGACAACGGTCTTTCACCGGCCTGGCGACGACATGTTGCTACGCGTGCTGCGGGGAGGCATGCTGATCTGCAAGGTAAAGCGCAGAAGATAGATTACTGCCGCGCTTGAACTAGGGAGGACAACGATGAAAGCGTCATTGGTCGCCGGACTTGCTCTCGCTGTAGCTGCTTCGGTGTCACTGGCGCCATTGTCGCCGGCCTATGGGCAGAAACCTCCCAAGCCAGCCGATGCGAATTTCAAGACGCCGTACAACAGCTTCGGCCAGCCCGATATCAGCGGTTACTGGACGAACGTGACGCTGACGCCGCTTGCCCGCTCGCCCATCTATGGCGACCGCGCGGTCTATACCGACGCCGAGGTCAAGACGATCGAAGGCGACGTCGCCCGGCAGCACAAGCTGGGTTCGGCCGTTACCGATCCGAACAGGGGCGCGCCGAAAGCCGGCCAGGACGTCGGCGGCTACAACACGCCCTATCTCGATCCGGGCAACCTCATCATGCGGGTTGGCGGAGAGCCGCGCACCTCGCTGCTCACGACACCGAACGGACGGCCGCCACTGACCAGGGCCCAGCTTGCCGCTCAGGCCAGTGGCAAAGGCCCCGCCACGGGTGGAGGCGCTCCCCGCGGCGGATCGTTCGCGCAAAACCTCGCGCCGGGCGCCGTCAGCGGCGCGCCGATCGGCGGCATCGCCTTCCGCATCGAGGAGGACGGCACGATCGCCGCGCTCGATGGCGACACCAGCAATCAGTGGCGGCCCACGAACAATCCCGAGGAGCGCGCCCCCAGCGAGCGGTGCCTCACCTCGTTCGGCCGCAACGCTGCGCCGCCGATGTCGGCCAACGGGTATTACAACAACAACTACCAGTTCATTCAGGGCAAGGACTCTGTGGGCATCCTCGCCGAGATGGTCCACGACCTTCGCATCGTCCGGCTCAACTCGAAGCATCGCACTGATGGCATTCGCCCGTGGTTCGGGGACTCGATTGGCTGGTACGAGGGCGACACGCTCGTGGTCGAGACGACCAACTTCCCGCGAAGCCAGGCGTTCCAGGGTTCGTGGGAAAACCTGAAGGTGACCGAGCGATTCAAACGCGTGGCCGAGGATCGCGTGCTCTACCAGTTCTCCGTCGAAGACCCGACCATGTGGGACAATCCCTGGGGCGGCGAGTACGAGTTCGGCGCGCTCGACGGGCGCGTCTACGAATATGCCTGCCACGAAGGCAACTACGCCATGACCGGCATCCTGGCCGGTTCGCGGCAGGCCGAGCGGCAGGAGGCGGCGGCGAAACGCGGAAAGCAGTAAGGCCGAAGCGTTGGAGGCCGAAAGGCCGGGCGCCGAAAGACCGAAGCAGGTCCGTGCCCGCCTCTAGAGCTGCACAAACACCGCTTTGATCTCGACGTATTCGTCGATGCCGTATTTCGAGCCTTCGCGGCCGATGCCGGATTCCTTGACGCCGCCGAAGGGGGAGACCTCGGTCGAGATCATGCCGGTGTTCATGCCGACCATGCCGTACTCGAGGCCCTCGCTGACGCGCCACGAACGGGCGAGGTCACGGGTGAAGGCGTAGGCGGCGAGACCCGCGCGGCTGTCGTTGGCGATTCGGATGGCGTCTTCCTCGGCCTTGAACTTCACGAGGCCGGCGACGGGGCCGAAGGTCTCTTCCCGGCAGAGCAGCGCATCGGGCTGAACATCGCGCAGAACGGTCGGCTGGAAGAAGGTGCGGCCGTGTGCATCCGGCTTGCCGCCTGTGAGCAGCTTGGCGCCGTGGCCCAGCGCGTCAGCGACATGCGCCTCGACCTTCTGCAGCGCCCTCGCATTGATCAGCGGACCCTGCTGCGTCACGCCGGCAAGGCCATCGCCTACCACCAGTTGCGAAGCCTTCTCCGCAAGCGCTTTGGCAAACGCATCGTAGATGCCGTCCTGCACGATGAAGCGGTTGGCGCAGATGCAGGTCTGGCCTGTGTTGCGGTATTTCGAAACGACGGCGCCGGCGACGGCG